>CAZIVR010000112.1:9545-11243 GCA_964542745.1 uncultured bacterium
AACTCCTGGCGCGCCTCGCGCAGGTCGTCGCGCCCGGCCTCGAGGCGCGCCCTTGCCCGCTCGACGCGCCGCGCGGCGAGCTCAATCTCTCCGTGGATCCGTGCCATGGGTTCCTCCTAGATCCCGATCGGTTGCTGGGGAGCGGTGGGTTTGGGGTGGCGCCGGGTGCGCCGCGGCTCGAGGTTGGTGAGCGCCACTGCGCGCCCGCTCGTGTTGTGGAGCCGGTGCCACTCGAGCCAGGCCACGGCGCGCGCGATCTCGTGCAGCTCCTGGGCCCGGAGCCGCTGGAACCTGCCGGTGAGGGGACGCTCGAGCTCCCGGAGCACGAGCGGGATGATGTGAGCCAGCGCCCGGCGCACGCCGTGGCTCACCCGCGGGCGGCGCTCGCGCGGAACACTCACCGGATGCCCTCGCCCGGGCGCACCGGCGCCTCGAGCCGCTCGACCTCGCCGAGGGCAAGGTGCTGAACTTCGCGCCGCGAGGCGCCGCCGCCCTTGAGCCACTTGCGGTCGAGCTTCACGCATACCCGGAGCGTCTCCGGGTAGACGGCGAGCACGATGCCGGTGAGCCCCGAGGCCGGGTGGGCGGGCCGCGTGATCCACACCCGCTCGCCGGCGACGATCACCGGCGCGGGCATCGGACCATTCGTCGCCACGGCGATCACTCCTTCCCCGCGTCGAGGCGCCGCTCGGCGCGCTCGGCGCGCTCGAGCGCCTCGCGGCTGAGCGCGCGCAGCGCCAGCATGCCGAGGATCGCGACGGTGACGACCAGCGCGACGTTGAGCCAGAACGTGAGCCACAGGGCCTGCCCCGAGAACCCGAGCAGCGCCGCGGTGAGCTCGGCCAGGTCGTGCTGCACCGTCGCGCGGGCGCCGGCGCCGGCGAGCGAATCCCCCGCCGCCGGCGTCACGACGGCGGCACCAGGCGGTCGAGCGGGATCTCTTCGGCCACGCCGAGCTGATCGGCGCAGGAGGAGCAGAGCGTCTTCTGCTCGGTCACCCAGCTGCAGGCCTCGCCCGCGGCGCTCTTGCACGCGGCGAGCTCGGTGCAGCCACACACCGCGCACCTTCCCGGCGTGATCGCCGGGCGCTGGACGGAACCGAACTCCAGCGCGTGCGACAGCTCGTTCAGCCGATTGCGGTCGACCCTGACGAAAGCAGCATCCTGGCCGGCGTCGAATCGGTCGAGCAGCTCGAGCACGCGGCGGCGCCGGTAGTGCCTCTCCTCCTCGAGCTCCTCCTCGGTCGGGCCCGGGTCGGGGTCCGCATCGGTCAGGGGCCGCATGAAGCGCTCGAGCGCGGGGCGCATCTCGTCGAGCAGCGCCTCCGCCTTGGCCGCGTGCGCCGCCTGGCGCCGCTCGGTCGCGTCCAGCTGGGACGAGATCAAGAGCAGCGCGTTGGCGATCGAGATCGTGGCGTGCTCGCTGGCGGTGCCGCTGGCCTCGGTCTCCGCCGACTCGAGGTGCGCGAGGGCGTTCCCGAGCAGCTGCTCGGGGCGGGTGGTTCGGTGGGTGACGTCGGGGTCCTGGTTCATGGCGCAGCCTCCGTGCCGGGGTCTTGGGGGCGGGGGGAGGCCAGCGTTGCGGCCGGCGACGTGCCAGGTCCGGGACTCGTGTCGTTCAGAGCTCCGGCCGCTGTATCAATTGCCGATTGGTACTCCCCCGCCGCGCGGGTTCGCATGTCTTCGGCAATAGATATTA
>CAZIVR010000113.1:0-11062 GCA_964542745.1 uncultured bacterium
TGGGCGGGCGGCACCCGGGGGGCGCGGCCGCCCCGCCCCCCCGCCGCCCCGCGGGCCCGGGCGCGGGGCCGCCGCCGGGGGGGGGGGGGGGGCGGCCGCGCCAGCGCCACCAGTCCCGCCGCGGCGCCGAGCGCGCACGCGGCGACCAGCGCGCCGTCGGGGCGCGTGAGCCCGGCGAGCCCGAGCAGCACCCCGGCCCACGGCCGCCCCGGCGCGCGCCCCGCCCGCAGCGCGTCGGCCTCCTCGGCGGCGCGAATCAATCCCGCGGTGGCCAGCAGCTCGAAGGCGCGCGTCTCGAGGCCGCTCGTGGACCACACGGCGAAGCTCCGGTTCACGGCGAGGAACGCCGGCGCCGCGACCAGCCACCAGGGCGAAGCGTCCGCCGGGCGCCGCCGCGCCGCGAAGCGCACCACCACCGCCCACAGGGCCACCGTCGCGGCCAGCGAGATCGGGTTCGCCGCACGCTCGGGGGGGATCCCGGCGCGGTCGAGCCCCGCCAGCACCAGCACCCACAGGAAGTTGCTGTAGCCCTCGACCCGCTCGCCGCCCGGGTTGAAGACCAGTCCGTGCCCGTGCGCCAGGTTGCGCGCGTACCGGAACGAGATGTAGGCGTCGTCGGTGAGGAAGCGGTAGGTGGCGGCGTGCGCGAGCAACAGGCCCAGCGTGAGGGCGAGCGCGAGCTTCACCGGGAGCCCGACCGGCCGGCGCGCGGGCGGCGGCGGGGGCGGCGCGCCGGAGCCGGGCGCCGCGGTCCGCGCGTCGCGTTCGCGTCCGGAGCCGGGGGTCGCGGTCCGCGCGTCGCGTTCGTGGGCGCCGGTCCGCCGCCTCGCGCCTGCCGGCTCCCTCGGGCTCATGCGCGCGGCGGCGCCTCCCTCAGGATCACGATGCTCGCGGTGTGCCCGTGCACGAAGTTCCGCTCTCCGACCGGCCCCAGCTCGCCGGCGCAGAACATCCCGCCGGCCGGCACGTTGCCGAGCGCGAGTTGGAGCGTCGCGATGTCGCCGTCGGGGCGCCCGTGCAGGCCCCGCCCGCGCCCGTTGCACGCGAACAGGAGCGCCGCGTCGGCCCGCACGTCGAAGCCCTGCGGCGAGAGCAGCATCTCGAGGTCCTCGCGCGCCGCGGCGCGATCGCGCACGTGCAGCCGCACCGGCTCGCGCTCGGCCACCTGGTCGGCCACCACCAGCGCGCCGCGCGCGCGGTCCGCGCCGAGCAGGTTGCGCACCAGCCAGTCGCCGCGGCCCTCGGCGCCCGGGCGCGCGGGCCGCCCCACGTAGAGGCCGTTCTGGAGCGCCTCGCGCTCGCCCTCCCCCAGCGCGCGCAGGGTCTGCTCCGCGCGATCCACGGCGGGCTGGCCGTCGAGTTCGAGGATCAGGTTGCCCTCGGCCCGCGTCACCGTGAGCCGCGGGCCCACCGGGCGGCAGCCCTGCGACACGATCACGTCGGCGCGGATCGCCCCGTGGAGCGCGAGGCCGGCGCCCCCCTCGTGCGACACCCAGTCGTTGAGGATCACCACGTTGCCGCGCGGCCGCGGGGAGGCGCTCGCCATGCCGCCCACGATCCGGGTGCCGGGCGCGTGCCGGTGGAAGCCCGCCAGCACGCGTTCCACGTCGAGCGAGAAGGGGTCGGCCAGCAGGATCACGACCTCGGCGTCCGCGGCGCCCGGGGCGGCCTGCGCGAACGCGGCCGGGTCGCCGAGCGCGTCCCGCCACAGCTCCTGCGTGAGCAGGAACGGCCGGGCCGTCACCCCCGGAAGGCGGGCCGCCACCGCGCTCAACGCGGGCCCGGTCTCGATCTCGTGGTCGCGGCCCACCACGCCGTGCGCCCCGGCCCCGATCAGGCACGCGGGCGCCAGCTTCGCTCGCAGCGCCGCGGCCAGGGGCTCCGCGTTCCGCACGTGCGCCGCGCCGAGGAACAGGAACAGCAGGTCCACCGGGCCCTCGCCGATCCCGGTGCGCAGCGCGGCGGCGATCTCGTCCGCGGCGAAGCCGCTGTCGGCGAGCGTGGAGTGGGCCGAGGCCCAGCGCGTCCCCGCGCTCACGGCGCGTTCCGGGCCGCGCGGCCCGGCCTCGACGGCTGGCGCCGGGAGTCGGTCATGGGCGGCTCAGTGCGCGCGCAGGATCTCGCGAGCGATCACCATGCGCTGGATCTCGCTGGTGCCTTCGCCGATCTCCATCAGCTTGGCGTCGCGGTGCATGCGCTCCACCGGCACGTCGCGGCAGTAGCCCATGCCCCCGTGGATCTGGATGGCCTTGTCGGTCACCCAGTTGGCCATCTCGCTGGCGAAGAGCTTGGCCATGCAGGCCTGCCGGAGGAACTCCTCGCCCCGGTCGCGCAGCACCGCCGCCTGGTAGACCAGCGCGCGGGCCGCCTCGATCTGGGTGGCCATGTCGGCGAGCATGAACTGGATCGCCTGGAAGCTCGCGATCGGCTTGCCGAACTGGTGCCGCTGCTTGGCGTAGCGAACGCTGTGCTCGTAGGCGCCCTGCGCGAGGCCGAGGGCGAGCGCGCCGATCGAGATGCGGCCGCCGGCCAGCGTCTTCATGAACGTCGAGAAGCCGGTGGCCGGGTCGCCGAGCAGGTTTTCCTCGGGGACGAGGCAGTCCTCGAACACCACCTCGACCGTGTCGGAGCCGTGCAGGCCCATCTTCTTCTCGCGCTTCCCGACCTTGAACCCGGGGGTGGCGGTGTCCATGATCATCGCGCCGATGCCCTTGTTGCCGGTGCCCGGCGCGGTGCGCGCGGTGAACGTGATGTACTTCGCGACGCTGCCGTTGGTGATGTAGATCTTGGAGCCGTTGACCCGGTAGCCGCCGTCCACCTTCTCGGCGCGCGTCTGGGTGCCCGCCGAATCGGAGCCCGCGCCGGACTCGGTCAGGCCGAACGCGCCGAGGGCCTCGCCCTTCGCCATCGGCACGAGGAAGCGGCGCTTCTGCTCCTCGGTGCCGTTGAGCCACACCGGGCCGCAGCCCAGCGAGACGTGGGCCGCCAGGGTGATGGCGGTCGAACCGCACCAGCGGGCGATCTCCTCGACCGCGATCACGTAGGCCAGCGTGTCGAGCCCGGCGCCCCCGTACTTCTCGGGGAACGGCAGGCCCAGGAACCCGAGCGCGGCCATCTGCTTCACGATGTCGTCGGGAAACTCCTCGGTCTCGTCGAGGTCGCGCGCCCGCGGGGCGACCACCTCGTCGGAGAAGCGCCGGGCGGTTTCCCGCACCTGGTGATGTTCTTCCTTCAGCAGCAAGTCCATGCGGGGGCTCCGGGCTTGGAAGTTCGCACCGGGCGGGCCGGGGGGCCGCGAGGCGCAGCGGGCCCCGACTCTACCGCAGCCCGCGGCGCTGCGGAAAGCGGCGCGCGGTGCGATAGAATGTCCCGCGCTTCTCGCCCACCCGCGGTGCTCCCGGAGAACGGCCGGTGAAGATCTCCACCATGCGCGCGCTGGACGCGCGCCTCGGCAGGCTGCTGTGCCGCGCGCTCACCCTGGCGCGCCGCGTGCTGCCCGAGCCCTCCCCCCGCGGCGCCCCGGAGCGCGTGCTGCTCATCAAGTTCTGGGGCATGGGCAGCCTGGTGTGCGCCACCCCGCTCGCCCTCGCGATCCGGGAGCGCCACCCGGGGGTCCGGCTCGACCTCCTCACCTTCGACTTCCAGCGCCAGACCGCCGAGTTCCTCGGGATCGCCGACCGGGTGGTCACGCTCTCGCCGCGGAGCCTCGGCGGGTTCCTGCGCTCGACCCTGGCGGTGCTGGGAGAGATCCGGCGCACGCGCTATTCGGCGGTGCTGGATCTCGAGTTCTTCTCCAAGTTCTCGGCGATCCTCGCCTACCTCTCGGGCTCGCCGCGGCGCGTCGGGTTCCAGTTCCGGCCCATCGACCGCGGCGACCTCTTCACCCACGCGGTCCCGTTCAACGACCGGCTGCACGTGATCCGCATCTTCCGCTCGCTCGGGGCCCCGCTCGGCGTGGCCGACGCGCCCGCCGCCTACCCGCGGCTCGCGCCCTCCCCCGCCGACGCCGACGCGGCGCGGCGCGCGCTCGGGCCGGCCGGCGAGCGCGGCGCGTACGTGGTGCTGAACCCCAACGTCAGCGAGCAGTCCGCGCACCTGCGCCGCTGGCCGCCCGAGCGCTACGCCGAGCTGGCGCGCCGGCTCGCCGCCGAGGACGGCTGCGGCATCGTGCTGTCGGGAGGCCCCGCCGACCGCGAGGTCGTCGCCGACCTGGCCCGCCGCATCGGCCCGGTGCCCGGCGTCGTGGACCTGAGCGGCCGGCTGAACGTGGCCGAGCTGGCCGGGCTCCTCGCGGGCGCGGCGGCCGTGGTCACCAGCGACACCGGGCCCATGCACCTCGCGGTCGCGGTCGGGGCCCCGGTGGTGGCGTTCTTCGGCACCGAGACGCCGGCGCTGTTCGGCCCGATCGGCGAGCGGCACGCCGTGATCCGCAAGGACCTCGCGTGCAGCCCGTGCCTGACCGTCTACAACGAGAAGATCTTCGAGTGCCCCTACGACAACGCCTGCATGCGCACGATCGGAACCGACGAGGTGATCGCCGCGGTGCGGGCGCGCCTCGCCGCGGACCGGGAACGGCCGGCGCTGCGCGTGGCGGGGGCCCGTGGCCCGGCGGGCCCGGCGGCGTGAGCCTCGCGGCCGGCCGTCCCCGCCCCGCGGTGCTCGCGGCCGCGCTGGTCCCGGCGCTGCTCGTCGCGGCGCTGTTCGTGCAGCGCGCCGACCGCCCGCTCGAACAGGGCGGCGACGCCTACTCGGACGCCAACGCGATCCTCGCCGGCCGGAACTTCCAGTCGCTCGGCTTCCTGCGCACCCACCTCCTGCCGGTGGTGGTGCCCGACCCGTCGCGCCCCGAGCCGGCGCCGGAGGACTACTACACCCGCTACCCGCCCGGCGCCGACCTCGCGAACGGCGTGCTGCGGCGCCTCGGGGTCGGGAGCCTCGCCGGCTGGCGGCTGGTCTCCGCGGCCTTCAGCCTCGCCGGGCTCGCCTTCTGGTTCCTCGCGCTGCGGAGGCTGTTCGGGGACGGCGTGGCGGTGGCCGGCGTCGCCACCTACGCGTTCAACTTCTCGTTCGTGTGGCTCGGGGATTCGGTCCACCACTACGGCTATTCCGACTTCCTGCGCTCCGCGATCCTCTACGCGGGCGTGCGGCTCGCCGACGGTTCCGGCGGGCGGCGCACCACCGCGGCGCTCGCCGCGGCGCTGTTCCTCCAGTCGCTGCTGGCCTTCGACTACATCCCCTACTCCCACGTGCTGCTGCTGCTGCTCGGGGCGACCGGCACGAGGGGCGTCCGCGGCCGGCGCCTGCTGCTGCTCGCCGCCATGCCCGTGCTGGGCGTGGGACTCCACCTGCTCCAGAACGCGTGGGCGCTCGGGCTCGGCGAGAGCCTCGACGACATGCGCCGCGCCTTCCTGCAGCGCGCGCTGGCCTCGGGCGAGGGCGACTTCGAGCGCCCCGGCCTGATGAGCATGGTCCGCCACCTGGTGTGGGACTCGCACCAGATCATGGGGCTCGGGATCGCCTCGATCCTCGGGCTCGCGGCGGTCGGGTCGGCGACGTGGGCCGCCACCGCGCCCGAGGACGCCCGCGGGCGCGCCGCGCGCGTGACGGGCGCGATCGCCGCCTCGGCCGCCGTGTGGTTCGTGCTGATGCACCAGCACGCCGCCGAACATCCGTACTCGAACCGCCAGCTCCTGCCGCTCGCCTCGCTGGGCGCCGCGCTGGCGCTGCACGGCGCCTGGACGCTCGGGGCCCGGCTCGCGCGCCCGCTCGGGTTCGCGCTCGCGGCCGCGCTCGCCCTCGGGCTGGCCGCGGACCTCTACCTCGGCTACCTGAACGACGCCAACCGCGCCGCGCAGGCGAGCCGCGCCTTCGAGGTGGCCTACGCGCGGCGCGACGACGTGCCCCCCGGGGTCACGGTGGCGAGCAACCTGCCGGCGCCCGCGCCGCCGGCCCTTTCCGAGCTGCTCGGTCGGCGGGTGCGCCGCGTGCGAAGCCTGCCCGAGCTGGAAACCGCGTTCGGCCGCGGGGCGCGCGTGATCTACCTCTACAGCCCGGCCGCGCCCATCGACCGCCCGCTGCTCGAGCTGCTGCGCGAGGGACGGATCCTCGCCGCCGACGAGCGCGGGCCGCTGGTCGAGGTGACGGTTCCCGGCACGCCGCGGACCGTGCCGTGACCGGGGCCGCGCCGCCGTCCCCGATCTGCCACCCCGGCGCCGCCGCGGTGCGCCGCGGGTTCCGCGCCGAGTGCCCGGAGTGCGGGTCGTTCTGGGACCTCGAGAACCTCGGGGCCGACTCGCGCTACACCGAGCGCTACCCGAGCGAGCGCTCGCACTTCGATCCCGCGGTGGGCGCGCTCAAGGTCGCGACGCTCGAACGCTGGCTGCGCGCGACCGGGCTCGCCCCGGCGGGACTCGCGGTGTGCGAGGTCGGCTTCGGCGGCGGCCACTGCCTCGCGCGGCTCCACGCGCTCGCGCGCCGCGCGTTCGGCATCGAGACCATTCCCGCCGACCTCGAGCACGCCGCCGCGCTCGGCGTGCCGCGCGACCGCATGTTCCTCGCCGGGTCGCTTCCGGAGAGGCTGCCCGAGCCCGTGGACCTGTGGCTGTTCCAGGACTGCCTCGAGCACCTGCTCGAGCCCGATCCGTTCCTCGCGTGGCTGGCGCGCGCCTCGGCCCCCGCGGCCCGCGTGCTGGTGGTGGCGCCCGACGGGGGCTCGCTCTCGCGCCGGCTGCTCGGGCCCCACTGGCCCCACCGCGTGCCCGACCACGCCTTCCACTGGACGCCGGCCGGGATGCGCACGCTGTTCGCGCGCCACGGCTTCGCCCAGGAGCGCTCGTTCCGGCCGGTGAAGCGGGTCTCGACCCGCATGGCCGCGCTCCACCTGCGCCAGACCCGGCTCGCGCCGCTGTCGCGGGCGCTCGAGCCGCTGGTGCCTCCCCTGCACCTGTGGTTCAACGTCGGCGAGCTGGGCATGGTGTTCGCGCGGCGCGGCTGACGGCGCGCGGCCGCACCGGGCCGGGCGGCCGCCCCCTCAGGGCGCGAGCGGGTCGGAGGCGACCAGCCGGCGGCCCAGCTCGCGGGCGCGCGCCAGCAGCGCGGGATCCTCGGCCACGCTGCCCTTCCGGTTGTCGTCGTGGGCCCACACCAGCGATTCCTCCCAGCGGGCCCCGATCCACTTGAGGAAGCCGCGCACGCTGCGCTCGGCGTGCTCGTGCGGGTGCTGCGCGCTCCGGGCGGTGACGAACGCGGCGCGGCGCGTGCGCGGCCAGCGCGGCCGGAAGCCTTCGCCCCCGCCCGCGAGGCGCACCAGCGGCGTGACGCAGTTGCAGCGGTCCATCACCAGCTTGAGCTGGGCGCTCACCGCGTCGAAGTAGACCGGGGATCCCACCACCACGGCGTGGGCGCGCTCGAGCGCCTCGTACACCGCGTCCATGTCGTCGTGGAACACGCAGTAGCCGTCGGTGGGCTCGGGGCCGCAGGCCTGGCAGGGCTTGACCGACAGCTCGGCGCAGCGCAGGTGCCGGAACGCGCCGCCCGCCGCGCGCGCGCCCTCGCCCACGGCCTCGAGCAGGAGGTCCACGCTGCTGCCCCGCAGTGGGCTGCCGTCGAGGGCCACCAGCAGGCGGGGCGCGTCGCTCATGGCCGCCCGGCGCGCGGGCAGCGCCTCGGGCCGCGCGGGGCCGTGCCCGCCGCGTCCCTCAGCGCGAGCGCCGCGCCCTCCCGGTCGCGCGCTTCCTCGCGGGAGCGCGCCGCTTCGCGGGCCCGCGCGGTTTCGCCGACCCGCGCTTCTTCGCGGAGGCGCGCTTCTTCGCGGAGGCGCGCTTCTTCGCGGGAGCGCGCTTCTTCGCGGGAGCGCGCTTCTTCGCCGGCTCACGCAGCTTCTTCGCGGGCGCCGGCGCCGGGGCGGCGGCGCGGGGCCGGGCGGGCTTCGGGGCGTGGTGTGCGGCCTCGTCGGCCGTCACCAGCTCGGCGGGGCGCAGCGCGGGAGGCTCGGCGAGCGGGGCCAGCGAGGCGGCTCCGTGCTTCCCGGCCATCTCCTCGTGGATGTAGGCGGCGATGTCGCGCGTCGAGGTGCCCGGGCCGAACAGGCGGCCCACGCCGCGCTCGGCCAGCGCCGTCATGTCCTCGGGCGGGATGATGCCGCCCCCGGTCAGCAGACGGTCCCCGATGCCGCGCTCCCGCATCTTCTCGAGCACCTCGGGGAACAGCGTCATGTGCGCGCCCGACAGGATCGAGAGCGCCACCACGTCCACGTCCTCCTGCAGCGCCGCCTCGACGATCTGGTCCGAGCTCTGGTGCAGGCCGGTGTAGACGACCTCCATCCCCGCGTCGCGGAGCGCCGCCGCCACCACCTTGGCGCCGCGATCGTGGCCGTCGAGACCGGGCTTGCCCACCAGCACGCGAATCTTCCGCCGCATCCTGCCTCCTCCGGGTTCGCCCGCGTCGGCGCGCGGGCGCGCCGGGCAAGATACACGCGGCGGGCGCGCCAAGGCGAACCGGATCGCGGCGCGATCGCGCGGCTCCGGCCACGGCCGGGTCCGCGCCGCGCCGCGGTCAGCGCGGGGGATCGCCCGGATCGTCCTCGAACGAGGCGAGTTCCTCGAAGGTTTGTTCGGCGCGCAGGCGCGCCTCCTCGAAATCCTCGGACGACGCCGGGATCGGGTTCCCGTCCTCGTCGAGCGGCCGGCGCACGACGCGGTGGCGCTCGAGCGCGGCGAGCGCGGCGCGGGCGGCGGCCTCGGCGCCGAAGCCGAAGCTGATGTACTCGCCCTCGGGACCGAGCGCCTCGACGCGCCACGGTTCGGTCTCCGGGGCGCCGCGCGAAACCCGGGCCGCGGTGAAGTCGCCGGGGCGCAGCCGCTCGCCGGCGATCGCGGCCGAATCGCCCCGGGCGCGCGCAGCCGCGAGGCGCGACTCGAACTCCTCGCGGTTCACGTATCCGGCCGCCGCCAGCGCCGGGTCGGTCTCGTCCCCGCCGAGCGAGACCCGGCGCACGCCCTCGGCGCCCGAGACCCACACGCTGCCGCTCATCTCCACGATCAGCTCGGTGGCGTCCTCGGGATCCACGTCGTCCTCCTCCTCCGGGGCCAAGGAAGCCGCCGGCTCCGATCCGGCGCCCGGCCCGAAGCCCCGGCCCCCGCCCGCCTCCTCGATCCCGGAGCCGCGGCGGAGCAGGAACCCGAGCAGGGCGACGCCCGCGGCGAGCGCGAGCGCCAGCAGCAGCGTGCCGCTCACCGGCCGGCGTCCTGCCCGCGAGGATCCGCGTGGTGCCAGCGCGCCTCGAACTCGCGATCGGAGATCCCGGCCTCGCCGCCCGCCGCGTCGAGCGGGGGGCGCGCGATCCGCTCGCTCAGCGGGCGGTACGCCGCCAGCGCGTCCGCGGCGGAGTCGAAGTCCCAGTGGAGCCGGTACGGCGGATCCGCGGCGTCGAGGCCCTCGACCACCCAGGCTCCCTCGCCCGCGCGGCCCTCGCGCACGCGCACCCACGCGAGATCCCCGGGCTCGAGATCCTCGCGGGGTTCGGCGCGCAGGCGCAGCCGCCGCCAGCGGGCGAGGCGCGCGCGCCAGGGCTCGCGCCCGGCCGGGCGGCGGCGCACGCCCCGCCCCCACAGCCCGATCCGGCTGCCGTCGCCGCAGCGCGACACCACCGTGCCGGGGCGCGCGCGCTCGCGCGCGCTCCACGCCTGCAGGGACGCCACCAGCGCGAACGCGCCGCCCAGCACCGCCCACAGGTCGCGCGCTTCGCTCGCGGGAACGTATGACACGGGTTCCTCCCCGGCGGGAGCCGCCCCTAGAACTCAGGCGTCTCCACGTGGTCGCCGAACACCTCGCGCATCGCGCCGCGGATCTCGCCCTCGGTGGCGTAGTTCCGGGCGCAGTCGAGGATCCTCTCCATCAGGTTGGCCTCGCCCGGCTTGCGGCGGGCGGCGGCGGTGAGCGCCTGCAGCGACGCCGTGCACGCCCGGTTGTCGCGGGTGCGGCGCAGCTCCTCGAGCACCGCCTTCTGCTCGGCCTCGGCCTCCTCGGAGATGTAGAGGATCGGGATCTCGAGCTTCTCGTCGGGCTCCTGGTACTCGTTCACGCCCACGATCACGCGCTGCTTCTTTTCCATTTCCTGCTGGTAGGTGTACGCGGCGCGCGCGATCTCGCGCTGGAAGAAGCCCTGCTCGATGCCCGCCACCACGCCGCCCAGCGCCTCGATCTGCCGGAACGTGGCCTCGGCCTCCTCCTCGAGCCGGTTCGTCAGGCTCTCGAGGTAGTAGGAGCCGGCCAGCGGGTCGATGGTCTCGGTGACGCCGGTCTCGTGGGCGATGATCTGCTGGGTGCGGAGCGCGATCTTCACCGCCTTGTCGCTCGGCAGCGCGATGGTCTCGTCCATCGAGTTGGTGTGGAGCGACTGCGTGCCGCCCAGCACCGCGGCCAGGCCCTGGAAGGCGGTGCGCACGATGTTGTTCTCGGGCTGCTTGTCCCACAGCGAGCAGCCGGCGGTCTGGGTGTGGAAGCGCATCAGCCAGGATTCCTTGCGGCGCGCCCCGTACCGCTCGCGCATGTGGCGGGCCCAGATGCGGCGCGCCGCGCGCAGCTTGGCGATCTCCTCGAAGAAGTCGAGGTGGCTGTTCCAGAAGAACGAGAGGCGCGGGGCGAAGTCGTCGATGTCGAGCCCGCGCTCGAGGCAGCGCTCCACGTAGGTGAATCCGTCGGCGATCGTGAACGCCAGCTCCTGGGCCGCGGTCGAGCCCGCCTCGCGGATGTGGTAGCCCGAAATCGAGATGGTGTTCCACTGCGGCACGTGCTTCGTCGAGAACTCGATCAGGTCCACGATGATGCGCAGCGACGGCTCGGGCGGGAAGCACCAGCACTTCTGGGCGATGTACTCCTTGAGGATGTCGTTCTGGAGGGTCCCGCGCAGCTTCGTGAACGGGACGCCGCGCTTGTCGGCGTTGGCGAGGTAGAAGCCGTACAGGATGGCGGCCGGACCGTTGATGGTCATGGAGGTCGAGACCGCGCCCGGGTCGATGCCGTCGAGCAGCACCTCCATGTCGCGCAGCGAATCCACGGCCAC
>CAZIVR010000114.1:0-10783 GCA_964542745.1 uncultured bacterium
CGCGGCCGCCTGCCGCGCGGTGCGGTCGGCGCCGGCGAGCGCCTCGCGGCCGCGGCGCGCGTGCTCCTCGCGCTCGCCCTGCTCGAGCAGCGCCACGCATGCGGCGAGCGTGGTGGGGGGCGGCGCGCCCAGGCGGTCGGCGCGCGCCAGCGTGCGGAAGAGCTCGCGATCGTCGGAGAAGACGAGGTGCAGCATGCCGCCCGGCTGGAGCGACGCTTCGACATGGCCCGGCACGAAGGCGTCGTCGCAGGCGTGGTCGTCGTCGGCCGGGTAGGCGAGGCGCTTCCGCCAGAGGCGCGTGGGCATGAAGGCGCCGTTGTGCCAGAACGTGAGCGAGCTGCCCTCGCCGAGCGCCACCTGCACGCGGCCGGGCACGCCGCCCACCACGCCGGGCACGTCGTCGCGGGCCGATTGCACCGCGGCGGGCGCGCGCTGGACCGCGCACGGCGACACCATCAGCGTGGCGGCCGGCCCCGCGACCAGCCGGTAGCGCACGATCACCGCGTTGTGCCCGGTGATCGGGAGCAGCGCCTTCTCGATCTCCGCCCCGCCCGCGGCGTAGCGCCACACCGGCCACGGATCGCACTCGAACGCCGACGGGCTGACGGCGAGGCGGCAGGAGTCGGCGCGGAAGGGGTGCGAGGAGAGTTCGAAGGAGTCGCCGCGCACCTGCAGACGCTCGTCGAGGCGCAGCAGCAGCGTGACGAGGCGGCCGTGGGGCCCGGCCGCCGCGAGCCAGGCGTGCATGCGGCGGGTGGACGCGTCGGCGGCGGTCCCGGAGGCATAGCCGCCGAGGCCGTTCGCGATCGTCCATTCGCGCGCGAGCCACTCCTGTGGGATGCCGCGGACTTCCTGTCCAGTGCGCATGCCGCCGGGAACATAACGGGGCCGGGGGGCGCGGGCGAGGGAAAAAAGCGGCTCCGGCCCGGGGCCGGGCCGTCGTCCGGGATCCGGACGAGCCGGGCGCCGCGCCTACCTCGCGGGCGGGCGGCGCAGCAGGGCCGAGAGCGGCACCAGGTCCACGGTCTTCAGCTTCGCCGGATCGAGCGCCGCGGGAAGCCAGCGGGCGCTGGTCTCGGTGCCGCGCAGCCAGATCACGCGCTGGCTCCCGGGCGGCGCGCTCGCCACCACGCCGCGCCAGGCCTTGTCGAGCGCCGTGGTCTTCTCCTGCCGGGCCTCGTGGTCGAAGGTGGCGTCGGGCTCCTCGTAGGACACGCCCAGCTGCGAGGCGAGCGGCCGGCACACCGCGCCCGGCGCCGGACTCAGGTGCACGAACGGCAGCCGCTCGCGCTTCAGCTCCTCGTAGATCGCGGTCATCACCGTCATGTCCTGCGTGGCCAGCGAGCCCATCAGGTTGGCCACCGCCACCACCGGTTTCGCGAGCGAGAGGTGCCGGCGGAACTCGCTCGCGATCTTCGCGGGCTTCATGGTCACAAGCAGCGCGCCCGGCCCGGGCGAGACCTGCGGGTAGTTGACCGGCTCGAGCGGCAGGTGGAGCACCACCTCGCGGTCGTGCCGCCGCGCCTCGCGATAGAGCGAGGCGCTGGCCTTCGCGTCGGGCGGGATCGCGACCGCGAAGGGAACGCGGAGCGCGAACAGCTTCCTCGCGAGGTCGGCGTTGTCGTCGCCGAATCCGTAAAGCACGAACGCCACCCGCGCCGGGTGCGCTTCGGTCTTCTCCTCGGGGCGCGCGCCGCGGGCCAGCACCACCTCGTGGGTGCGCATGGATCCGACGCCCACCACCAGCGTGACCTCGGAGGCGCCGTGGCCGAGGGCGCGCTCGCGCCCCGAGAACACCGTGCCGCCCGCCTGCCGGAGCGCGGCCACGATCGCGTAGTTGGCCTGCAGCAGCGAGGCCTCGGGACGGAGGCCGACCCGCCAGCGCACCTTCGCCTCGGAGGAGGCGCCCGGGAACTCGCGCACGCTGTCGCGCGGCACGGCGGCGGTCGCGAGCCCGCGCCGCACGTGGCGGGCCACGATCTGGGTGAGGCGGGCACGGTCGCCCCACTGGAACGCGCGCGCGATCGCGAACGCGCCGGCGTCGGAGCGCACGAATCGCACCAGCTCGCCGGCCGCGAAGACGAGCACGGCGATGCCGAGCAGCAGGAGCAGGAGCCGGGGTCCGGCGGGGGCGGATTTGGAGCGGCGCTTGGGCATGGAGGAGAGATCGGCAACTTAGGCAGCGGCGAGGGGTGCGTCAAAGGCCCCCGGTAACCCTTTCCGCCCGGCCTTTTTGCCCTTCCCTGACACCGGCGGATAGAGCCGGTGACAGTCTTTTCGACGGTTCGGCCGATCTTCCCCTTGTCCGCCGCCCGCCCCGGGCGGCAGCGATCGCTCCCTGGAGGTGCACCGTGAAGCAGCTGCGACCCGTTTCCCTCGCGCTGGCCATCCTCGCCCTGTGCAGCTGGTCCGCAGCCGCCACCGCCTGCGATCAGCACAAGTCGAAGTCCGCCTCCGCCACCGCCGCGTCGGTGAAGGCCGCGGACGCCGGCTCGTGCTCGTACGCCAAGACCTCCGCCGTGACCGCGTCCGCCTCCGCGAAGCCCGCGGCGGCCGGCCACGCCTGCACCGCCGAGATGGCCGCCAACTGCACGGCCGAGATGGCCGCCTCCTGCGCCGCGCACAAGTCGGCCAAGGCCGCGAACGCCTCGAAGGCCGCCGGCTGCTGCATGAGCAAGGGCGCCAAGGCTTCCGCCACCACCGCCGCCGTCGCGCCGGGGGCCGAGAAGCCGCTCTACGTGAACGTCGGCGCGGGCCACGCGGGCTGCAGCGACAAGAGCGCGGCCAAGGTGTCGGGCCGTTCCGCCCACGCGGGATGCGACGGGTGCGCGCAGTTCAGCGACTGCGACCAGACCCTTCGCGAGATGGGCGCGGTGCTGCAGGTCGTGCCCCTCAAGAACGGCGTGATGTACGTCTACACGGGCGACGCCTCCAAGGTGCGCTCGCTGCAGAGCACCATGGCGCAGCGCAGCGACGACATGGCGATGTTCGCCTCGGCCGGCACCTCCGCCCGCCTGTGCCCCGACTGCAAGCAGCTCCGCGGCGCGGCCATGAGCGGCAAGCTGGCGCGCGAGGTGGTCAACATCGAGGGCGGCTGCCTCACCCTCATGACGTCGAGCGATCCGGCCGTGGTGGCGCGCATCCACGCGCTGGCCGGTGTCGCGTCGTCGGCCCGGGCGAAGATCTGACCGCCGGGTTCCCTCGGTCCTCGCGGGCCGGCTCGCTCCAGCGGGCCGGCCCGCCTTGCTGATGTCCTCCACCGACTCCACGCTTCCGCCCGCCGCCGACCCGCGCCGCGCCGCGCTCGAGGCCGCGCTCGCCGAGGCCCGCGCCCGCTCCGGCGCTCCCGGCACCGCCCCGGACCCCTCGCCGGTCCGTGCTAGGCTCCGCACCGCCATGGCCGTCCGACCGTTCCGCCGCCGCGTGCTGGTCGCGGTGCTCGTCGCCGTGGCCCTGCCGGCCATCCTGCTGGCCGGGCTCAGCGTGTACCTCACCGAGCGCATCACCCACAGCGTCGAGGCCGCGAGCGCGACCTACCATTCGTACGTGGGCCAGCAGATCGCCGAGGCGCTCGAGACCGACCTGATGTCGCACCTGAAGCGCGCGCTCGCCCCGGTGGAGACCGCGGTGAGCGCCGGCCTGGATCCGCGCGCGGCGCTGGCGGCGGTCCCGATGGAGGGCGACGGCTTCGCGGGCCCGCACTTCGTTCCGGTGGACGACCTGAACGGCGTCTCGATCCTGCTGGTCGAGTCGCAGCCCCTGGTGTACGCCGCCGGCGAGGGGCGGCGGCGCCACCAGTACTTCGCCGGGCTGCTGCTGCGCCGCGGGCCGCAGGACATCCTCGGCGCGGGCGGCTGGTGGCTGGACTCGAAGGAGTTCCTGCAGAAGCACCTCGCCGGGATCGTGCGCGAGGCCCTGCCGGCCGATCCGCGCCTCTACGGGGGCATGGAGTCCATCCGCCACGTGGCCGTCGAGCTGTACGGGCCGGGAGGCGAGAAGATCGGCTCGGTGGGCGAGCCGGTGGACGCCTCGACCGCGCGCACCGAGCCGCTCTCGGGCCCGTTCGAGCGCTTCACGGTGCGCACCTCGGCCGCGTCCACCGCGAGCGTCACGCTCACCCGCCGGTTCGCCACGGTGGAGCTGGCGTTCATCGTCCTGATGGGCGCGATGATCCTCGGGGCGATCCTGTTCGGCTACCGCTACACGGTGCGGCAGCTCGAGCTGGCCGCGCTCAAGGCGAGCTTCGTGTCGAACGTGACCCACGAGCTCAAGACGCCGATCGCGCTGATCCGGCTCGCGGTCGAGACCCTCGAGCTGGACCGGGTCGCGAATCCCGAGGAGCGCGCGCGCTTCCTCGGGAGCATCTCGCGCGAGACCACCAAGCTGACGCGGCTGGTGGACAACATCCTGGACCTGGCGCGCTTCGAGGCCGGGCACCACCGCCTGCAGCTCGCGCCCGTGGACCTCGCGAAGGTGGCGCGCGAGACGGTCGAGACCTTCAAGCCGCGCCTCGACCACGCCCAGTTCCACGTCGAGATGGACCTGCCCGCGGACCTGCCGTGGGTGCGCGGGGACGCCATCGCGCTCTCCCACTGCGTGCTCAACCTGCTGGACAACGCGGTCAAGTACTCCAAAGATGACCGCACGCTGCGGGTCTCGGCCTCGGCGGGGAACGGCGACGTGTCCCTGTCGGTCGCCGACCGCGGCATCGGGATCCCGCACGGCGACCGCCGCAGGATCTTCGAGAAGTTCGTGAGAATCGAGCAGGGCCTCGTGCACGACGTGAAGGGCGCGGGGCTCGGGCTCTCGCTGGTGCAGCAGATCATGCGCGCCCACGGCGGGCGCGTCGAAGTGACCGGAAATCCGGGCGGCGGCAGCGTGTTCACGCTGGTGCTCCCGGCCGCGCAGGAATCCGCGGCGCCCCGCGAGGCCGCCGGCGCCGCGAGCGGTGCCTGAAGGAGGAGAACGTGACGAGCAATCCCAAGCGCGTGCTGATCGTGGAGGACGAGGAGGGGCTGCTGGACGGCCTCGCCCACAACTTCCGCTACGAAGGCTACGAAGTGCTCACGGCGCGCACCGGCCAGGAGGGCCTGCGCACCGCCCTCAAGCAGAAACCCGACGTGGTGCTGCTCGACATCATGCTGCCCGAGAAGGACGGGTTCACCGTGCTCAAGGAGCTGCGCCAGCGCCACCGCGACATCCCGGTGCTGGTGATGACGGCGCGCAACTTCGAAGCCGACGTGCTGAAGGGCTTCGATCTCGGCGCCGACGACTACGTGACCAAGCCCTTCGGCGTGAAGGAGCTGATCGCGCGGGTGAAGCGGTTGGTGCAGCGCGGACCCGCCGGCGGCCCCGCGCCCGGCCCGACGATCTACAAGTTCGGCGACGTCGAGGTGCGCTTCGAACCCCGCGAGGTGTACAAGGCGGGCAAGCAGGTGGCGCTCTCCTTCAAGGAATTCGAGCTCCTCAAGTACCTGATCGAGCACCGCGGCCGCACCGTCAGCCGCGAGGAGCTGCTCGAGGAGATCTGGGGCGTGGACGAGGAGCTGGGCGTCACGACGCGCACCGTGGACACCCACGTCTCCAACCTGCGCTCCAAGCTCGGGGCGGGCTTCGCCCAGCCGTTCATCGTCGCGGTCCACAAGGTGGGCTACAAGTTCGTGGAGCCGTAGGGCCGATGCGCGCCCTCGCGACGCTCCTGCTCCTGGTGACGGCCGCGGGCGGCGCCGGTTCCGCCGCCGCGGCACCGGCGGCGACGCCTTCGCCGGCCGCGCGTGCCGACACGCTGTTCGCGCGCCGCGACTGGAAGGGGGCGGCCGCCGCGTACGAGGCGATCGCGCGGCGCGAGCCGGATTCGTTCCGCGCGTGGTTCCGGCTGGGGGCGAGCCACCACGCCCTCGAGCGCTGGGACCCGGCGATCGCCGCCTACCGGAACGCGCAGCGGCTCGAGGGCTTCCCGTTCGTGGCGCGCTACAACCTCGCGTGCGCCTTCGCGCGGAGCGGGCGGCGCGATTCGGCGCTCGCGACGCTCCACGGGCTCGTGGACCGCGGCTACCGCCAGGCCGCGCAACTCGAGGCCGACGCCGACTTCGAGTCGCTGCGGGCCGACAGCGGGTTCCGGGCGATCCTCGAGCGGGCCCGCCGCAACGCCGAGCCGTGCGCGTACCGGAGCGAGTCGCGGCAGTTCGACTTCTGGATCGGCGAGTGGGACGTGTTCGACCCCACGCGCGGCATGGGCCGGGCCGGATCGAGCCGCATCGAGCGGATCCTCGGCCAGTGCGTGCTGCTCGAGAACTGGACCGGCGCGCTCGGGGGCTCCGGCAAGAGCTTCAACCTCTGGAATCCCGACACCGGCTGCTGGCAGCAGACCTGGGTGGATGATTCCGGCCGCGCCACCTACTACGACCGCAGCCGGATCGAGGGCGCTTCGATCGTCTTCCTCGCCGACGCGAAGGGCCCGGGCGGGGCGCCGCTCCTGCTTCGCCTGACGTTCACGCCGCTCGGCCCCGACGAAGTGCGCCAGTGGGGCGAGAACTCGTCCGACGGCGGCGCCACCTGGACGACCGCCTACGACCTGCTCTACCGGCGCCGCAGGTAGGCGGGCATCGCCGCGGGGCGCGGTCCGCCGTCCCCGATCGAGTTGAACCGCACGCTGTCGGCCTTCGCCACCGCCGAGAACCAGCCGGTGATGCGCGACCCCACCAGGTTCGGCGTGGCGAACTGCACGGTGTTCCCGACCGGGTAGCGCACCGGCCCGTTGGTGGCCCACAGCCGGAACACGTAGCCGCCCGTGACCAGCGGGTCGTTGGGCATCGAGAACTGGGGCTGGCCGGTGCCGGTGCCGACCACGTGGCTCGCCCCGGGAGACAGATCGGTGAATATCGCGGGGAAGGTGCCGAACGAGCCCGATTCGACCGAGCCGATGTAGCGGGCCGAGTACCCGATCTGTCCCGAGAGCGGATCGCTCCAGCTCGCGGTGAAGGACGCGGCCAGCACGTCGTCGTCGAGCGGCTCGGTGATCAGCGGCTGCCCGGGCATCAGGACCTGTGCCGTGGCGTCCACCACGCCGTCGGGCTCGAGGTCCACGCGCAGCGTGTAGATCTCCCCCGGGATCAGGCTGAACCCCGGCGACTGGCCGGTGACCATGCCGTAGACGCCGTTCGCCAGTTGCGGAAGCGTGCGCAAGTGGGTCGGGTCCTCGAGGTCCACCCGCGCGCCGTTGAGCGGCACCGGGGTCGCGGCCGTCGAGCGGATGCGAACCGTGGCGGCGTCGCGCGGCACGCCGATCAGGGCGCGGCCGCGGCTGATCTCCGCCTCGACCGTGAAGAAGGTGCTGGCGCCGCCGCCCGCGAGCGTGATCGGCACGGTGACGCACGGCGTGCCGAGCGCCCCGCCGGTGGCGGTCGCCGAGCCGAGGCTCACGCTCCCGGTCGCGGGGCGGGTGGCGATCAGGCGGACGAAGGTCTCGGGCGGCACGCTCACCCGGTAGGCTCCGCCCGCGCCGCTCACCACCGCGCCGCCCGGGTACGCCTGCACGGTCGCGCCCGCGACGCCGGCCCCGCCGCCGGACACGACGCCCTCGACGCACGCGTTACTGCCGTTGAGGAAGCCCGCGGCGAACCACGACAGGCTCGCCACCGTGACCCGCACCTCGGGCTTGCCGTCCACCGGCGAGGCGAACACCTCGCCGGTCGCGAAGCCCTGCCACTCGCCCGCGGTGTCGTCGTAGCGGAAGCAGGGCACGAACTGGCCGATCGCCACCCGCGCGTCCGTGGCGAGCGCGTCCGGAACGCGCAGGCGGAGCAGCGCGGGCGTCGCCAGCGCGAACGATCCGCCGGCTCCGTCGCCGAGCCGCACGTCGGCGATCGCGAAGGGCTCGAGCGCGCCGGCGCCGCCGAACACGTTGCGCGCCGCGAACGTCCCCGGCATGGCGATCACCCGCGACGAGGTCGGGTCGATGCCGGTGACCGAGACCTGCGCGCTCGAGCTGCCGGTGACGAACCCGGAGGGCAGCGTCACCGCGGACTTGGAGCCCGGATCGGCGACCGTGCCGCCGGCCGCGGTGAACACGGTCTGGGTGGCGCCGAGCGGGGCCATCACCAGCGCCACCGAGCGGGTCTCGCCCGTGGCCAGCTGCGCGCTGACCGGATGCGGCGCGTACCCGGCGGCGCGGCCCGTCGCGGCGAACTTCGTGTTGGCGGGAACCGTGAGCGAGAAGAAGCCGGACGAGTTGGTGACCGCCGCCGGGCCGGCGGACGGAACCGACGACACGCTCAGCCCCGCGAGCGGGAGGCCGCTGCCGCCGATCGCGGTGCCGGTGAGGGTCGCGGTGGGACCCGCGGGCGCCGTGGGGGGCGGCGCGTCGTCCCCGCGCTTCGAGGCGCAGGAGGCCGAGAGCAGCGCGAGCGAGAGCGCCGCGGCGGCGGCGCGCCGCGCACCGGGGCGGCCGGGATGCGATCGAAGCGTCATGGTCCTCGCCGGCGCGGCCCGCGGCGCATCCCGTCGCCGGGAGGGCCCGCCTGGTTCCGGTTGAAACGCGGAGGCGCCGAACCGCCGGCAGCGGCTCGACGCCCGGTTGCGGCGAGGATTCTAGCAGGTCCGCCGGCCGTTGCGCCGCGGCAACCCTTCGGCATAGCCTCCCGCCTCCCAGGTCCACTCCGCGATCCGACCCCCACTCGGAGGTGCCGCGTGCCGAGCCTCAAGACGCCTGCAGCCATCGTCATTGCCCTCTTGTGCCTCGGGACCGCCGTCCCCGGACACTCCGCCGGATCCCCCGGCTCCATCATCCAGGACCGCCCCCGCGACCGCCGGGACACCGAAGCCATGGCCCGCACGGCGCTCGCGCGGCTCGAGCGCGCCCGCGCGGCGGCCGCCCGTTCCGGCGGCGTCGCGTCGCAGGACCGCGGTCGCGGCGGGCCGGTGGTCCACGGCTGGATGGGGAACGGGACACCCGTGACCACCAACGCGATGGGGCAGTTCGGCGCCGACGTGGTTGCGGACGGCGCCGGCGGCGCGCTGGCGGCGTGGAGCGACGTTCGAAACCTGAGCCTCGACGTGTTCTGCAACCGCCTCGACGCGAACGGCAACTTCGCCCCGGGCTGGAGCGGCGCCGGCCTCGAGGTGGCGGTGCGCGACTCGTTCCTGCTCGACGTGCAGATCACCTCGGACGGGGCGAACGGCGCCTTCGTCGGTTTCTCCGAGCTCGACCGGAGCACGTTCCAGGTGGAGCACGTGATCCTCCAGCGCGTGCTAGGGAGCGGCGCGATCGCGGGCGGCTGGCCCGCGGCCGGGAAGCAGGTGGTCACCGGCGAGGTGCTCGGCTACGAGCTCCAGCCGGACGGCGCGGGCGGCGTGTTCGTGGGGTGGTTCGACATCGATTCGCAGGCGTGGGTGCTGCGCCTCGACAGCGCCGGCAACCCGGTGAGCGGCTGGCCCGGCGCGGGGCTGCCGGCCGGGCCGGCCGCGGCGCTCGACATCGAGTTCGCGGCGGACGGCGGCGGCGGCTTCTTCCTGGCATGGGTCAGCAACGACTCCGTGCTGTGCACGCGCTACGCCGGGAACGGCACGGTCGCGAGCGGCTGGACCGCCGCCGGGACGCCGGTCGCCGCGGGCGGGTTCGGGACGAACGACGTCGCGATCACGCGTCTCACGAGCGGCGACGCGATGGTCACGTGGTCGGACAGCCGGAATTTCGACATCGATCTCTTCGCGGCGCGCCTCAACGCCTCGGGCGGCTTCGCGTCGGGATGGGGCTTCAACGGTGTGCCCGTGTGCCAGGCCGCGGGGCTCCAGGCCTTCACCGAGGCCGTCTCCGACGGCGCGGGCGGCGCGAACTTCATCTGGGCCGACTTCCGCGACCTGGGCGGGGTCGCGGTCTACTCGCAACGCATCACCGCCACCGGCACGGTCGCCTCGGGCTGGGCTGCCGACGGCGTGCAGATGTGCCCGGCCAACACCTCCAAGTTCCTCGAGGATTACGTCGGCGACGGCGCGGGCGGAATCTTCGCCGGCTGGTCGGACGACCCCATGGCCAGCGGCAGCACCGACGTTTACGCGCAGATGATCCAGGGGAACGGCACGCGCCCGTCGGCCTACCCGGCCTCCGGGCTCGTGGTCTGCAACGCGGCCAACGACCAGTACGAGATCGCGCTGACCGGGGACGGCGCGGGCGGCGCGATCATGACCTGGGGCGACGACCGCGATCCGCTCACGAGCGGCCGCGTCTACGCCGCCCGCATCCGGAACGACGGCACCCCGGCCCAGGCGGCGCTCGCCAGCGCCGTGGCCGAGCCGGGCGTGGTGCGCCTCATGTGGTTCAGCCCCGACGGCGCCTCGTTCGCCGCCACGCTCGAGCGCGAGGAGAACGGCGGGGGCTTCGCGGCGATCGCCGAGGTGCGCGCCGACGCGACCGGGCAGGTGCGCTACGAGGACCGCGCGGTGGCCGCGGGAGCGCTCTACCGCTACCGGCTGGTCGTGTCCGAGGGGGCTGCCCGCACGGTGCTCGGCGAGGTCGCGCTCCGGGTGCCCGGGGCGCTCGACCTCGCGATCGAGCCCGCGCGACCCAACCCGACGGCGGGCCCGCTCACGCTGGCGTTCACGCTGCCATCGGCGGGCGCCGCCACGCTCGACCTCGTGGACATCGCGGGGCGGCGGGTGATCGCGCGGGAAGTCGGGGGTGCGGCGGGCCGGCACGTGCTGCGCGTCGCCGAGGCGCTGGTTCCGGGCGTCTACGTGGTGCGCCTCTCGCAGTCGGGCCGGAGCGCGGTTTCTCGCGTCGTGGTCA
>CAZIVR010000115.1:0-10505 GCA_964542745.1 uncultured bacterium
CTCGGCGCGCGGGTCGCGCACCTTGTAGACGCGGTGGCCGAATCCCATGATGCGCTCGCCGGCGGCGAGCTTGCCGCGCACCCACGGCTCGCAGTTCTCGGCGGTGCGGATGTCGTGGAGCATGTCGAGCACCGGGCCCGGAGCGCCGCCGTGCAGCGGCCCCTTGAGCGCGCCGATCGCCCCGGTCACCGCGCTCAGCATGTCGGAGCGGGTGCTCGCGATCACGCGCCCCGCGAACGTCGAGGCGTTCATGCCGTGGTCGATCACCGTGACCCAGTAGGTGTCGAGCGCGCGGGCCGCGATCGGGTCCGGTTCCTTCCCGGTCACCATGTAGAGGAAGTTGGCCGCCAGCGAGAGGTCGGCGCGCGGGGCGATCGGCTCCGCCCCGGCCGTGAGCCGGATGTGCGCGGCCACCACGGTCGGGAAGCGCGCCACCAGCATCTTGGCGTTGGCGATGTCGGCCTCGAGCGAGATGTCGCTCGGGTTCTTCACGTCGAGCGACAGCGTGGCGCACGCCATGCGCAGCGCGTCGATCGGCGGCGCCTGCCGCTTGGCCGCCTCGCGCACCACGTTCATGGTGGCTTCGGGCAGCGTGCGCAGCGCGGCGATCTCGCGCGTCAGCCCGGCGAGCTCGTCGCGGCCCGGGAGCGCGCCCTTCCACAGCAGGTAGGCGGCCTCCTCGAACGTGACCTTGCCGGCGAGCTCCTTGAGCTCGTAGCCGCCGATGATCAGGACGCCGTTCTGGCCGTCCACGTGGCTCAGGCGGGTCTGCGCGGCCACCACGCCATCGAGGCCGCGCGGCGCGCTGGGGGTCGTGGTACCCGTCATGGGAATGCTCCTCAGAAGGTTGGGCGTCTCGGATGGGTCCGCGGCCGCCGCGCGGGCGGCCGGGAGGGCGCACGCCGGGCGCACGCGGGAACGCAGTGTAGCCGAAGCCCCGGCCGCAGGCGAAGCGGCCCGGACTCCGGAATCCGGCGCCGCGGGCCCCGCGAGGCCGGCTCAGCCGCCGAAAGGCGCGAGGAACTCCGCGGTGTGGGCCCCGAGCGCGGGAGGCGGCAGGGCGAGCGGCGGCCGCGCCCCGTTCGCGCGCCACGGGAGCGCCAGCAGCGGGGTGCCGTCCGCGCCGCGCCGCACCATGTCGCGATGGGCCAGCGCGGGGTCGCGCATCACCTCGTCCACCTCGCGCACCGCGCCCGCCGGCACCCGGGCGGCGGCGAGGCGCGCGAGCACCGCCTCGCGCGTCTCGCGGCCGAAGCGCGCGGCGAGCGCGCCGACCAGCTCCTCGCGGTGGCGCACCCGGCCGGGATTGGAGGCGAAGCGGGGATCGGCGGCGAGCCCGGGCATCCCGAGCGCCTCGCAGAGGCGGCGCCACTGCGCGTCGTTCCCGACCGCCACCACCAGCGCGCCGTCGGCCGCCTCGAAGGTCTGGTACGGCACGATCTGCGGGTGGGCGGTGCCGTGGCGGCGCGCCGGCTCCCCGGTGGCGAGCGCCGCCTGCGCGACGTTGACCAGCGACGCCACGCCGACCTCGAAGAGCGCCACGTCGAGGTGGGTGCCGCCCGCGCCGCGCAGGCGGCCGACCAGCGCGGCCAGGATCGCGGCGGCCGCGTGCGCGCCGGTCATCACGTCCACCACCGCCACCCCCACCTTGACCGGCGGCCGGTCCGGCTCGCCGGTGACGCTCTGCAGCCCGACGAAGCCCTGCAGCACCGCGTCGTAGCCGGGGAGCGCGGCGTAGGGGCCGTCCTGCCCGAAGCCGGTGATCGAGCACACCACGAGCCCGGGATTGCGGGCGCGCAGGGCGGCGGCGTCGAGCCCGCGGCGCGCGAGCTCGCCGGGGAGGAAGTTCTCGACCACGACGTCGGCGCGCTCCGCCGCCGCAAGCAGCGCCGCCCGCGCCGCGGGGTCGTCGAAGTCGAGCGCGGCGCTGCGCTTGTTGCGGTTGACCGAGAGGTAGTAGGCCGAGACGCCGTTCACGAACGGCGGCCCCCACGCGCGCGTCTCGTCACCCGTGCCCGGCCGCTCGATCTTCCAGACGTCGGCGCCGAGGTCCCCGAGCAGCTGCGTCGCGTACGGTCCCGCCAGCACGCGGGACAGGTCGAGCACGGTGAGCCCGGCGAGCGGCCGGTCGGCCGGGGGAGCCTGCGGGGCGGACCTTTCGTTCATCGCCGCCCGGCCTTCGCGCCCACCCGGGCCCCGGCGGTCAGACCGCGGCGGCCAGGTCGGCGACGAACGCCGAGACCCGGAGCGGCTCGCCGGTGGCGCGCACCAGCGTCTCGCGCCAGTCGTAGCGGGCCCCGCTCGCGTAGAGGCGCTCGCGCAGCACCTCCCCCACGCGCGGGCTCGCCACGTAACGGGCGCGCGCCTCGTCGCCCTCGCCGCCCACCTCGCGCAGCAGCGCGGCCTGCAGCTGCGAGGCCATCATCTCGCCGAGCATGTAGTTGTGGTAGTAGACGGGCGCGAGGCTGAAGTGGATCTTGGCGGCCCAGTCGGGGGCGCGCCGGCCGTCGGGACGCCGCACCCGCTGGAAGCGCTCCACCAGGTCCCACCACAGCGTGTCGAGGTCCTGCTCGGGATCGCGGTAGAGCGCGCGCTCCATGGTGCACAGGGTCAGGCACCAGCGGGTCTGCACCAGCAGCTGCGCCGCGGTCGCGCGCGCGGTGGCGGCGCCGGCGGCCCGGGCCTCGGCGGCCGGCATCCCGGCGTAGCGCTCGAGCCAGGCGGCGTCGCGGCTCAGCCGGCCGAACAGCATGGCGCTCGCCTCGGTCGAGAGCACGTGCGCCTGGGTGCGCAGCAGGAACGGCAGGCCGCGGTCCACGTTCTGGTCGTACACCGCGTGCCCCAGCTCGTGGAGCATTGTCCCCATCCAGTTCTCGTTCGACTTGAGGTTGCACAGCACGCGGATGTCGTCGCGGCGGTCCACCGCCATGCAGAACGCGTGCTGGCTCTTGCCCGGGCGCTCGTAGAGGTCGGCGCGCCGCAGCAGGTCCGAGACGTCGAAGCCCACGGCGCCGAAGTACCCGGCGCTCAGCGCCTCGATGGACTTGTCCGCGTACCAGCGGTCGAGGTCCACCCCCGAGGCCGGCGCCTCCTGGAAGAACGGGTCGCTCAGGTGCCACGGGCGGAGATCGGCGCGCGCCACCCCGAAGCGGGCCGAGAGCTCGCCCTCGAGCCGCTCCATGTAGCGTTCGAAGAGCGGGCGCGTCTCGCGTTCCAGCTCGTCGAAGGTCGCGAACAGCTCCTCCTCGTCGAGCTCGTCCAGCTCGAGCATCATCGAGTAGTAGGTGGCGTAGCCGCGGTCGCGGGCGGCGGCGTTGCGCGTCCGGACCAGCTCGAGCAGGTCGTCGCGCACCTGCGCCCCGACCTGCTTCGACGCCTCCCACGCGGCGCGCCGCTCGGCGGAGTCGAGGGAGTCGCGCAGCAGGTCGCGCAGCTCGTTGTCGGAGACGCGGCGGCCGCCCAGCTCGGCGCGGAAGTTGTTGAAGCGGCTCTCGAGCCGCTTCTCGATCCCCACGATGCGCTCGATGGTCGCGGCGGGCATCTGCTGGGCCCGGTGGGCGAGCACCAGCAGCGTGAGCTGGCGGGCGAGCAGCGGATCGCGCACCTCGCCGGAGCGCTCGATCTCGAGCAGGCGCGCGAGCGGCTCGGGCCGCGCGTAGACCTTGCGCGCCTCGGCCGAGAGCCGCGCGCTCTCCGCCTCGTCCCGCGGGTCGCCCGTGGTGCTGGCGCGCCACGCCGCCTCGTTGCCGGCCTTGAGGAGCGGCTCGATCTCGGCGACGTGGGCGTCCACGAAGGCGGCCAGCTCGGCCTCGCGCGGATTCGAGGCGACCACGGTCACGACGCGGCCCGGGCGCGGCGGGTCAGGCGGCCATACAGCTCGGGGCGCCGGTTGGAGAAGATCGGCGTGAGCCGGGTGAGCGACTTGTCGCGCGACGCGGCGAGGTCGCAGGCCACCGCGCGCGCGGCGGTCTCGGCCTTCCCGGCGCGCGCCAGCACCTCGCCCGAGGGCGCGACCACCTGGCTGCGCCCGGTGAACGGCACCGTCCCGCCCGGGCGGCGCTCGGTGCCGGTGCGGTTCGCGGTCACGGCGTAGACCCGGTTCTCGATCGAGCGGGTGCGCATCGCCTCCTGCGCGTTCGCGAACACCAGGTTCGAGGGATGGGCCAGCACGTCCGCGCCCTCGAGCGCGAGCACGCGCGCCACCTCGGGAAAGCGCCAGTCGAAGCAGATCATGAGTCCCACCCGCGCGGCCCCCACCCGGTGGACCTCGAGCGGCAGGTTGCCGGGCGAGAACCACTCGCGCTCGCGCTCGAACAGGTGGAGCTTGCGGTAGACCGTCTTCACGCCCGAGGGGCCCGCGAGCAGCGCGCTGTTGTAGAAGCGCCCGCGGTGGCGCTCGGGGAAGCCGGCCACGTAGTGGCGGCGCTCGCGGCGGGCGGCGGCCGTGAGCGCGCGCGCCGTGGCGCCGCTCGCGGCGTCCTCGGCCAGCGCCTCGACCTCGGCGTGGGAGGAGAAGACGTAGCCCGAGGACCACAGCTCGGGCAGCACCACCAGGTCGGCCTCCAGCGGGGCGGCGAGCGCGAGGCCGTGCTCGAGGTTGTCCGCGGGGCGGCCGAAGCGCGGGCGGCCCTGCACGAATCCGACGCCGAAGGAGGTCACGGCGCGACCCTAGCGAGCGCGCCCCACGCTGTCTAGGCGCGGGGCGCGGGGCGCGCGGCGCGGCCGGCGCCGCGGCGGGGCCGGAGGTTTCAGGCGGCGGCCTGGTCCTCGACGGTCCCGAGCGGGGCGCCCGCGCTCTCGGCGAGCTGCACCTCGACCACGGCGGCGGCGTTGATCAGGTGCGTGCCGCCCTGCGAGAGCAGCACGAAGAAGCTGGACCCCAGCTGGTTGAAGAAGTCGGAGACGCGCTGCGACTCGCGGCGCAGCGGCATCCACACGCGCCCGGTGAGCGTCGTGCCGTCGGCCATCAGGATCTCGGTCTCCTCCTCCCGCCACGGCTCGAAGCCGCGGTGGAAGACGTCGGCGGCCTGGACCTGGCGGCCCACCGTGAGCCGGGCGATGCGCTGCTTGTTGTAGAGGTGGATGCGGCCCTCGTCCCCCACGCCCACCGGCACGAACGGCGTGGTCTCGTTCAGCTTCTCGAGGATGGTCTGGTGGCGCTGGTGGAGCGGGTCGAGGTCGAGGAACATCTGGCCGCGCACGCCGTGGAGGTCGGTGGACCACAGGGTCACGGGGATGCGCCGCTTCGGAATGTAGTGGTCCACGGAGGTCTCCTTGGGGATCGCGGGGCGGGCCGTCCCTGGGCCCGCGCCCGCGCGCAGGAGCAACTCGCCTGCCGGAACGCGCCGGCGGGACGCCCGGCACGCGGGGCGCGCGGGGCGCGGGGTTGGCCGGGCGCCGGGGCCGGCCGCCGTCCGGGCCGCGCGAGGCGCCGTGCAATTCGCACGCGGCCGCGCCCGCTCGCGGGCGATCCGCAAGGGCCGGCCGCGCGCTGCGCTCTGCTAGACTCGGGCGCGATGCTGCGCACCGACGAGACGCCCGCGCCACGCCGCCGAGCGGCGTCCGCCGCGAAGTTCCCGCCCGGCCCCTGGCTCGCCGTCTTCGCCGTCGCCCTGGCGTTGCGCGTGGCCTACGCGTGGCTCGCGGCCGGCCCCTCCGCCACGCCCTCCTCGGATCCGCTCGAGTACGACACCGTGGCCTGGAACCTGGCGCGCGGGGCGGGCTTCTCGTTCGGCTCGGGCGCGGACACCTACCCCACCGCCTTCGTGCCGCCGGTGGTGCCGTGGATCACGAGCCTGCTGTACCGCGTGGTGGGCCACCAGTTCTTCGCGGCGCTGCTCCTCCAGTGCGCGATCGGCGCGCTCGTGCCCCTGCTGCTCGCCGCGCTCGCCGCGGCCACCTTCGGCGGGGCGGTCGCGCGCCTCGCGGCGTGGCTCGCGGCGCTCCACCCGCTGCTGGTGTTCTTCTCCGGCTACCTGCTCACCGAGACCACCTTCACCGCCGCGCTCCTCGGCGCGATGGTCGCGAGCGCCGCGTGGGTCAAGACGCCGCGACCGGGGCGGGCGCTGGGCGTGGGCCTGCTGTGGGGACTCGCGATCCTCACGCGCCCGACCGCGCTGCCGCTGCCCGCGCTGGTCGCGGCCTGGGCGTGGATCCCGCTCGGCCTGACGCTCGCGCCGCGCGACCGGGTGCGGCAGGTCGCGATGCTGGCGCTCGGGGTCGCGCTCGTGGTGAGCCCGTGGACGCTGCGCAACGGCGCCGCGCTCGGCGCGTTCGTGCCGGTCACGACCGGCGGCGGGCGCGCCTTCCTCGACAGCAACAACCCGGTGGTGTGGAACGATCCGGTGACGCGCGGCGGGGCGAACAGCACCTACCACCTCGAGCCGTGGGCCCCGATGTTCCGGGGCCGGAGCGAGCCCGAGGTGGACGCGATCGCCCGGCGCGAGGGCTGGCGCTTCCTGCGCGAGCGCGTCCCCGAATGGCCGGCGATGGCCGCCGCCAAGCTGTCGCGCTTCTGGCGCCTCACCGCCGAGGGCGGCGGCACGGGGCACTGGCAGCGCGAGGGCTCGCCGCTGATCGCGCTCGCGCGCGGGGCCGATCCCCTGCTGCTGTGGTCGCTCGCGACCCTGCCGCTCGCGCTGTTCGGGCTGGCCCGCGCCCTCGCCACGCCGAGGCGCTGGTTCCTCGCGCTCCCCGCCCTCGTCGTCCTCTACTTCAGCGGCCTGGCCGTGGTGTTCTGGGGCTCGCTGCGCTCGCGCGTCCCGGTCGAACCGCTGGTGATCCTCTACGCCGCCGCCGGCGCCGGCGAACTGGCGCGGAGGTGGCAGACGCGCGCCCGCGGCCTGCGCGTGGTCGAGGGCCGGCGCTGAACCCGGGCGGAAGCCCCGGCACGGGCGGCGCGCGCGCGGCCCTGCTCGCGCTGGCCGCGCTCAGGCTCGCGGCCCTGCTCCACCCCTCCATGGTCCTGTGGGGACTGAACGCCGGGCGCTTCGCCCCGCCGCTCGCCGCCGGACTTCTGTGGCTGGTGCCCGCCCTCGCGCTGGTGCCCGCCGCGGGCCGCGCGCTCGACCGCGCGCTCGACGCGCTCGCGGCGGCGGCGGCCGCCCGCGCGCGCCTCGCCCCGGCGGCGCTCTTCGCGGCGGCCGCGGCGCTCGTCCTCCTCCTCCCCGACCGCGCCTGGTTCGTCGGCGACTTCGTGCTGCGCGAGGGCGCGATGCGCCAGCCCGGGGATTTCCTCGCCATGTTCCCGCAGGCCCAGCCGCTCGACGCCTGGCTCCACCACGCGCTTCCGCGCGCGTTGCTCGCGCGGGGCGTGGACACGACGCTCGCGGCGCGCGCGCTCGGCGCGCTCGAGGCCGGGCTGCTGGCGCTGCTGGCGCGCCGCTTCGCCCTCGGCTTCGGGCTCGCGGGCGCCTCCGCGATCGCGGTCGGATCGGCCGTGTTCGCAGGGGGTTACCTCGCGCTGTTCGCGGGATACGCCAAGCCGACCGTCGAGGTCGGCCTGCTCGCGGTCGCGGCCGGCGTGTTCGGCGCCGAGTGGCTGCGCTCGGGACGCGGCGCGCTGGCGGTCGCCGTCGCCTTCGCGCTCGCGCTCTCGCTCCACCGCTCGGCGATCAGCCTGCTTCCGGGCGTGCTGGGTTTCCTCGCGCTGGGATTCCGCCGCCACGGCACGGCGGGCCGCGGCCGCGCCGAGGGAATCGCGGCCGGGGCGGTGCTCGCGGCCACGCTGCTCGTGTTCGTGCCGAGGCTGCTGCGCCTGTTCGGCGACTTCGACCTCGCCACCAACTTCGCCTCGCACGAGGTGCGCGCGCAGGGCGGCCCGCTGGCCGCGGCGTTCTCGGGGCTGCGGCTGCTCGATCTCGCCAACCTCGCGCTGCTGCACGCGCCCCTCGTGCTGCTCGTGCCGGCGCTCGGGCGCGGCCGCGCCGCCGCCGCGCGGGGGGCGCCGCCGGTATCCGCGGCACTCCTGCTCCTGTTCGCCGGCCACCTGCCCGCGGTGCTCTTCACCTACGTCACCCAGGGCGCGTTCCGCGACTGGGACGCGCACGCCGGGGCGTTCGCCGCGCTGGCGCTGCTGGTGGCGGCACGGCTCGCGGCGCGGCTCGGGGAGGGCGCCGCGCCCCTGCGCGGGCTCGCCGGAGCGGCGGCGCTCGCCGCCCTCGGCGGGGCGCTCACGCTCCTCGTGGCGCAGCACGACCTCGAGCGCGGGCTGCTCCGGGCCCGCGCGTTCATCGACCTCCCGCCCGCGCGCACCGAGTCGCAGCGCCTCGCGACGCTCGACTACCTCGGGCTGCGAACGCTCCGCCTCGAGCGCTTCGGCGCGTCGGCCGACGCCTTCGGCGCCCTCGCGGCGCGCGCGCCGCACCCGCGCGCGCTGGTGCTGCACGGCACCGCGGCGCTGCTCGCCGGGCGGGACGCCGAGGCCCGCGACGCGTTCGCCACGCTGCTCGGGCGGGATTCCACGCACGCGGTCGGGTGGTTCGGGCTGTGGCTCGCGTCCACGCGCGCGGGCGACTCCGCGCTCGCGCGGGCCGCGGAGGCGAGGGTGCTGGCCTACCCGGACACCGGCGCCGAGATGGGCCGCATCCTCGAGCACCTCGAGTACTACCCGCGGCTGTGGGGAACGATTCCGCGCGGGCGCTTCAGCGCGGAATGACGCTCGCGGCGCGGAAGCGGAACGAGTAGCTGCGCGGCTGGCCCTCGACGCGCATCACCAGCGTCACCGTCACTTCGCGGTCGGTGTAGTGCGGCGCGCTCGAGTCCTCGGGGAACAGCGGGCGATGCAGCTGTTCGCCGCTTCCCGCCGGGTCCACGAGGTACGACATCGGGAACACGTAGTCGCCGAACCGGTCGAGCCCGAGGATCGTGGTGTTGGGCTGCCGCGCGAAGCGGTCCTCCCACCGCGTCGGCTTGTGCGCCACGCCCTCGGTCTTGCCCCACGGGTCGGTGATGGTGGACCGGTCCCAGTCGACCTCCACGGGGCGGTCCTGCCGGTTCTCGATCTGGAAGTGGATCGCGTCGGGCGACGGGCGGAAGTAGAAATTGAGCTCGCGGTCCTGGTGCGTGAAGCGGTCGCTCGGGGGATCCACCTGCCGGAACCGGTAGCGGTAGAGCGCGTCGGCCGATCCGGGCAGGGCGCCCACCGAGTCCGCGGCGCCCGAGACGATCGCGCTCGGCCCGGTGGACGCGGGCACGGGCGGCGGCGCGGCGCTCTCGATCCCGGGCCCCGCCGAGCACGAGGCGAGCGCCGCGACCAGCGGCGACGCGAGCATCCATCTCCTGCGTGCGGGAGCCATGGCCCGCAGGGTAGTCCCCGGGATTCGGCGGCCGCAAGCACCGGCGCGGCCACCTGCGAGGGAGCGCCGTACCCGCCGCGAACCGGCGGCGCGGGGACCGCCGGGCGGGGGCCCGCGTCACCGGCCGGGCAGGCCGCCCGCGTAGCCGGTCAGCTCGACGTAGCCGCGCCCCGCGACCGGGCGCCCGGCCCGCGCGCCGCGGACGCGCACGCTCCCCTCCCAGTAGGTGACCGCGGCGACCCCGCGCGTGCGCAGTTCCTGGTCCTCGAGCGTGGGCTCGAGCTCGAGCGCCAGGGATTCGCCCGGGACCCGGAGGCGCCAGCCCATCGGGTAGCGCGCGCCGCTCGCCCCGCTGCGCCACGAGCCGGTCGGCTCGATCGAGAAATCGCGGCGCGCGAGGTGCCGCGAGCGCCCGTCGGGTTCCACCCAGGTGCCGCTCGAGAACGGCTCGTCCCCGCCGCCCGCGAGCCGGAGCCGGTAGAGCATCAGCTCGCGGCCGTCGTCGAGCTGCACCGAGAACCAGTCCCAGCCCTCGTGGACCGGCCGCTCGGGCGTGGTCATGAACTCGTGGTCCATCCACGCCTCGCCCTCGACGTCGCGCCACGCGCCGCCCGTGCGGATCCGGCCCGAGGCCGCGAGCCGGGTGAGCGAATAGTAGTGGGAGCTCATCGCCGGGTCGGCGCCCTTGCGGCTCACGCCCTCCGTGCCGTGGACCACCGGCGGCTTCCGCGGCCGGAGCGCGAGGTCGAGGTCGAAGGCACCCGCGTCGGCCGCGAGCCGGTGGGTCGTGCCGTCGGCGTCGAGCGACGCGCTCCAGCCGTCGAGCCACACGCGGAACCGCGCGGTGTCGGCGCCCGCGATCCCGAGCGCCGGGCGCACCAGCGTGTCCGCGAACGCGAAGCGCCGCCCCGACTCGTCGGTGAGCGCCGCGTGCGCGAAGAGGAGATCGCGCACCGCCCACGCCGAGGCGCGCTCCCCGGCGTCGCGCGCGAGGCCGACCCGGAAGAACGTCAGCTCGAAGCCGAAGCGGCGATCCCCCGCGGCGAGGTGGCCGGTGTAGTACCACCACTCGGTGCGGAAATCGGGATGGGCGGCGTGGTCGCGCGGGAAGGAGAAGCGCCACGGCCGCGAGGCGTCGCGGAACCCTCCCCCCGCGGCGGGATCGCCGCCCGCCGTCACGGTCCCCGGCGCCGCCGGGGCCGCGGGCGC
>CAZIVR010000116.1:0-10490 GCA_964542745.1 uncultured bacterium
CGCGCGCGCCGCCCGCCGCGGACCGCCGCCCGCGGGGCCGGCCCGCCGGCCTCCGCGCGCGGCTTGTGGCGCCGCTCCCCCCGGTGTCACGATGCCGCGCCATGCCTCCGATCCCGGTCGTCCACTCGGCGCGCTACGCGTGCGACATCGGCCCGCACGTGTTCCCGACCGTGAAGTTCGGACGCGTCCTCGAGCGGCTCGTGGCGGAGGGGCTGGTGGCGCCGGGCGACGTGCTCGAGCCCCCGGAGCCCGATCGCGCGACGCTCGAACGCGCCCACGGCGCCGCCCTGCTCGACGACCTCGCGGAACTGCGCTGGACGGAGCGCACCATGCCCTCCGAGCTCCCCCTCACGGCGGAGATCGTGACCGCGTACCGGCTCGCGGCGGGGGGCACGCTGCTCGCCGCGCGCGAGGCGCTCGAGCACGGGGGCGCGGTCCACGTGGGCGGCGGATTCCACCACGCGATGACCGATCGCGCCGAGGGCTTCTGCTACCTCAACGACCTGGCGGTCGCGATCCGGCAGCTCCAGGCCGAGGGGCGGGTGCGGCGGGCCGCGGTCGTGGATCTCGACGTCCACCACGGCAACGGCACGGCGGCGATCTTCGCCGGCGACCGGGACGTGTTCACGCTCTCCTTCCACCAGCAGAACAACTATCCGGTCCCCAAGCCCCCGAGCTCGCTCGACGTGGGGTTCCGCGACGGCGCCGGCGACGACGAGTACCTGCGCGCGCTCGACGAGGCGCTGCCGCGGGTGTGGGCGCACGCGCCGCAGCTGCTCCTCTACCAGGCCGGGGCCGATCCCTACCGCGAAGACCAGCTGGGCGGTCTCGCGCTGTCGCACGAGGGGCTCGAGCGCCGCGACCGCGCCGTGCTCGAGGGCTGCGCCTCGCGGGGGATCCCGTTCGTGGTCACGCTCGGCGGCGGCTACGCGCGCCGGGTCGAGGACACGGTGGCGATCCACGCCGCCACCTGCCGGATCGCGCTCGGGCTCCTCGCGGCCGACCGGGACGCCGGGGGCCCGCGGTGATCCGCGCGTGGATCTGCGCCGACGGCGGGGCGCGCGCGGTTCCGGTCGGGGAGGCGATCGCCGCCGTGCGCGACGGCACCGGACACGCGTGGGTGGACATCGAGGCCGAGGGCCCGCCCGCGACCGACGCTCACGCCGCGGCCGAGGCGCTCGCGCCGCTCGAGATCCACCCGCTGGTGCTCGAGGACATGGTGCTGGAGCTCAATCGTCCCAAGGTGGACGACTACGGCCGCTACCTCTACGTGGTGGTGCACTCGGCGCGCTGGGACGGGCAGCGCCCGACCATGCAGGAGCTGGACCTCGTGGTGGCGGACCGGTTCCTCGTCACGTTCCACGACGGGCCGACGCGGTCCGTGACCGCGGCGCACGAGGTGCTCGCCCGCCGGCCCGACCTGCTGAGCCCGCGGCCGGCGCGGCTCCTGCATTTCCTGCTCGACGTGCTGGTGGACCACTACCTGCCGCTGGTGGACCACGTGGCCGAGGAGATCGACGGCCTCGAGGAGCAGGTGTTCGAACGTCCCGACGCGGCGCTTCACGAGCGCGTGGTGCGGCTCAAGCGCGGCATGTCGGCGCTGCGCCGCATCGTGGGCCCGCAGCGCGACACCGTGCTGGCGCTCACCCGCGACGAATTCGCGGCGATCCCCGCCGACCTGCGGCCCTACCTGCGCGACGTCTACGACCGGCTCGCGAGGGTCAGCGACCTCCTCGATTCGTTCCGCGACGAGGCGGCGACGCTCCTCGACCTGCACGTGGCGGTGAACGCCAACCGGCTCAACGAGGTGATCAAGCGGCTCACCGTGATCGCCACGATCGGGCTGCCGCTCACGCTGGTGACCGGCTATTACGGGATGAACTTCGCGTTTCCCGAGTACGGCTGGACGCACAGCGGGCTGTTCGCGCTCGGGCTCATGGTCGCGACCGGGCTGGCCACGTGGGCGTTCCTGCGCTGGAGGCGCTGGCTGTAGGCGGGGCGCGCCGTCCCGCCGGTTTCCGCCGCGGCGCGGGCGACGGTGTCGGGCCCCGGACCGGGGCCCCGCCGCGCGTTTCCGGATGGACTCAGTGGAGGGAGGGGCTCCATCCAACCGGCACCCGAGAGGGCATCACTCTGGGCTCGTGAATCGGGCGCCCTGCGACTTCCCGTGTCGCGTGGCCGTCCTCCGGGAACCGCTGGCTCACCTCGCTCGTGAACTCCAACGGAACTCCGGGATCGGGCAGGCGGTGCGCAGCGTGCACCCCCTCGAAACGGGTCCGAGATCTCCCTGCCAAGGAGCATTCTCTGCCCAGCCGCGCTGCGAGTGTGCGCCGATCCGACGCCAAGTCAAGACCGAACACGCAACTCGCGTGTTCGCAACCTCAATCGTGGCGCGCGCCGGACTTCCCACCCGACGCGGACTTCCCTCCCGCGGGCGAGCGGGGCTTAGGGATGGCCGGCTTCGGCGGGACGGGGCCCAGCACCTCGAGCGTGACGTCGTCCCAATAGACGCGGCCGGTGGCCGGGCCGTCGTACTGGCACCACGCCCACACCTGCTGGGTGTTGGGCGGCAGGTCCAGCTCCTGCGAGGTCTGGACCCAGGGCGTGTCCTGCGAGAGCTGGTGCGAGGCGGTTCCCTGCGCCGTGCCGTACGGGCCGTGGGCGAAGAGCTTGAGGTAGGCCACCGTCTGGAGGCTCTCGGTCTTCACCCACGCGGTCATGCGGATCCGCTTGCCGCCGAAGTTGCGGTTGGTGACGACCTGGCAGATGCCGATGCGCGCCTTGACCGGGGGCGCGGGCGCGTGCGGCTGGTGGCGCCACTCGAAGCGCGCGCTGCTCGCGCCGCCGTGCGCGGTCCCGTTGTCGCGTTCGATCTGGATCCCGGCGAAGGGCGGCACGCCCAGTTCCCACGCGCTCCAGTCCCCCTCGAAGTCGCCGTCCACGAGCAGGTTCGCGCCGACGGGGAGGGGCGGCGCGGGCAGGGCGGGTTCGAGGGTGAGCGAGGCGTCGTCCAGGACGAGCTGGCCGGTCCCGAGCACGCCGCAGCGCACGAACACGATGTTGACGCCCGGCGGGCAATGCACGCGGAGTTCGCGCCGCACCCAGTCGGTCTGCGGGTCCGTGAACACCACGCGCTTCCAGCCCAGGTCCACCAGCGGGTCGTCCACCTTGTTGATCCGCAGCCGCGCGGCGGCCTCGTCCCGCGGAACCTCCCAGACCTTCGCCATCTTGGAGATCGTGTCGCGGTAGGCCTGGAGCAGGCAGTAGGCGCGGCCCTCGACCCCGTTCGAACGGGTCCAGACCGTGAAGAGCAGGTCCTTGCCCCACGCCTCGCGCCCGACCAGCACGGCCTGGCTCCAGTTGTGGGCCATCGGCAGCACGGTGCTGATGTTGGCCACGCTGACCGCGTACTCCCCGCCGTGCACGAGGAAGGTGTCGCGGCCGAAGAACGTGGTGGGCAGGCCCGAAACCGACGTGTCCCACCCCGCCGCCATCCACGGGTGCCCCTCGAGGCGCTGCTCGAAGCCGGGATTGAGCAGCAGGTTCTTCGGGGCCGCGATCGCGGCCCCGGGGGCGAGCGCCGCCAGGACGGCCAGCAGCGCGGCGAGCGGCGCGAGACGCGGCGGGATCGAACGCAGCATGGGCTTCCTTTCGAGGGGAGTGGGACGGGGGCCCGCAGGGGATCGCGGCGGGCGAGAGATGATCGGACGCCGCTCGCGGAGGGGTCAAGCGCTTTCTCCTCGCGAGCCCCCGCGCGCGCCGCGCCGCGCCGACTCTTTGCAGTTCCTGCACGCGCGGTTTGCGGGGCCCTGATGCGGACGGTAGCCTCGCCGCTCGCTCCGGGGCCGCGGTGCGCCCCGCCACCGGCGCGGGCGGCACGCCGCGCGCGACACTCGAACGGGATACGGGATGGCGGACTGGTTCTTCACCTCCGACCTGCACGGGCAGGGCGCGCTCTACGAGCAACTGCTCGGGATGGCCGCCGCGCGCCGCCCGCCCGCGGTCCTGATCGGCGGGGATCTCTGCCCGCACGACGCGAGCGGCAACGGGGTCGCCTCGCAGCGCGTGTTCCTCGAGGGGTTCTTCACCGAGTTCGCGCGGCGGCTCCGCGACGCGGTTCCGGACTGCGAGCTGCTCCTGCTCATGGGCAACGACGACTGGGCCGCGAACCACGGGATCCTGGAGCGCGGGGACGGCGCCCTGTGGCGGCTGCTGCACGAGCGCGCGGTGCGGGTGGCGGGACGCACCGTGGCGGGGCTCTCGTGGGTGCCGATCACGCCGTTCGGCATCAAGGACTGGGAGCGCTGGGACGACGCCGGCGACGCCGGGCCGCGCGCGCGGCTCGACGGGGTGACGAGCGTGGGGGGCGGGCTGGCCCCGGTGCGCTTCGACCCGGCCCGGCGCGCCCCCACGGTGGCCGACGCGCTCGCCGGGCTGTCCCTTCGATCGGACCCCGGGGAGACGCTCTACGTCTGCCACACGCCGCCCCACGGCACCCGGTGCGACATGATCGGCGCCGCCCAGCACGTGGGTTCGCGCGCGCTGCGCGATTTCATCGAGCGCCACCAGCCGCCGCTGGTGCTGAGCGGGCACATCCACGAATCACCGCGGGTGTCGGGGGCGTGGCGCGACGCGGTCGGGCGCACCGTGGTGGTGAACCCGGGCCAGTTCGGCGCGTCCCGCCTGTGCGGCGTCTGGTTCGACCCGGAGGACGTCGGCGGGACGATCCGCCACACGGTGCACGGCTGAGTCCCGCCCGCGGGAACGGGCCGCCCCGCGGGCCCGGCCGGCCTCACCGTTCCCTGACGAGGGTTTGAGCGCCCGAAATCACGAGTGCTAGTCTTTCCGCGCTCTCCCGACGCTCCCCGTCGCGGCCGCCGCACCCCTCTCGAGGACACCATGAGACGACTGCTTCGCCCGGCCGCCCTGGGGCTCGCCCTGCTGCTCGCACCCGCCGCCGCGGTTCCGGCGCCGGCCGCTCCCGGCGGGCCCGACTGGCGGGGATGGAACGACGGGCTCGATCGCGCGCGGTCGTCCGGCAAGCCGGTGATCGTGAACGTCTACACCGACTGGTGCGGCTGGTGCCGCCGCATGGAGCGCGACGTGTACGGCAAGGCCGAGATCTCGCGCTACCTGCGCGAGCGCTTCGTCACGATCCGCCTCAACGCCGAAGCCTCGGACGCGGCCAGCTACGAGGGACGGCGCACCGATTCGCAGGGGATCGCGCAGCGCTTCCGCGTGTCGGGCTACCCCACCACGGTGTTCCTGCGCTCGACGGGCGAGCACCTGGCCAACGTTCCGGGGTACGTGCCGGCCGACCGTTTCCTGCTGCTGCTCCGCTACGTCGCGGAGGGGCACGCGGACCGCAACGTGCCCTTCACCGAGTTCGAGAAGCAGGTCCAGGCGGAAGCCGGGCGGCGCTGACATGCCGCCGGCCGGGACGCTGCAGACCCTCGACACCGAGACCACCGGCCTGAGCCCGGCGCAGGGGCACGCGCTGGTCGAGGTGGCGCGGGTGGCGATCGTGGACGGGGTGATCGGCGACCGCTGGTCGAGCCTCGTCCGGCCGGGGCGGCCGATCCCGCCCGACGCCGCGGCGGTGCACGGCATCACCGACGCGATGGTCGCCGAGGCGCCGGGGCCTTCGGAGGTGGGAAAGGCGCTGCGGGAAGGCTGCGGCTCCGCGCCGCTCGTGCTCCACAACGCGTCGTTCGACCTGCCGTTCCTGAACGCGATGCTGCGCGGGGCCGGCCTCGACCCGCTGTGGAACCCGGTGGTGGACACGCTCGGCCTCGCGCGCGGCCTGTTCGGCACCGGGAACAATTCGCTCGGCGCCCTCGCCGCGCGCTTCTCGCTCCCACGGGAGACCGCGCACCGGGCGCTCGGGGACGCGCTCACCACGGCGCGCCTCTTCCTCGTGCTCGCCGAGCGCTGGGAGAAGGAGAAGGGCGTGCGCGGGATCGCCGAGCTGGCGGCGGTGAGCCAGGACGTGGTGCGGCTCACCGGGAAGCGGTGAGGGGCGGAGCGGAGGGCGCCGTCTCCGCCGCGCGCGGCGGCGCCAGGGCCGCGGGCCCTCGGGAGGAATCCATGACGCGTTCGGCTCCGGTCGCCGTCGGGGAAGCCGCGCCGGACTTCCGGTTGCGGGGCCCGGCCGGCCAGTTCGTGACGCTCTCCGAGTACCGGGGCAACCGCGCCGTGGTGCTGGTCTTCTATCCGCTCGCCTTCACCCCGATCTGCGCCAACCAGCTGCCCGAGTTCGAGAACTCGCGCGCGAAGCTCGAGGCGCTCGACGCGGCGGTGATCGGGATCAGCGTGGACAGCTGGCAGGCGAACGAGGTGTTCGCGCGCTCGATCGGGGTGCGCTACCCGCTGCTCTCGGATTTCCGGCGCGAAGTCTCGCGGGCCTACGGCGTGTTCGACGAGGAGCGCTTCACGAGCGGACGCGCGCTGTTCGTGATCGGGCGCGACGGCATCGTGGTCCACGCCGAGACGGCCGACGACCCCGACGACGCCGCCGACGTGCCGGCGCTGGCGCGCGTGCTGCGCGTGCTGGAGACGTTGAACCGCTGACCGCGGCGGCCGCCGGGGGCGGAACGCCGCCCCCCGCCGGCGACCCGGAGGAGAGGCCGAATCCGCGATGCGCGTGCGCAAGCCCCGGGTGCTGCTGGTCGAGCGCGACAACGCCGGGTCGCGCGCGCTGATCGCGCGGCTCCGGCGCGAGCCCTGGCAGGTGCAGTGGGCCCGCGACGACGAATCCGCCCACAACCTGCTCGACGGCACGCGCGTGGACGCGCTGATCGCGGCGCTCCGGGCGCCGCGCATCGACGGGGCCGCGCTGCTGCGCCGTGCCCGCGCCCGCCACCCGGGGGCGTGCGTGGTGCTGCTCGGCGAGGCCGGCGACCTCGAGCGCGGTCTCGCGGCGATGCGCGACGGCGCGGCGGACTTCCACGCCGGCCCCGTCGTGCCCGAGAAGGTGGTCGAGGTGCTGAAGCGCGGCTTCGCCGGCCAGGCGGACGCCGAGGCGCTGCGCGAGGCGCGCGCCCGCCTCGACCGGGACTTCGGCTTCGCGCGGCTGGTGGGCCGCTCGCCGGCGATGCACCGGGTGCTGGCCCGCGCGGCGCAGGTCGCGGCGACGCGGTCGCCGGTGCTGATCGAGGGCGAGCCGGGGTCCGGGAAGCGCCTGCTCGCGCAGGCGATCCACCAGGCCGGGCCGCGCCGCGCCGAGCCCTTCGCGTGGGTGGCGTGCGACGCGCTGGCCGGGGACGAAGCCGAGGCCGAGCTGTTCGGCCGCGTGGACGAGGCGCGCGGCGAATTCCGCGACGGGAGCTACGAGCGGGCCTCGGGGGGCACGCTCTTCCTGGACGAAGTCGGTTCGCTTCCCGCCGAGGCGCAGGCCGCGCTGCTGCGCGCGCTCCACGACCGGAGCTTCGTGCCCCCGGGCGGGCGGGAGCCGCGGCGGGCCGACGTCCGGCTGGTGGCCGCGACCGCCCGGGATCTCGCCGACGACGTCGCGGCCCGCCGCTTTCGCGCCGATCTCTTCGAGCGGCTGGCCGTGGTGCGCCTGCGGATTCCGCCGCTTCGGGAGCGCGCCGAGGACCTGCCCGAGCTGGCGGCCGGCCTGCTGGCCGACCTCTCGCGCGAGCAGGGCCGCCGCGCGGTCGGCCTGTCCCGTGGCGCGCTCGAGCGCCTCGCGGCCCACGGCTGGCCGGGCAACGTGAGGGAGCTGCGCAACGTGCTCGAGGAGGCGTTCTCGGCGCACGAGGGGCGCGGGCCGATCGCCGTTTCGGATCTTCCTCCCGCGCTGCGCGGCCGCCCGGAGTCTCGCGAACGCGTCGAGATCGCGGTGGGGATGACGGTGGGCGAGGCGGAGCGCCGGCTGATCGCGGCGACCCTCGCGCACGCCGAAGGCGACAAGCGGCGCGCCGCGGCGCTCCTCGGCATCGGCCTCCGGACGCTCTACCGGAAGATCCGCGAGTACGGGCTCGCCTGAGGCCGGCGCGGCCCGGCGCGCGGCGGGCGCCCGGGACGCGGCCCCGCCCGGCCGGGCCTCGTGCGGCGAACCGGAATCCCGCTGAACCGCTCCGGTGGTCCTGCCGATACCACGCCCGAGACCGTCGCCCGTTCCGGAGGAGTCCGCCATGTCCGAACCCGCCCGCGCACTGCCCGACGACGATCGCCCGGCCGGCTTCGCCGCGGGGGGCGAGGGGCCGTCGTTCCCGGACCCGCAGGTCTCCGCGGAGCGATCCGGCCCCGAGGGACCGGCCGGGATCGCCCCGATGAAGCTCACCACGTCGCATGACCTCTCGTCCGCCGTGGAGATGCAGCGCCCGACCGTGCCCCCGCGCCCCGTGCCCGGAGCGCCCGGAGCGCCCCCGGCGGCCGAGGCCTCGCCCGGGCCGAAGCCTTGGACCGCGGCGGCGAGCAGCGTGCCGCGCGTCCGGGTGGCGCCGGCCGGGCCCGCCCCGGCCGATGAGCCGGATCCCGATGCCGGCCCGTGGCGCCCCGAGCCGGCCCGCGCCACTCGCGGGGCGCGCCACGAGGCCGACGACGATCGCGGCGACGAAGCCGGCCTCGGTGCGGACGAGTTCCCCGACGACGCACCGACGCGCGCCCCCTCTCCCCCTCCTCCGCTCCACGAGCCGTGGTGGGTGGTCGCGCTCGAGTCGCTGCGCGGCAACCCGCGGGTGCAGGGGGCCGTCGTCGCCTGCGTGCTCGTGCCGCTGCTGGCGTGGATGTTCTGGCCGCGCTCCGAGCCGGGCCTCGCGCTGCACGACCTGAAACGCGAGCCGCTGCGCTGGGACGGCCAGGTGGTCCGAGTCGAGGGACGGGTCGGCGAGGTCTTCCACGTCGGCGCGGGCTGGGCCTTCAACCTGCACCAGGGACGCGACACGATCGTGGTCTTCACGCGCGGGCCCGCTCCGCGCACCCGCGACCGGATTTCGCTCGCGGGCTCGGTCTCGACCGGGTTCCTCGACGGGCAGCCCCGCCTCGCGATCTTCGCGGAGCCCGCCTCTCGGTAGGCTCCGGCCCTGGCCGCCGCCGTCCTGCGGCCGCCGGGCGAATGTCACTCGAAGCCCATCACCGCCAGACGCGCTGTGCCCAAATGGCACGGCGCGTTTCGTTTCGAATCGTCGCGATCACCGCAAGACAATGAATTGCAAGAAATTGGGCCGACAGTCTTGCGCTGGAATCGGCGCCGATCTATTTTCCGGCACGTCCGCGGGCAGGTGCCCGCGCCGCGCCGCGACCGGTCGCCGCGCCGCCCCCTGGCGGTGAAGCTCGGGCGACCCACGGCGGCGCACGCCGGATGCTCCGCAGCTCGGCGCATCCGCTCGATCCTTCGAACCGCCCCTTCGGGGGCATGAGCAACGCGAGGAGGTATCACCCATGAACGTCCGGCCTCTTGCTGACCGGATCCTGTGCCGCCGTATCGAGGAGAAGGAGACCGTGCGCGGCGGGATCATCATTCCCGACACCGCCAAGGAGAAGCCGCAGGAGGGCGAGGTCGTGGCCGTGGGCCCGGGCCGCCTGACCGAGGACGGCAAGCGCATCACGATGGACGTCAAGGCGGGTGACCGCGTGCTGATCGGCAAGTACAGCGGCACCGACGTGAAGATCGACGGCACCGAGTACACCATCCTCCGCGAGGATGACGTGCTCGGCGTGCTCACCAAGTAAAACCCCGCCGGCGCCGCGGCCCGACAGGTGGGCCCGCCGCGCCGCGACCCATAGGAGGAAGCATGGCTGCGAAGCAGTTGCTGTTCAGCGGGGAGGCCCGCGCCAAGATTCTCGAAGGCGTCGAGCAGCTCGCCCGCGCCGTCAAGGTGACCCTCGGGCCGCGTGGCCGCAACGTCGTGCTCGACAAGAAGTGGGGCTCGCCGACCGTGACCAAGGACGGCGTGACGGTCGCCAAGGAGATCGAGCTCAAGGATCCGTACCGCAACATGGGCGCGCAGATGGTGCGCGAGGTGGCCTCCAAGACCTCGGACGTGGCCGGTGACGGCACCACGACCGCCACGGTGCTCGCCGAGGCGATCTACCGCGAGGGCATCAAGAACGTGACCGCCGGCGCCGCCCCGATGACGATCAAGCGCGGCATCGAGAAGGCCGTCGAGACCGTCGTGGAGGAGCTCAAGAAGCTCAGCCGCACGGTGAAGGAGAACAAGGAGATCGAGCAGGTCGCGACCATCTCCGCCAACTCCGACTCGGTGATCGGCAAGATGATCGCCTCGGCCATGGACAAGGTCGGCAAGGACGGCACGATCACGGTCGAGGAAGCGCGCTCGGTGGACACCACGCTCGACGTGGTCGAGGGCATGCAGTTCGACAAGGGCTACATCTCGCCCTACTTCGTCACCGAGAAGGAGAGCATGGAGGCGGTGCTGGAAGACGCCTACATCCTCCTGTACGAGAAGAAGCTCTCGAACATGAAGGACCTGCTCCCGGTGCTCGAGAAGATCGCGCAGGGCGCGAAGCCGCTGCTGATCGTC
>CAZIVR010000117.1:0-10432 GCA_964542745.1 uncultured bacterium
CAGCCGGTGCGCCACGCCGCCCCCGCGGCCCGCGGCCCACGCCGCGGCGAGCATCGCGATCGCCGCGATCGGCGCCGCCTGCTCCTTGCTCGCGACCGCGAGCGCCGCGGCGGCGCCCGCGCCGGCGGCCGTCCATCCCCCGCCGCCGCGCCCGGCGAGATGGAAGGCGAGCGCGAGGAAGAAAAGGAAGAACATGTCCACGTTGGAGGTGCGGGCGTAGAACACGAACACCGGGGAACCCGCGAGCAGCACCGGGACCAGCCATCGTCCCCGCCCGGCCTCGACCCAGCGTTCGCGCACCGCGAGCGCGGCGAGCCCGACCGCGAGCGCCACGGACACCAGCCGGGCCAGCACGATGAGCGCGGCCATGGCGGCGTCCGGGTGGCGGAATCCCCACGGATAGTCCGCCGCGGGAACGCCGAGCTCGCCCGTGAGCCGCAAGAGCGCGAGCAACGGCACGACGCACGCCCCGACCAGCAGGTAGGGCACCGGGCCGTAGGACGAATGCCACCCGGGACCGAATCGCTCGGCCAGCGCGCGCAGCACGGGCCCGGGCGCGATCCCGTCCACGTCCCATGGATTCGGCGCGTGCGCGCCCCAGCCGATCGCGAGGGTGAGGGTCGCGAGCAGCGCGAGCCACGCCGCCGCCGGGGCGGGCCGCCTCACCGCGGCTGCCGCCGCGAACGCGCGAACCCGCCGGTGCGTCGGGCTCCGGCGGGTTCGGATCGCGTGAAGGCTGGTAGCGCTACGGGGATTCGAACCCCGGTCTGATGGCTGAGAACCACCTGTCCTAGACCCCTAGACGATAGCGCCACGTCAAGGTCGCCGCGGAACGCGGGCGCGAAATCTAGTCGCCACGCGAAGCCGGGGTCAAGCCCCGCGAAGAACTGGCTGCCCGGCAAGGATTCGAACCTCGACTAACTGGTCCAGAGCCAGTCGTGCTACCGTTACACCACCGGGCAGCGAAAGCGGCGCGAGAATCTAACAAAGCACCTCCCGCCCTTCAAGGGCGCGCGGATCCCGCGCCCGAACGGCCGTCGGCGGCCCCGCCGCCCGCCTCCGCGTCGTGGCATCGCGACGCCGCGTCCCTGAGCCTCGCCCCCACGCGCTCCCTTCCGAGCAGCACCATCACGTCGAACAGGCCCGGGCTGACCTTGCGGCCGGTGAGCGCCACGCGCGCCGCGCCCATCAGTTCGCCCGGCTTGACTCCCAGTTCGGCGGCGAGCGCCCGGGTCGCCTCTTCGGTCGCGCCGGCGGTGAACTCCCCGAGCGCTTCGAGCCGGTCCGCGAGCGTCTCCAGCCGGAGGCCGGACCCGGGGCGTGCCCGCAGGTCCTCCCAGGCCGCCGGATCCATCTCGAGCTCGTCGCGAAGCGCGAACGCGCCCTGGGATTCGAGGTCGGCGAAGGTGCGCACCCGCTCGCCGAGCACCCGGAGCAGCGCGGCGATGCGTTCGGGGTCGGCCGCCGCGTCCGGGTTTCGCGTCGCCAGGTACTCGAGCGCGAGCCCGGTGCGCGTGGGCTCCTCCATCCGCCGCAGGTGCTGGCCGTTCATCCACTCGAGCTTCTCGACGTTGAAGATCGCGGGGGTCGAACCCACCCGCTCGAGCGAGAACGAGGATTCCAGCTCCGCGAGGGAGAACAGCTCCCGCTCGCCGTCGAGCGACCATCCGAGCAGCGCGAGGAAGTTGACCAGCGCCGGCGCGACGAAGCCCTGCTCGCGATAGGCGCCCACCGAGGTGGCGCCGTGTCGCTTCGAGAGCCGCGCGCCGTCGGGGCCGAGGATCATCGGCACGTGCGCGAACACCGGGACGTCCCAGCCGAAGGCGCGGTAGATCTGGATCTGGCGCGGGGTGTTCGAGACGTGGTCGTCTCCCCGGATCACGTGCGTGATCGCCATGTCGTGGTCGTCCGCGACGCACGCGAAGTTGTAGGTCGGGAGCCCGTCCGAGCGCATCAGCACGAAGTCCTCGAGGGTCTCGTCGCGGAACGAGATCCGCCCCTTCACCGCGTCCTCCCAGGCGGTCTCCCCCGGCCCGGGCACGGCGAAGCGCAGGGCCGGGATCGCGCCCGACGCCGCGCGGCGGGCGCGCTCCGCGGCCGGAAGGTGGCGGCACGCCCCGTCGTAGGCCGGCGACTCGCCGCGCTCGGTCCGCTCGCGCCGGCGCGCCTCGAGTTCCTCGGGAGCGCACCAGCACGGGTAGGCCTTCCCGGCGGCGAGCAGGGCCTCGGCGTGGGCGCGATAACCTTCGCGGCGCTCCGACTGGAGGTAGGGCCCGAACGATCCTCCCACCCCCGGGCCCTCGTCCCAGCGAAGCCCCAGCCAGCGGAGCGAGTCGAGGATCGCCGCGAGCGATTCCCCGGTGGAGCGCGCGGCGTCGGTGTCCTCGATCCGCAGCAGGAACGCCCCGCCGTGGACGCGGGCGAACAGATAGTTGAAGAGCGCGGTGCGCGCGCCGCCGACGTGCAGCGTCCCGGTCGGGCTGGGCGCGAAGCGGACGCGAACGGTCATGGGTCGGGCTCCGAAAGGGGAACGGCGCGCCACCCTAGGCAGCGCGCCGTTCCGCGGTCAAGCGGTCGGGCCCCTATTGGACCACCACGAACTTGTGCGAGCGCACCTCGGAGCCGAGCGTGAAGCGCGCGAAGTAGATCCCGGTGCGCGCCGGCGCGCCCTCGTCGTCCCTCAGGTTCCACGTCACGCTGCGCCGTCCGACTTCGGCGGCTCCGCGCTCCAGCGTGCGCACCCGGCGCCCGTGCAGGTCGAAGAGCGCGAGCTCGAACGACTCGCCGGCGCGCGCCTGGGGAATCGCGTACTCGAAGCGCGTCGCCACCCGGGTCGGATTGGGCGCGGGCAGCGCGAACTCGACCTGGAGCGGCGCGTCGGAGGCCCGGCCGTCCCCCACGCCGACGAACGCCACGTTCGAGGCGAGCCCGGTGCGCTTCGCGTCGCGGTGGAACTGCGGCCACTGCGGCATCTTCCCGGGCGAGAAGGGGAAGTCGTAGTCCCACATGTGGAGCAGCTTGTCCCAGCCCGCGAGCACGATCTCGGTCTTGCCGTCACCGTCGCAGTCGCAGACCGCGGGGGTCCCGCGAATCTCGCCCGCGAGCACGATCGGGAACCCCGGCAGCAGGCTGCCGTTGTTCGAGAGCGCGTAGAGGCGCGCGTCCTCACCGCCCATCACGACGTCGGGCAGGCCGTCGCCGTTGATGTCGGCGACCACGGGACTGCTCTCGGAGGCGCCGCTCAGGTAGCTGCTGTAGCGGATGTTGTTCCAGGGCACGACCAGGAATCCGTTGTTCCGGTAGACGTAGAGCCCGCCGTTGGTGCCGGCCTGCACGATGTCGAGGAAGCCGTCGTTGTTCATGTCGGCCAGCGCCGGGGACGGCGTCTTCGTGGTGCCGCCGAGCGGCATCCAGATCGGGAACGGCGAGCGCACGCTGCCGTCCGAGTTGACGACGTACAGCAGGTTGGCGGTGGTGCCCACCACGATTTCGAGCGTGGTGTCGGAGGGCCCGTCGAGCGCGCCCACCGCGACCGAGGCCGTCACGCTCGAGCCGAGGTTGACGGGGAAGCCCGGCAGGTTGTTCCCGAAGCGGTCCCACACGTAGAGGAAGCCGTCGAACCCGGCGTACACGATGTCCAGGTACGTGTCGTTGTTGATGTCGGCGAGCGCGGGTGTCCCGTAGTTGTACGGGGCGCCCAGCACCTTGAAGACGCCGTTGGTGCTCGGATCGAGATCGCCGTCCATCCACTCGGTGCCGTTCGAGCGCACCACGTAGAACCGGTAGCCGTTGGAGGCGAAGACCAACTCCATCGTCCCGTCCTTGTCGAGGTCGCCGATCGCCGCCGACGACCACACGGGATCGCGGGCGCGGAAGGGGAAGCCGGTCTTGTGGGTGCCGTTGCGATTGAAGACGTAGACGCTCGTGTCGTTCCAGGTCGGCGCGATGATCTCGGGGATTCCGTCCGCGTCGAGATCCGCGATCGAGGGTCCCGCGGCGTAATAGCTGCCCTGCGTGGTGAAGTCGCCCGAGGTGGTCCCCGCGCCGTCGGCGTCCACCGGGGAGGTCCCGTCGGGATGCCATCCGTAGAGGACGTTGGCTCCCGCGAAGATCGCCACCGGGAACCCGGAGTAGACGTGGTCGATGGCGACCGACGACGGGGTGGTGCCGCCGAGCGGGATCGGGAAGATCGTGTGCGTCGGCGGATTGGTGCTGGCGCTCGCGGTCGGCGACTGCTCCGATTCGTTGGCGGACGAGTCCACCGCGGTCACCCGGAAGTAGAAGGCCGTGAGCGGGGAAAGCCCTTCGTTCATGAAGTAGGCGGTCCGCTCGGTGGGAACGGGATTGACCTTGGTGAAGGGACCGAAGGCGCTGGTCGAGCGGTAGATGTTGTAGCCGCGCAGGTCCGGCGACGTGCTCCGGAACCACTGCAGCTGGATGCTCGAAGCCTGCCCGTTGCCCGCGAGATCCTGCGGGGCCAGCGGCCGCTGGATGTCGAGGGTGCGGACGCTGCGCAGGCCGTAGGCGTCCGAGATGCGCAGCTCGAGCTTCGCGGAGGTGCTGGTCGGCTCGAACACGAGCGCGTCCCCGGTCGCTTCCGCGCCGGGCGCGATGTCCCCGAAGCTGGCGGTGCTGTCGAGCACGGTCGCGAGCCCGTCGTAGTTGCGGAGCTTCGCGGTCACGTTCGGCGCGGGGCCGGTGCCGAGGTTCCGGAGCCGCAGCGTGTAGCTCACGGTCTCACCCGGATCGGGAATGCCGTCGCTGTTGCCGCCGAGGTCGAGCACGGAGTGCCCGTTGTGGAAGAGCTCGGGCCCGTGCACCACGATCTGGAGATCCTCGACCCGCGACACGCCGGTGCCGTCGAACACCCGGAGCTGCATCGCGATCTCGCGCTGGTCCGTCAGGTCGAAGGGGGTGCTGAGCCGGAACCCGGCCGCCGGGGTGGCCTGCGCGCCGTTCGCGATCGCACCGTAGGTGGCGTTCGCGACCGAGATCGTGAGGTTGGGATCGCCGGTGGTGAGCGTCGCCGTCACGTTCGGAGCCGTCGAGCCGCCGTTGTTGCGGAGCGGGATGATGAGATCCACGACTTCGCCCGCGTCCATGATCCCGTTGCCGTTGCCGGAGGTGCCGCCCACGTTGTCGTCGTCCACGGTCCACCCCGGATCCACGACCATCGGCGCCGCCGTGGCGGTGATGGCGACCGACGCCTGGTAGGGACGGAAGTTGAGACCCGTGACGGTCAGCGTGATCGTGCCGATGCTGTCGGGCCGGAACGGAACCGAGATGTTGCCCGAGCCGTCGGTGAGCCCGGTCGAGTAGTCGTTGCCGGCCTTGTAGGCCGTGACGCGAATGTTGGGGACGTTCACGGACAGGTACTGGACGTTGACCGTGATCGCGGTGTCGCTGAGCGAGATGCTGGCGGGATGGCTCACCGTCAGGATCTTGGGCTTGATCGTCCACACCGGCATCTGCGGATCGCCGAGCAGGAGCAGCGTGAACTGGGTCCAGCGGTTCACGCCGTCGTACACCGAGAAGGGCACGTAGGGGATCTTCTGCCGGGCCTGCGCCTCTCCCACCGACGTCACGCTGTCGCGGATCATCAACTTGAAGTATTCGGTCTGGTAGACGCGTCCCGCGGTGGGGAAATCGAAATGCGTGGAGCCGATGTTGCTGACCGCGCCGCCGTTGCTCGCCTCCATGAACGCCTCGCCGATGCTCGGGAAGTCGATGGCGTTGGACGTGCAGTTGATGGCGTAGAGGTTCATCAGCCGGTTGCCGTTGGTGGCCGCGAGCGCGTTGGAATTGTCGAGCGACTCGTTCCCCACCGACATGATGTTGCGGTAGCCGTGGCCGACGTGGACCACGATGTTGAATCCGTTGTTGATCGAGTCGATCACCGCCTGCTTGGTTTCCTGGAGCGCGCCGGGCCGGTAGATCGAGTCGGTGTAGTTCTCGTAGAGGCGCACGACGTGCAGGTCGGGCCGGAGGTCGAGCGTCGGCAGCACCTCCTCGGCCAGCTCCGCGCCGTCCAGCGAGATGTACTGGCCGGGAATCCAATCCTGCGGGAACAGCACCTCGGCGAAGAACAGCAGGCGGGTCTCGTAGTCGCCCACGGGAGTGCGGCTGTACTGGAACACCCGGTCCACGAAGCGCTTGGCCGCGAGCAGCGTGGTGGTGGCGGCACGGCCGACGTAGACCTCCGGGAGCAGGTCGCAGGAGTCGCCCGGATTGGTGGAGGAGAAGTAGCCCTCGCCGTAGATGCTGTCGCCGTCCGCGTTCCAGTTGCCGTCGAGGCATGAGAAGTAGAGGTCGGTGGCGATGTAGTGCCCGCCGTAGAAGGTCGTGTAGCCGTACCGGGTCGGCAGCACCTCGGTATCGCCGCCGAGCAGCACCCACTTGGTTCCCCAGCGCGAGTACGCGTCGCGGATGAACTTGCGGACGCGCTCCGCGTCGTCGGCCGCGCTCGGGTACTGGGTCCGGATGAACTCGAGCGTGCGCACCACGGCCGGGATGCCGCTCTGGGTCTTCCAGTCGGCGAGCCGCTGGTATTCCGCCTTCATCGCCTCGTTGGTGACGATCACGTAGGCGACCGGGCTCCCGAGCACCGAGGGCAGCTGGGTGGCGGCGAACGGTTCCGCCTTGCCCCGCATCGCCCGCAGCGACGTCGCACCCGCGAGCCGCCCGCCGCGCACCGGCCCCGTGAACGGCTCGTCCTCCCACTCCGCCACCACGCGCTCGCGCGGGGCGACGTCGGCATCCTTCGCGTCCTCGAGCGTGAGCCGCACCGTGACGCGCGTGACGCGCTCGAGCCGTCCGCTCTGCGGGAACCAGCGGACCGGCGAAACCCGGAGCCACGCCTCGGACTGCCCGCGACGGTGTCCCTGGAGCCCGAGTTCCACCGGCGCTTCGGGCTGCGCCGCCGCGCCTGCGAAAATGGCCGGATCGGGTGCGCTGCGCTCGACGTCGAGGGCGCCCGCCCTCGGCAGCGGGGCGGCCGGCAGCCGGACCCCGTCGGCGATCAGCGCGGTCTCGAGCCCGGTCACCTCGACCGACACGACGCGCTGCCCCGCGGGCAACGCGAGCCGCTCGGAGAGCCACGGGACGTCGGGACGTCCGGCGCGCTCCTCGGAAACCGCCCCCGGCGCCACCAGCCGCGTGGAGCCGCCGCGCTGTTCCAGTCGGACGCGCTCCGGCCCGAAGCGGATCTCGTGTTCGAGGGTACGTGCCGCGAAGGCGCCCCGCGCGGGGGCAAGTGCGGTGAGGCAAAGCACCGCGAGGAGAATTCGGCGTCCGGTCATGAGGGCGGTCTCCGGGCGAAACGATGTCGTTGGATGTCCGTCGCGAGAAGCTTCATCCCGGAGAAGCCGTCGGTCCCGGCATCACGAGGCGAGGAAGAACGTGTCCCGACAGGGCGCGTGACCGTCCTATCGAAGGCTGGCGCGTGTCAAAGATAGGAGACCCGGGAGGGCGGGTCAACGGTCTATCGTGTGGGACCGCCCGGCGGAACCGACCCCGCGGGGAATGGCCCAAACCGCGGGTGAAACCCCACTCCCGGGCCCCCCTTCCGCTCGACCCACAGCCAGTCCAGCCCGCAGAGGGGCAGGAGGACGGTCTCCTCCTCGAGCCGCCGCCTCGCGAGCTCCGAGGGGAACGCCGGGGGCGGGCGCCGGGGCACCAGCCAGGGATCGAATTCCCGGGTTCTCCACCCGGTGCGAAAGGCCCCGACGGCGGGCCCCCGGATCGGCAGGACGGCGGCGGCCAGGACGCCGATCGGCCCCTCGAAGAGGCCCTGTTCCTCCACGAGCAGCGCCTGCGACTGGCCCAGCAGGGCCTCGCGGGTGAACTCGTCGCCGCGGAGGGGCCGGAGCTCCGCCGAGAGGTCGGAGCGCGCCCACTCGCCCTCGAGCCCGCGCGCGATCGCGGCCCCCGCGCCGTCCGCGTCGTAGGCGAGGCGCACCCGGATCGAACGCCCGAGCTTGCCGCGCTCCAGCCACCCGCGGATCTCCGCGCGATCGAAACCCGGAAGGCTGGCGGGTCCCGCCCCGGGGAGCCACTCCCCGAGCTCGCGCGCCCCCGCGCCGACGCGGCGGGGAATCTCGGCCCGCGCCACGCCGTGGGCGAGGGCACGCCGCGCGGCGATCCGCGTGGTCGGCGGAACGTCGGAGCGCAGGACCAGCGTCAGCCGCCGCTCGGGCCGGGCCGCCCGGGTCCGCGATTCGAACGCCGCCGGCAGGGGCTGGTCGAGCAGGCTCGGCGGCACGGGCCACAGCAGGTCCACCCCGCCCCCGCGCAGCGCGGCGCGCGCGCGGGCCGCGCCGATCGCGAAGCGGATCTCGACCGTGTCCGGGCCCGTCCCCGACCGCCGCAGCAGCACCAGCTCCCGGTGGCCCGAGCGCAGCACGCGGTACGGGCCGTTGCCCATCGCGCCCTGCCAGGACTCGGACGGCTCCCGATCCTTCCAGGCCGCCGACGTGCCGGGAACCGCGAGCTTCTGCAGCAGCGTCGTGTCCGCGCGCGCGAGTTCGACCTGCACGGTTCCGGAATCGGGCGCGGAGACCGCGACCACGGGCGGCGGGCGTCGCGGCCGGACCGCCTCCACCCCGCGCACCGCGGCCAGCAGCCAGGCGCGCGTTCCGTGATCGTCGCGCCCGAGGCCGGCGACCAGCGCCCGCCGGTAGTCGTCGGCCCCGCAGGGGCTGCCGTCGGAGAAGCGCAGGCCGGGGCGCAGGCGGAAGCGGTAGGTGAGCCCGTCCTCCGAGACCTCGATCGCGCCCGCCGCGTCGGGCACCGGCCTCCCGAGCGAGTCGAGCGACACGAGCGGCCGGGTGAGCAGGCGCTCGAGCGCGGCCCGCAGGGCGTCGGGTGGTCCGTCCGGATCGAATTTCGGCGCGGGGCGGCCGGCCCACCAGTGGAACACGACCGGCTCGGGCGCCGCGCGCTCGCACCCGGAGGCGGCGAGCAGCGCGAGGATCGCGAGCGCGTGGGCGAATCGGAAGTGTCGCATGGCGCGCGCAGTGTAGGGCCCGGCGCCGCGGCGCGCACACCCTCGGGCTCCCTTGCGGGCCGGGATCGGCGCGGGCTAGCGTCGGCCCATGCCCGCCGCCCGCCCCGAATCCGCCGCCGCGGCCGTTCGCCGCGGTCCCCGCCCGTGAATCCCGAGGCGGCGACCTCCGTCCCCGCGGTTCCCGGGGCCGACGAGATCCTCGCCGACCTCAACGACGAGCAGCGCGCCGCCGTCTCGCACGGCGAGGGGCCGCTGCTGATCGTCGCGGGCGCCGGCACCGGCAAGACCCAGGTGATCACGCGCCGCATCGCGTGGCTGATCGCGACCCGCCGCGCGCGGCCCGAGCAGATCCTCGCCCTCACCTTCACCGACAAGGCCGCCGCCGAGATGGAGTCGCGGGTGGACCTGCTGGTTCCCTACGGCCTGGTGGGCGCGACGATCGCCACGTTCAACGCGTTCTGCGACCGGCTGGTGCGCGAGCACGCCGTCGAGCTCGGGCTCACCTCCCGGCTGCGCGTCGAGAGCCAGGCCGAGATCCTCGTGTTCCTGCGCGAACGGCTCTTCGACCTCGGGCTCGACCGCTACCTCCCGCTCGGCAACCCCGACTCGCACCTGCGCGCCCTCTACGGCGTCTTCGACCGCGCGCGCAACGAGGACGTCGACCCGGCCCGCTACGTCGCGTTCGCCGCCGCGCTCACCGCCTCCGCCGGCGACGACCCCGAAAAGCTCGACCGCGCGGCCGCCGAGACCGAGAAGGCGCGCGCCTACGGGCGCTTCCTCGACATGCTGATGGCCGAGGGACGGGTGGACTTCGGCGCCCAGATCAGCCTCGCGCTGCGCCTGCTGCGCGAGCGGGCGCACCTGCGGCGCGAGGTGCAGGAGCGGTTCCGCTGGATCCTCGTGGACGAGTTCCAGGACACGAATCACGTCCAGTTCGAATTGATCCGCACGCTGGCCGGGCCGGCCGCCAACGTCACCGTGGTCGGGGACGACGACCAGAGCATCTACCGCTTCCGCGGCGCCCGGGTCGAGAACCTGCTCGAGTTCGCCGACGCGTTCCCGGCGACGCGCACCGTGCTGCTCAAGCGCAACTACCGCTCGGGACAGGCGGTCCTCGACGTCGCCCACCGGCTCATCCAGCACAACAACCCGGAGCGGCTCGAGAAGAAGCGCAACATCGACAAGCGGCTGGTCACCGAGCGGCGGGACGCGTCGGGCCGGCCCTTCGCCGGGGCGGTCGAGCACCGCGCCTTCCTCACCGCCAGCGACCAGGCCGACACCGTGGCCCTCGAGATCGCCGGGGCGGTCGCCGCGGGCGCCGGCCCCTCCGACTTCGCGATCCTGGCCCGCGCGCACCACCACCTCGACGCGTTCGCCCTGGCGCTCAAGTCGCGCGGCGTGCGCTTCCGGAGGGTGGGCGCGCAGGGG
>CAZIVR010000118.1:0-10392 GCA_964542745.1 uncultured bacterium
GCCCGCAGCGAGTCGGCCGCCGGGCGCGCGGCCGCGCCGGGCGCGGCGCCGGCGCACGCGGGCGCCGCGAGGGCGAACGCGAGGGCGAACGCGAAGCCGGCAGCTCTCACGGCCGGCTCCCGAGCCGGGCGAAGGCGTCGCGCAGCCCTCCCCAGTCCATGCGCTCGGTGGCCGCGGGAATCGAGAGCGCCATCCAGCGGGGATCGGGCTCGGCGAGGAAGCGGACGCGGTCGAGGCGCAGCGTGGCCCGGAACGCGCCGGCCCCCTCCTCGAGCTCGATGCGCGCCGGCCACGCGACGCCGTCGGACCAGTTCCACGCGGGGTAGCGGACCACGACGCGGCGTCCCGCCCCCGAGCGCAGCTCGAGCTCCACGGGAAGCCCGCGGGCGTCGAGCGCGAGCGCCAGCGAGTCCGGGCCCTCGAGCCACAGCGCGCGCCACAGCGAATCGCCCTCGATCCTCCGCCAGCGGGGATCCAGCGGCCGCCAGGTCGCGGCGAAGGCCCGGCACGCCCAGGCGCCGGGCAGGTGGATGCCCAGGGAGTCCTCGAGCGAGGCCAGCTCCACCGCGACGCGCCTCGGCGGGACGTAGGCGGCCAGCGAGTCCCCCCGCACCAGCAGGTCGAGCGCGGTGCCGAACAGCGATCCCATGCGCGCCCGCATCTGGTCGGGCCCGGCGAGCGCCACGTCGAGCTGGACCGCCGGCAGCCGCCCGAACTCCCCCGCCGAAATCCACGCGGTGGCCTCCATGCGGGCGGCCGCGAGGCGCGCTTCGCGCGCTCCGCGTTGCCGCTCGTGCCGCACCGCGACCGACGACGGGTCGAGCTCGGCGGGAGGGCGCGACACGGGGGCGCACGAGGCGAGCGCCAGCGCGGCGGCGGACGCCGCCGCGAGGCTGCGGAGGGCGGCGCGGCCGCGGGCCCCGCTCACGCGGAGGGCCCCGCGCCCTGCGCAGCGAGCGCTGCGAGGACCGCGTCGGCCACGGCGGCCGGGTCGCGTCCCGCGGTGTCCACGCGCAGGTGGGCCGTGCCTTCGTACAGGGCGCGGCGCGCGGCGAGGAGTTCGCGCAGCCGGGTCACCGGCGGGCCCGCGGCGAGCAGCGGGCGTTCGCGGGTCTGCCCCTCCAGCCGGGACGCCGCCGCCTCGGGCGCGACCTCGAGCCACACCACGCGGCAGCGGTCCCGCAACATCCCGCGGGCTTCCGGATCGAGCACGATGCCGCCGCCGCAGGCCAGCACCCGCGCCGGGGCGGCCAGCGCCCGCTCGAGCAGCTCGCGCTCGCGGCGCCGGAACCAGGCTTCTCCCTCGCGCTCGAACAGCTCCGCGATCGCCCGCCCCTCCTCGGCCTCGATCATGGAATCCAGGTCCGCCACCGTGACCCCCAGCCGCTCCCCGAGGATCCGGGCCACGGTGCTCTTGCCCGAGCCCATCAGGCCGACGAGCGCGACGGGAAGCGGGCGGTCCTGCGGGAGCATGGGCGCAGCCTAGCACAGGGCGCGGGCCCGGAAACGCGACGCGCCGCCGGTGCGCGAAGGCTCCGGCGGCGCGGGCGGTGCTGCCTGTGTCGTGCTAGTTGGCCGCCAGCGAGCTCAGCAGCCGGGGCGTCACGAAGATGATCAGCTCGCGGTTGTCGCGGGCCGTCGACTCCGAGCGGAACGCCCAGCCGATCAGCGGCATGTCCATCAGGAACGGCACGCCGCGGCGGATCTTGCTCTCGTTGGTCCGGATCAGCCCGCCGATCACCGCGGTCTGGCCGTCGTCCACCATGACGCGGGTGTCCGCCTCGCTGGTGTTGATGATGACGCCGCCCTGCACCGTGCTGCGCGTGGCGAGATCGCTCACCTCGGGGTGCAGGTCCATGATGATCTTCTTGTCCTGCGTGAGGTGCGGCGTGACCTTGAGCTGGATGCCGATGGTCTGCAGCTGCGAGACCGGGTTGCCCGCGACGTCCTGCACGATGAGCGGAATCTTCTGGCCGACGAGGATCTTGGCCTCGCGGTTGTCCACCGTGGTGATGCGCGGGTTGGAGATGATGTTCGCCTTGCGGTTCTGCTCGAGAACCTGCAGCTGGGCCTCCACGAAGCCCCAGTTCTTCGAGATGCCGTAGGTCAGGCGGTTGGCCGGGTCGGCGATGCCGGTGTTCTGCTCGCCGCCGAGGCGCTGGTCGCCGTCGTTGAACAGCTTGGGAGCGCTCGACGGGTACGGCAGGGCGCCCGAGAAGAACTCGGGGGTCGCCGGGCCGGCGTTCCACTCGATGCCCAGCTCGCGCAGGGCCTCGACGTTCACGTCCACCAGCTTCGCCGTGATCTCGATCTGCGGGGTGGTCGAGTCGAGCTTGAGCGCCATCTGCTCGACCTGGTCCACGCTGTGCGCGAGGTCGGAGACGATCAGCGAGTTGGTGCGCTTCTCGGTCTGGATCGCGCCGCGCCGGGTCAGCGAGGGCTGGAGGGCCGCCGCCATCTCGGACGCGTTCGCGTAGTTGAGCTTGATGATGCGGGTCTCGAGCGGGACCAGCTCCATCTGCTTGGCGCGGGCCGCCTCGCGGTCCACCGCCTCCGCCTGGAGCTTGGCGGCGTCGTCCACGCGCAGGATGCCGCCCTCGTCCGCGTAGTCGAGGCCGTTGCTGCGCAGCACCGTGCGCAGCGCCTCCTGCCAGCCCACGTTGCTCAGGCGCACGCGCACCGTGGCGCGCACGTCCTTGCCGACCACGATGTTGCGCCCGCTGAACTCGCCGATCGCCCGCACCACGGTGCGGATGTCGGCGCCCTCGACGTCGAGGCTGAAGGTGCCCGAACCGGTGCGCACCAGCCCCACCTGCTCGCCGGCCCGGGACTCCTGGGCCGTGGCGACTCCCGCCTGCAGTACCGCGAAGACGCCCACCATCGAAATGAGGCCCGCCAGGACCCTACCGGTTCGCATTGGTCTGATCTCCCTTTCGCGTCAGCGGAATCGCCACCGTCTCCGACTGACCGTCCACCGTCAGCTTGACGACCATGGCATCTCGTTTGAGCGTCTCCACGACGCCGTTCATCACAGGATCCCCGGCGCGCAGCACCATGCTGGTCCCGCGCGCGTCCTCCACCAGGGCGAACTTGTCGCTGGCGCCCCAGACGATGCCCACGATCTTGATGCCGCCGACGTCCGGCGGCGCGTCGCCGCCCACGTCGTCGCCCACGAAGGTGCCGCCCGCCATCGGCTGGAACGGGTCACGGCGCCCGAGGGCGTTGTACTGGTAGGTCACCTGCTGCTCGAGCGACGGCAGGCTCGCCACGCCCATGCCCTTGCTGCTGGCCCGGGCCGGCGTCACCACCGCCGGCGGCGCGGCGGCGTTGCGGACCGGGGCGGCCTTGGCCTTCGGCGCGGACGCCGCGGGCCCGGCCTCGGGCTTCGCGGCCGCGGGAGCCGTGACGGCGCGGGGCGCCGCGGGCTTCGCCGGCTCGGACTTCGAGGCGGCCGCCGTGGCCTCGCCGCACAGCAGGGCGGTCACGAGCAGCGCTCCCAGCGCGCGCCACGTCTCGCGGCGCGAGGGCGCCACGATCTCAGGACGACTTGCGCGCATTCGCCTCTCCTTCCTTCTTCGCTCCGGCGGGAGCCGGGGCCGGGTTCGGAGCCGGCGTGGCGTTCAGGCTGTACGCCGAGGCGGTGAATTCCACCGCCGTCGTGAGCCCGTCGTCGCCCTTGCTGGCGCCGTTGGTCTTCAGCTTGAGGTTCGCGACGGTGATGATGCGCCGCATGTTGGCGAGCTCCGCCAGGAACGAACCGACCTGGTGGTAGCCGCCGTTCACCGAAAGCTGCAGCGGCAGCTCGGTGTAGTAGGTCTCGCCCTTGGGGCCCGCCGGGCGGAAGACCACGAACTGGCAGCCGGTCTGCTGGGCGGCCAGCGTGATCTTGCGGAGCAGCGCCGCCACCTGGCGGTCCGCCGGGAGCAGCTCGGCCGCCATCGCCCAGCGGTCGTGCAGCTGCTCGTATTCCGCCTCGAAGCGCGGAAGGTCGGCGACCGTGGCGCGCGCGCGCGCCAGGTCGGTCTGCTTCTTTTCGAAGTCCACCTTCAGCGCCGCGATGCGCTCGCGCTGCACCGGGAAGCTGAACGGCACGAGGTGGGTGAAGAAGAACACGCCCAGGATGGCGCCTCCGAGGAGGACGCTGAGGACGGCCTTCTGCACCACCGGGTTTCTGAGGTCCACGTTGGCCATGGGTCCGTCCTCCTAGTTCGCCGGCTCGTCCGGCGTGACCTGGCAGCTCACCCGGAACTTGACCACGTCACGGTCCTGGATCGTGCCGCGCTCGGCCACCTCGAGGTTCACCGAAGCGAACATCGGGGAGCGTTCGAGCCGCGACATGAAGTCCGAGACCACGAGGTTCGAGAAGGTGACCCCCTCCAGACTGAGCGCGCTGGAACCGTCCTGGTTGGCGGCGTTCAGCCACAGGTGATCGGGCACGCAGCGCGCCAGCTCGTCCATGAGCCTCACGCTCTGCGTCCTGCCCTTCTCGAGCTTGTTGATGATGCCCAGGCGCAGATCCAGCTCCGCGCGCTCCTGAGCGAGGCGGTTGACCCGCTCGATCTGGGGCGCGAGAGCCCGCGACTGGGCTTCCACTTCGGAAATCGACTTGACCAGCATGGCGCTCCGGGCGCGCTGCGACATCACGGTGCCCGCCACGATCAGCCCCGACGCCGCCAGGACGACCAGCGGCACCACCATGTCGTTGGCCTTGAAGCTGACGGAGGCCTTGCGCTGGGCCTTCTCTTCCCGCGGAAGCAGGTTGATCCGGATCATTTCTTGTCTCCCAGGCGGCGCAGGGCCAGGCCGATCCCGACGGTCAGAAGCGGCGCCACCTTCATGACGTCCTGTCCCGCGAAGAGCGAGGGGTCGTACTGGATTCGCGAAAGGGGATTGGCGATCTCGGTCGGGAGACCGAACCGGCGGTTCAGGAACTCGGCCACGCCCGGCGTGAGCGCGGCGCCCCCGCACAGCATGACCCGGTTGATCGCGCCGGCCTCGCCCGCGGTGCGCAGGTAGGCCTGCGCCCGGTCCAGGGCGGTGGCGAGGCCCTCGCAGGACTGCTCGATCACCGGCGTCATCTCGAGGTTCGCGCCGGACTCGCCCCGCACCGCGGCGGCGGCCTCGGACTGGCTCAGGCTGAACTTGCGCTGGGCCGCCTCGATGAAGGCGTTGCCGCCGATCTGCAGGTCCTTGGTGAAGTAGGGCACCCCGGCCTGCGTGATGTTGATGTTGGTCATCTCCGACCCGATGTTCAGGATCGCGACCACTTCCTCGGGCGGGAATTCGTAGTTGTTGGCGAGCGCGTTCTGCGCCGCGAACGAGTCCACGTCCACGATCAGCGGCGTGAGGCCCGCCTCGCGGATCAGGTCGCTGAAGGACATCACCATGTCCTTCTTGGCCGCGACCAGCAGCACCTGCATCTGCTTCGGGTCGTTCGGCGCCGGACCGAGGATCTCGAAGTCCAGCGACACGTCGTTGATGTCGTAGGGAACGTGCTGCTCGGCCTCCCAGTAGACCGCCTGCTGCGCGTCCTCGGCGGAGAGCTTGTTCATGGTGATCTTCTTCACGATCACCGCGCGCCCCGAAACCGCGGCCACGACGTTGCGCGACTTGATGCCGCGCGACTCCAGCAGGTTGCTCACCGCGTCCGTCACCATCTGGCGGTCCATGATCTCGCCGTCCACGATCGCTTCCGCCAGCGGCGCCGAGATGCCCCAGTTGGTGAGGCGATAGCTCTTGCCGGGCTGGCCTTCGAGCTCGACCGCCTTGATCGTGTGACTTCCGATGTCCAGTCCCACCAGGGACTGCTTCTTCCCGAAGAGCATGGCTTGACTCCCTACCCGCGGTGCGAGATCAGGCGGCGGCCGCGGCGCGACGTCGCGTCCTGCACGCGCGCGTCCGCATGAACCGAAACCTGCAACGAGCCGCTCCGTGCGGCATGACGCTTCTTAGATCGGACGGCGGGCCGTCCCGCTTGAGCGCATTCTTGGGGGGGCCGATTCCGGCCCCGCCGGGCCTCAGGACCCGCCGAGGCGGACCACCGGGCGGGGCAGCCTGCGCACCGCCCGTTCCCGGTCCCCGCGCTCCAGCGCCTCGCGGATCTCCCGCATCTTTTCCTCGGCCAGCTCCCGCAGGTGCCGGTTCGGGGAGGACTCCACCACCCCGGCCCACAGGGCGTAGGCGACCTCCAGCTCGCCGGCGGCCTGGCGGCTGAAGGCGGCGAAGCGGGCCGCCTGGGGCGGGGCGTCGGGCTGGAGGGCGGCCAGCTCGAAGTGCTCGGCGGCCCGGGCCAGGTCCCGGCCGCCCGGCTTCACGTAGTAGAGGAAGCCGGCCTCGAAGAAGAGCGTCCCGCTGCGGGGGTTGCGCTCCAGGCCCCGCCGCATCAGGCGTTCGGCGGCCGCGAAGTCGCGGCCTTCCTGCGCCAGCGCGAAGCTCCCGAACACGTAGGCCGACCGGTAGCGGGGCGACAGCGAGGTCAGGATGTCGAAGACGTGCGCCATGCCGCTGAAGCGGTTGTCGGTGGCCCGATGCTCCCCGTAGTACTGGACCGCCCGCAGCCACGCGAGGTCGGCGGCGGTCTCGGCGTGGCCGAGCGTCGCGGGCTTCAGGAACTCGCCCGAGGGGTAGTAGGAGAGCTCGGCGAGCGGGTTGGGCCGCGGCACCCGCCGGGCGGCGAGCCCCGAGACCGCGAACGTGCCGGCGCCGGCGGCGATCGCGAGCAGCCAGCACGCGGCGAAGCGGCGCCGGCGGCGCCACAGGTCGGCGGCGGCGCTCACTTGAAGTCGCGGCTCTCGAACGCCGCGCCCGCCAGCGACAGCACGCACGCCACGTAGAGGAGCGCGTAGCCCGCCGCGATGCCGAGGTGCAGGGGGCTGGTGAGGTCGCCCTCGGCCGCCAGCGAGCGCATGTTGAAGAGCGGCAGGTTGGGCACCAGGTGCGACACGGCCTCGAGCGCGGCACGCGGCACCGGCGCGAGCTTCGCCGCGAAGTCGCGGAGATCCCCGCTCCACTGCCCGGTGAGGAAGGCGCCCAGCGTGTAGAGGGCCGAGAGCGCGGGCGTGGAGAGCGCCGAGAACAGCACCGCCAGCGCGGTCACGATCGACAGCTCGAGGCCCGCGAGCAGCAGCGCCTGGAGCACCGACGGCAGGTGCCCGGGGTGGCCGCGCAGCGCGAGCAGCGTGTAGAGCCCGGCGCCCAGCACCGCGACCGTCACCCACAGGGTCCCGGTGAGCCCGGCCCACTTGCCGACCAGATAGGCCGGCCGCGCGATCGGGCGCGAGAGCAGGTTGTAGATGGTGCGGCGCTCGATTTCCTTCGCCACCAGGCTCGTCCCCGCGAGCAGGATCACCAGCAGGCCGAGCATCGTGATGCCGCTCAGGCCGAGGTCCACGGTCAGGCGCAGGCCCTCCCCCATCGCGAGCGGCGACAGGACCTGCGTCGCCCCCAGCAGCACCAGCCCGCCGGCCACGACCCCGGCGACCAGCCGGTCCCGCATCGCCTCGCGAAACGTGTTCCGCGCCACCAGCAGCAGGCTCACGCGGTCCTCCCCATCGCGGCCGGGCTCTCGCGCTCGGCGGCCTCGAGGAACAGCGACTCGAGCGTGGCGCGCTCGGGCGTGACGGCGTGGATCGAGACCCGGTGGCGCACCAGCACCTCGATCACCTCGTCGAGCCGCCCGGCGTCGTGCACCACGAACTCCGTGACCTCGGGCCCGTCGCGCCGGGTCACGGTCTCGGCCCACGAGGCGGGGCGCTCGAAGATCGCGGCGCGGGCGCACAGGATCGTGACGCGGCGCACCGATTCGCGCGCCATTTCGGCGGGCGTGCCGAAGCGGTGGAGGCGCCCGCGCAGCACGATCGCCACGCGGTCGCACAGGGCCTCGACGTCGGGAATGATGTGCGAGGAGAAAAGCACGGTGGTGCCCCGGGCGCGCTGCTCGAGGATCAGCTCGCGCACGTCGCGGCGGCCGAAGGGGTCGAGGCCGCTCATCGGCTCGTCGAGGATCAGGAGGTCGGGCTCGTGCACCAGCGCCGCGGCGAGCCCGAGCCGCTGGAGCATGCCCTTCGAGTACTTGCGCAGCCGGAGCTCCGGCCGGTCCCCGAGCCCCACCCGCCCCAGCCAGTGCCGCGCGCGGCGCGTGGCTTCGGCCGCCGGGAGCCCGGAGAGGCCGCCGGCCAGCTCGAGGTATTCGCGGCCGCTCAGGTAGTCGTAGAAGTAGGGCTGCTCCGGGAGGAACCCGAGGCGGCGGCGGCTCCGGGTCTCCTCGATCGGGACTCCCATCAGCCAGGCCCGCCCCGACGAGGGCTTGATCAGCCCGGTCAGGAGCTTGAGCGTGGTGGTCTTGCCGGCCCCGTTCGGGCCGAGCAGGCCGATCACCTCGCCGCGCGCGATCTCGAGGTCGAGGGCGTCGAGCCCGACCGTGCGCCGCAGGGTCCACGGATGGACGTAGTGCTTGGAGAGCGCCACCGCCCGGATCGCGGCCTCGGGGTTCCCGTCGCGTCCCGCCGTGCGGTTCGGGATTGGCCGGGACATGGGGATGGCGGTCGATTCCTGCACGCTTCCTCCGGGATGGAGCCGGGCCGGTTCGGCGAAACCCCGCTTCGGCAGCGGGTTGGAACCGGGCCCGCGGGCGGGCGGCCCGCACCCCGGGCACTTTGCAACGGACGTGCCCGGCGGGCCCTGCGGGGAATTCGCGGGGTCGCCCCCCCGGGCCGGGCCACGGGGACGGCGGAGTCTACTGGCCGGTGTAGAGGATGAAGCGCAGCGTGTCGCCGGACGAGCCGTTGCCCTTGATCTGGTAGTTCGTCGAGATCGCGGGATTGATCGCGAGCTCGCCGCGCTGGCCCGAGCCGGGGTTCGCGTTGAACTGCACCACCGAAGCCGCCTGGGTGAAGGGATTCACCGGGAAGTTGCGGCTCGGGCACAGGTCCGCGAGCGTCCGGCCGTCGGAAAGCGCGTCGCTCGCACCGGTCGGGTAGTTCCCGTCGTTGAGCACCGAGAAGTCCTCGGTCGCGAGCTGGAGCTGGTGCATGTTGGTCTTGACGACCGCGTCCCCCGCGCGATGGCGCAGCGAGATGAAGTTGGGGATCGCCACGGCGGCCAGGATCCCGATGATCACCACGACGATCATGAGCTCGACGAGGGTGAATCCGCGGGTTCCTTCGCGATTGGCCGGCGACGCCGGATGGGAGGCGCGAGGGTCCATGCTCCATTCGAGGCGCAATGCCCGTGCCACGATCCGCTCCCGTAACGCGTTGATACTTGGAGCCCCGAGCGGGGAGACCGGCGTGCTCGGCGCATGATCCCTGCGGAACGCACGATCGAGGGCCCGCTCCTGCGCGATTTCGCGGGCCCCGCCCCGGGGGCAAACGAATCGCGGGCGCGACCCGAGGGTCACGCCCGCGTCCGGAACTGCGGTCGGAATTACTGGCCGGCCGTCAGGACGAGGCTCAGCGCGGCAGCCTTGCCCTGGCCCTTGATGTTGTAGGTCAGGCCGCTCGAGGAGTCGGCGTAGCTCGTGAGGCCGTTGGTGGCCGTCGGGGCCGCCGCAGCGCTCGCACGATCTTCCCACGCGGCGCCCGAGCCGGTCGCCTGGGTGAACGGGTTCTTGAAGTTCGCGCCCGAAGCCGGGAGCAGGTTCGCCACCGAGGAGGCCGCGTCGGCGTACGTGCCGTCGTTCTGGACGCCGTAGTCCTCGGCCGACAGCTGGAACGTGTGCATGTTGGCCTTGGTCGAGCCTTCCTTCGCGCGGTTCTGCATCGCGATGAAGTTCGGGATCGCGATCGCCGCGAGGATACCGATGATGACCACGACGATCATCAGCTCGATGAGGGTGAAGCCCTTCTGGTTCCGGACCATCTCTCGATACCTCCTGTGGGTGGTTCCCGGGGTCGCTCGCATTTTCGTCGCCCCTTCAAACCGAGGGTTGTGCACCCGGCATGCCACTCGGCCCCCGCCCGGCGGCGGGATTCCTAACCGCCAGTGCCTTCACGGGTTCGCCGGATGCCCTCGCCCGCCCCCCGTTCCCGGGCCCTCCCGGGCTGCGGGCAAACTTCATCCATCGGGCCGGCGCGCCGTGCAGATTGAGCGGGTCGTGCGATTCGCCCGGAAGCGCGAAGGCCCCGGCCCGCCCTGAAAGGCGGCCGGGGCCCCGTCGCGCGAAGGCTAGGCGGCGTTCTGTTCGCCCGGCATCGTCTCCTCGCCGGAGTCGTCCAGCTCGCGGCCTCCCGGCTTCTCGACGCCGTAGGCGATGAGCTTGCGGTACAGGGTCGAGGCGTTGATCCCGAGGATCTCGCTGGCCCGCTTCTTCTGCCAGCGCGTGGAGTGGAGCACCTTGAGGATGTACTCCTTCTCCAGCTCCTCGAGGGTCAGCGTCGGCGACTCGATGATCAG
>CAZIVR010000119.1:0-10010 GCA_964542745.1 uncultured bacterium
ACCCGCGGCCACGCTCGCCACCGCGCGCGCCCTGGCCGCCGCGATGGCCGGCGGGCGCGGCGCCGAGGCGCAGGTGAGCACCACGCTCGCCGACCCGCTCGGCGGCGCGCCGCGCGCCGTGCGCGGGCGCGTGCGGGTCGAGCCCCCGGACCGCGTTCGGCTCGACTTCGCCTCGACCGGCGAGAGCATCGCGCTGCGCTCCGACGGCGGCGAGTGGCTGCAGCCCGCCTCGCGCCAGCTGCTGCGCATTCCCGCCGACCGCGCCCGCAACGCGCTGCAGTGGTGGCGCGTGCTGCTGCCGGGCAGCCGCGACGCCTTCCGCGAGGAATCGCTCGGGACGCGCCGCTTCTCGCTCGCGCCGCGGGATCCCGAGGCCGGCGCGATCCGGATCGGCGTCCGCCTCGACGCGCGCGGCTACCCGGCGGAGCTCGAGGTGACGGGGATGGCCGAGGCGCCGGTCGTCTACCGGCTCACCGGCTGGACGTTCGGGCCGGCGCGCGGCCCGGCCGGGTACCGGCTCTCCGCCCCGCCCGGTTTCGAGACCGTCGAGCTGCCTTGAGGCGGACGTGCGCGTGATCGCCGGCCGGCTCGGCGGACGGCGGCTCGCCGCCCCGCGCGGGCTCGACACCCGCCCGACCTCGGATCGCGTCCGCGAAGCCCTGTTCATGGCGCTCGAGCCCCTCGAGGGCCTGCGCGTGGTGGACCTCTACGCGGGCTCGGGAGCGCTCGGGATCGAAGCGCTCTCGCGCGGGGCGGCGCACGCCGACTTCGTGGACTCCGACGCCCGCGCGCTGGCGGCGCTGCGCGCCAACCTCGAGGCGCTCGAGCTGCGCGGGGTCTCGCGCGTGTGGCGGCTTCCCCTGCCGGGCGGGCTCGCGCGGCTCGCCGGGGCGATCGCCGCGGCCGACCTGGTGCTCCTCGACCCGCCCTACGGGGGCGCGCGCGCCGAGGCGGCGCTCGAGGCGCTCGGCCGGCTGGCGGCGCTGCGCGCGGGATCCCGGGTGGTGGCGGAGCACGCGCTCCGCGACGTCCTCCCCGAGCGGGCCGGGCGACTGGCGCGGGAACGCGAGCGCCGCTACGGTCAGACCGTGGTCACCACCTATCGGGTCGGAGCGGAGCGCGACGCGCGCGAGCCGGGTCCGGCCGAGCCGTGAGGATCGGACCCCGGGGCCAGTCCCCTCGAGGAGCGAGCATGAGCGAGATCACCGCGCTGTTCCCGGGCACGTTCGACCCGTTCACCAACGGCCACCTGGACCTGGCGCGCCGCGCCGTCCGAATGTTCGACCGGGTGGTGGTGGCGGTGGCGCGCAGCACGGCGAAGGGGACGCTGTTCCCGATCGAGGAGCGCGTCGAGATGATCGCGGGCGCCACCCGCGGCCTGCGCCGCGTGGAGGTCGTGAGCTTCGAGGACCTGGTGGTGGACTGCGCGGCGCGAGTCGGGGCGCAGGTGATGGTGCGGGGGCTGCGCGCGGTGAGCGACTTCGAGTTCGAGTTCCAGATGGCCCTCATGAACCGGCGCCTCTCGCCGCGGCTCGAGGTGGCGTTCCTGATGCCGAGCCAGCAGTACACCTACCTGAACTCCACGCTCGTGAAGGAGGTGGCGCGCCTCGGCGGCGACATCCGCGGGCTGGTGCCGAAGACCGTCGAGGAGCGGCTGCGCCGCCGCTTCGGTGCCGGCGCGGCCGCTCCCGCCGCGGGCGCGAAGCCCGCCGCGAAGGCCCCGGCGAAGCCCGCGGCCGGTGCCCGCAAGTCGCCCGGCTCCGCGGGGAAGCGCGCGCGCCGCGGGGGGCGCGCGTGAGCGCGGTCCTCGATCGCATCCGCCGCGCGGCGCGGTCGCCGCGGCGGCGGCTGGTGCTGCCGGAGGGCGGGGACGAGCGCATCGTGCGCGCGGCCGAGCTGCTGTCGCGCGACGGCATCGCCGAGGTGGCGGTGGCGGGGAGCGCCGACGAGGTGCGTTCGGCGGCCACGCGCGCCGGGGCCTCGCTGCACGGCGTCGAGCGCCTCGATCCCGCCGACCCGGCGGCGATCCGTGCCACCGCCGAGGCGCTCGCCGCGGCGCGGGGCGACCGCCTCGCGGCGGCGGACCGCGAGCGGCTCGCGCGCGACCCGCTCTTCCAGGCGGCGCTGCGGGTGGCGCGCGGCGAGGCCGACTGCTTCGTGGCGGGGGCGGCACGGCCGACCTCGGACGTGCTGCGCGCCGCGCTGTGGCTGATCGGGCTCAAGCCCGGCGTGCGCTCGGTGTCGTCGTTCTTCGTGATGGTCGTGCCTCCGGTCGGCGGGCATCCCGAGCGCGTCATGTTCTTCGCCGACTGCGCCGTGATTCCCGACCCCACGCCCGAGCAGCTCGCGGAGCTCGCCTGCCTCGCCGCCGACCACTGCGCCGCGCTCACGCGGCAGGTGCCGCACACCGCCTTCCTGTCGTTCTCGACGCGCGGCAGCGCCGAGCACCCGCGCGTCGAAAAGGTGCGTCGCGCGCTGGCGCTCGCGCGCGAGCGGCGGCCCGACCTCCACTTCGACGGCGAGCTGCAGCTGGACGCCGCGGTCGAGCCAGGCGTGGCGAAGCGCAAGGCACCGGACAGCGTGGTCGCGGGCCACGCCAACGTGCTGGTGTTTCCCGACCTCGACGCCGGGAACATCGGCTACAAGCTGGCGCAGCGCCTGGGCGGGGCCCGGGCCTACGGGCCGATCCTGCAGGGGCTCGCGCGCCAGGCCAACGACCTTTCCCGCGGGTGCAGCGCCGAGGACGTGGTGGAAGTCGCCACCATCGCCTGCGCGCTGGCGCCCGTTTCCGAGACCTCCGGGCGCCCCTGACGCCCACAACCGATTCCGGAATCATGCCCACCTACGCCTACCGCTGCTCCAAGTGCGAACACGCCTTCGAGGAGTTCCACGCCATCACCGACACCCGCCGGCGCAAGTGCCCGAAGTGCGGGGCGCGCGCCGCCCGCGTGCCCGCCGGGGGCGGCGGGCTGCTGTTCAAGGGCACGGGCTTCTACATCACCGACTACCGCAGCAAGTCCTACCGGGAGCGTGCGAAGAAGGAGTCGGGCGGGTCGTCTTCACCGGGCGGCGGGGGCGGAACGGGCAGCGGCGAGAAGGGCGCCGGCGGGGGCGGCTCCGGCAAGAAGCCGTCCGGCGACTGACCGGGAGACCATGTCGCTGGCCCAGGCGATCCTCGACCAGAAGGCCGCGCCCGGCCGCGCCGTGGCCCCCGGCGTGCGCGCCGTGATCCCCGACTTCCTGCTCGGCGACCGCGAGAGCGCGCGCCTGCCGTTCGGGCGCTTCGCGGCGCGGGGCGGCGCGCGGGTGGCGATCGAGACGGTGCTGGCGCGCGACCTCGCCACGGCCTCCGGCTGGGGCGCGGGCGGGCCCGCCCGCGAGGAGTTCCTGGCCCTCGCCGCGGCCCTCGGCGCGTGGCTCGCCCCGGCCGGCGCCGGGGAACGCGGGGCGATCGCCCTCGCCACGCTGGCCGCGCCGGGTCGCCTGATCGCCACGCTCGACCCGGCCCCCGAGGCCGGGGCGCTCGGCGCGCTGGCGGTGCCGGTGGGGGCGCTCGAGGCCGTGTCGCTGCTGGCGGGGGACCCGCTCGAGGTCGAGCCCGGGCCCGCGCGCCGGATCGAACTCACCGGAACGCTGCCGGCGCGCTGCGACGGTCACGACGTGGCGGGCGCGCTGGTGGCGGCCCACCCGCGCGGCTTCGCGTCGGCCTGGGTGGAGGTGGCGGGCGAGGGGCTCTCGTCGCTCGCGATCGCCGACCGGGTGGCGATCGCGCGCGCGCTGGTGGCGGCCGGGGCGGCCGCGGTGCTGTTCCCGTGCGACGACCGCGCCCGCGACTGGATGCGCGCCCGGGGGCGCGAGACCGACTGGCGGCGCACCGACGCCGGGCCCGCGCCGGCGGGAGCGTGGAGCCACGCGCTGGAGTGGACCGTCCCGCACGCGATCTCGGCGCGCACGCCGACGCGCGCCGTGCCGCTCGCGTGGTGGAACGGCGTTCCGGTCGCGTCCGTCGAGGTCGGGCCGGGATCGCCCCTCGAGTCCCTCGGCCTGTTCGCGGAGCGGCTCGGCGGCCGGACCGCGGCGGCGGCGGTCCGGGTGAGCGCGTGGAGCGCGCGCGAAGCCGCCGCGCCCGAGGCCGGGCCGCTGGCCGAAGCCGTCGAGCGCGCCGGGGCGCGCTGGACGCGCGAGGGCGACCTCGCTCCGTGGAAGCGCCGCCCCGGCGCGCTGCGACTCGGCGCCGGGCTGGCGCGCGGTCCCGAGGCGCCGAACGGCGACGACTGGATCGTCGGCATCCCGGCCGCGGCCGAGGCCGCGGCGGAAGGGCGCGTCGCCGACCCGCGCTCGCCGGTCCCGTCCGAGGAGCCCGGGCTCGCGGCACTGTCCCCGGTGGCGCCGCCGGTCCACCGCGCGGTGCGCGCCGCCACGGCGCCGGGAGTGGCCCGGTCGGGCGGCGAGCGCGCGGCCGCCGACGGGATCGAGGACCTGCGCGGCGCGGTGCTCGGGAGGATCGAAGCCGATCTCGAGGCCGGGACGCTGCTGCCGATGGGGCCGCGGCTCTCGGAATGGATCGCGGATCCCGTGAAGCTCGCGCCGCACGCGGTGCCCGCGGCGCGCCGCCACGCCGCGGCGCCCGCTCCCGCGCGCGGGGCGTGGCTGCTGGTGCTCGGCGAGGTGCGGGACCTGGACGGCCGGGAGGCGGGGTTGCTCGCGCTGCGGGCGCTCGGCGTGCGCGCGATGCTCGCGGCCGGCGTCGAGCCGCGGTCGCGCGCGCTGTGCGCCCGCGCGGGAATCCTGGCGCTGCGGGCGCTGCGCGCCGACGACCTCGAGGCGGTCGAGGCCGGCGACGAGCTCGAGCTGGTGGGCGGAATCGAAACGTGGGCGCCGGATCGCGCCCGGGTGGTGAGGGACCTCACGCGCGGGTTCGCCCTGGTCGCGCTGCCCGAGCAGGGCGCGCGCGAGTGGGCGTGGGCGCGCGCCGCGGCGGCCCCGCCCGCCGGGAGCCTCGCGTGCTGATCGACTCGGCGGAGATCCACGTGATCGCGGGCAAGGGCGGGGCGGGCTGCATCAGCTTCCGGCGCGAGAAGTACGTGCCGAAGGGGGGGCCCGACGGCGGCGACGGCGGGCGCGGCGGCAGCGTGATCCTCCAGGTGAACCCTCACGTGCGCACGCTTCTTGACTGCCGCGAACACCCCCGATACCGTGCCACGCCGGGTCGCGCGGGCGCCGGGAATCGTCGCACCGGACGGAACGGCGACGACCTCGTGATCCGAGTGCCCCCCGGAACGGTGGTGAAGGACGAGGAGGGCACGGTGCTGGCGGACCTCGTGCGCGCGGACGATTCGTTCGTCGCCGCCCGCGGCGGCCGCGGCGGACGCGGCAACGCGCGGTTCGCGACGCCCACGCACCAGGCCCCGCGCCGGGCGGATCCCGGCGAGGCGGGCGAGGAGCGCCGGCTCGCGCTCGAGCTGAAGCTCATCGCCGACGTGGGGCTGGTCGGGCTGCCCAACGCCGGAAAGTCCACGCTGCTCTCGCGGATCACCCGGGCGCGGCCGCGCATCGCGGACTATCCGTTCACGACGCTGGAGCCGAACCTCGGGATCTCGGCCCTCGACGAGGAGCGCACGTTCGTGGTGGCCGACCTGCCCGGGCTGATCGAGGGCGCGCATCGCGGCAAGGGGCTCGGCCTCCAGTTCCTGCGCCACGTCGAGCGCACGCGCATGCTGCTGTTCGTGGTGGACGTCGCGTCGGAGGATCCGCGGGCGGACCTGGAGGTGCTCTTGAAGGAAGTGGGTTCGTACAGTCCCGCGCTGCTCGAACGGCCGCGGCGCCTCGCGCTCTCCAAGGCCGACCTGCTGGATCCCGCGGACCGGGCCACCGCCGCGCGGCGGACCGGCCTGCCGGATGCGCTGCTCTTCAGCTCCCTCACCGGGCACGGGCTCCCGGAACTGCTCGAGGCGTGCTGGGCGGGGATCTCCCCGGGAACCCCCGCCGAAGGGGAGACGCCGTGACCGACGACCGCTACGGGCCCAACCGCCCGCTCGACGTGCTGAACGCCCGCGGCCTCACCGCCAAGCGCGAGTACGTGCGCGGCCTCGAGCAGCGCCACGACGACGAGGCCCTCTCGCTGCTGGTGGAGTGCCTGTGCGACGAGTCGTGGTACCTGCGCGATCTCGCCGAGGAGGCGTTCCTGCGGCTCGGCGAGGAGGGGGCGCGCGTGCTTCTCCCGCTGCTCGACCAGGGCCTGTGGTTCACGCGTTCGAGCGGGGCGCGCGTGCTCGGCCGCATGGGCTACCGCCCGGCGGTCCCGGCGCTGGTGCGCATGGCCGAGGACTCGAACGCGACGGTGGCCCAGTCGGCGCGCGAGTCGCTCCTCGAGATCGCCCGGCGCGGGGGGGCGAGCCGCGTGGCGCACGCGCTCCACCGGCTGGCGCCCGACCTGCGCCGTCTCCGCTTCGACGAGCTGCGGCGGCTCGACGCCGCGGTCGCGGAACGCATCGAGCGGCTGTCCCGGCAGGAGGATCTCATGTCGGTGGAGGATCCCGACACGCTCTCCGACGACAGCGCCGTGGTGCGCGCCACCGAGGAAGGTGTCGAATGGGAAATCCTGACCGGACCGCCGCCCCCGCCCGCCCGCCCGCCCCAGTCCGGCACGGGTGGCGAACCGCGCTGATCGGGGAGCGGCCGCGGAGCGGGTGCTCGTGCGCGGAGGGCCCGGCTACCCGGACACCGCGGCCGAGCTCGCCGACGCGCCCGAGCGTCTCTTCGTGCGCGGGCGCTGGCCCCTCGACCGGCCGGTGGTGGCCGTGGTCGGGGCGCGCGCCGCGACGCCCTACGGCCTCGCCACCGCCGCGCGCCTCGCGGCCGACCTCGCGCGGCTCGGCCTGATCGTGGGCAGCGGCCTCGCGTACGGCGTGGACGCCGCCGCGCACCGCGGCGCGCTCGAGGCGGGAGGCACGAGCCTCGCCGTGCTGCCGGGAGGGCTCGACCGCGTGACCCCGCGCGACCACGCCGCCCTCGCCGGCGCGATCGCCGCCCGCGGCACGCTGCTCAGCGAGTGGGCGCCCGGAACCGGCGTCTACCGTTCCTCGTTCCTCCGGCGCAACCGGCTGATCGCGGCGCTGGCGAGCGCGGTGGTGGTGGTGGAGGCGCGCCGCAAGAGCGGCGCGCTCGGCACCGCCCACCACGCGCGGCGCCTCGGCCGCCCGCTGCTCGCGGTGCCGGGCGACGTGGACCGCGACACGAGCCGCGGGTGCCACCTGCTGCTCAAGGGCGGGGCCGCGTTGTGCGAGGGCGCGGCCGACGTGGTGGCCGCGCTCGGCGGAGCGCCCGCCCTCCAACGCGCGCTCGCGCCGGCCGCGGCGTCCGCCCTTTCCGCCGCGCCCGCGGCGGGCCCGGCGTCCGCGCCTTCCGTCGCACCCGCGACCGCGGGCGGGGTTCCCGCGCGGGGCGGCGCGGCTTCCGGGCAGGGACCTTCCGCCGGCCGGGTGCTCGCGGCGCTCGCCGGCCCCGCGCGCACCGCCGAGGAGTGCGCGCGGGCCGCGGGGCTGCCGCTGCCCGAGACGCAGGCCGCGCTGCTCGAGCTCGAGTGGTCGGGGCTCGCGCGCGCCCTTCCCGGCGCGCGCTGGATCGCGGTGGGCGAGGGTTCGTGAGGCTCAAGCACGCGCTCGAGGCCGGCGCGGTGCGGGCGCTGGACGGGCTCGCGCGCGCGCTGGGCTGGCGCGCCTCGCTGGCCCTCGGCGCCGGGGCCGGCGCGCTGCTCGGGGCGCTCGGGGTGCGGCGCCGCGTCGCGGAGGCCAACCTGGCGCGGGCGTTCCCGGAGCTCGGCGACGCCACGCGGCGCGGGATCCTCGCCCGCCACTACCGCGAGCTGGGACGCGTGGCCCTCGAGTACGCGCACCTCGACACGCTCTCGCTCTCGGAGCCCGGCGGGCCGGTCGCCGAGGTGCGCGGCTTCGAGCACGTGCGGGACGCGGTGAAGGACGGCCGCGGCGCGATCCTGCTCAGCGGGCACTTCGGCAACTTCGAGCTGATGGCCGCGTGGATCGCGCGGCGGCTCCCGGTGGACGTGGTGGCGCGGCCGCTCAGCAACCCGGCGGTGGACCGCTGGCTCACCGCGCGGCGCGAGCGGGCGGGACTCGGCGTGATCCGGGCCGACCGCGGGGTGCGCGGCGTCTACGCGGCGATCCGCGCCGGTCACTGCGTCGCGATGCTCGCGGACCAGGACGCGCGCCGCCACGGCGTGTTCGTGCCGTTCCTCGGGAGCCCGGCGAGCACGCCGGTCGGGCCCGCGCGCCTCGCCATCGCGCTGAAGGTTCCGATCGTGATGGGGTTCGGCCGGCGCCGGGAGGACGGCCGGCACGAGCTCGAGATCGAGCCGCCGCTGTGGGCCGACGGCGACGACGAGGCGGCCGCGCTGCGGCTCACCGCGCGCCACGCGGAGCGGCTCTCCGAGCGCGTGCGCCATCATCCGGAGTCGTGGTTCTGGCTGCACCGCCGATGGAAGACCGCGCCCGAGCCCGCGGCGGGCGCCGCGCCGCCGCCGGCCGAACCGGGAGGAGAGTGATGCACCGCTTCGAGCTTCGCGTCCGCTACGGCGACACCGACCAGATGGGCTGGGTCTACTACGCCAACTACCTGCGCTGGTTCGAGGTCGGGCGCGCCGAGATGCTGCGCTCCCTCGGCCGCAGCTACCGCGAGGTCGAGGAGTCGGGGGTGCTGCTGCCGGTGCTCGAGGCGCACTGCCGCTACCACGAAGGGGCGCGCTACGACGACGAGGTGGCGGTCGAGACCGGGGTCGCCGAGCTGGGCCGCGCCTCGGTGGTGTTCCACTACCGCGTCACGCGCGTGGCCGACGGCGCGCGGCTCGCCGAAGGGAGCACGAGGCACTGCTTCCTCGGTCGCGACGGCCGCGCGGTCCGGGCACCCGAGGCGCTGCGCGAGCTGCTGGAGCGCGCGCCGCGCTCGGAGCTCCCGCCCGCGGTTCGCGCCCGGGGCTAGGCTCCGCCCGGGCACCCGGGCGCGCGGAGGGCTCGGCCCGGCCCGGCTTCAGGCGCGGAGCGCGGCCTCCGTCGCGGCCGGGGCGATCCCGGCGCTCCAGTCGAGCCACGGGAACGCGTCGTCGCGCCGCTCGATCTCGGCGAGCCGCAGTTCCGCCGCGGGGGAGAGCGCACCCGAGCCCGAGTCGAGCAGGCGCACGGCGAGATCGATCAGCTCGCGGGCGTCGCGCGCGTGCCCCGACGCCCGCGCCGTCGCGTAGTCGGCCGCGGCGCCGCCGGTGACGAGGAACGGCCAGTCGGATGCCTCGAGCAGCATCACCTCGCGGAGCGCCTGCGCCAGCACCCGGTCGAGGGCGGGTTCCCGCCTCCCGAGCGCGCGCCGCGCCACGGCCTCGAAGGCGAGTTCCCGCTCGTGCACATCTCGCCACAGCGCGCGTGTGGCGGGGCCGAGCCAGACGTCGTGCCCGCCGCCCTCGCCCCACGAGCCCTCGGGGAGCGAGGCGCGGGGAGCCTCCGCGCCGAGCGATTCCGCCGCCGCGGCCGCGGTCACGAGCGGCACGCCGAACTCCCCGGCGCGATCCAGCACCTCGGCGAGGAAGCGCGGTCCCTCGTGCCACCAGTGGCCGAACAGCTCGGTGTCGTACATGGCGCACACCACCGGGCCTTCGCCCGCGCGGAGGCGCGTCGCGATCCCGCCGAGGAAGTGGCCGGCGTGCGCGCGCACCCGCGCCTCGGCCGCGGCCGGGTCGTAGACGCGCTTCCCCGCGGGCGATCCCGCCGCGTCGGTGACGGCGCGATAGCGCAGCCCGCCCGGATGCTCGCGGGAGTGGAAGTCGCGGTAGGCGGGATCGCCCGGATACCCCGCCTCCCGGCTCCACACCTCGTGCGACGTCGCGGCGTCCCGCCCGAAGGCGAGCACGTCGGAGTCGCCGACGCGGCGGGGCCGGCCGGGCCGCGCGGCACCCACGCGCGCGGAGGCCGCGGCGGGGGGCGCGTCGCCCCGTTCGCGCTCGCGGC
>CAZIVR010000120.1:0-9925 GCA_964542745.1 uncultured bacterium
TCACGAACTTCGGCGCGTGGTTCCACGAGACCTGGCCGATGAAGAGGTCGCGCGCAGAGCCGAAGTTCGCCTCGTTCGAGGAGTAGGCGATTCGGGTGCCGTCGAACGACCAGCGGGGGGAGAAGTACGCGGCGAAGCGCTTTTGGAACTGCGGGATCGGCAGGCGTTGGAGCGTGTCGCGAAGCGCGATGCGGCGGTAGGGGTGGGCCTTGTAGAAGTAGCCATCGCCAACAGTGCATTCGACCCGAATCAAGAAACTGTCCGCCTCCTCGAACGCGATCGGGCCACGGCCCCGATGGAGGTCGAACGCGGTGGCGTGGTTCAGGGTCCCCGCCATCGAGATCACCTGGCCTTGCAGCGAATCGCGCGCCCCTACTGCGTAGAGACTGTCCCCGGCCAGGAAGAAGACCCACTGGCCGTCGGGACTCCATCGCGGCATCCGAAGAGGCCGGCTCGGGCTGCCGGTCACGAGCGTCGTAGCGCTCGTGGCACCCATGTTGATACGCCGCAGGCCCCAGTTCCCGCTGAGTTCGCCGCCGGCCCCGAGGAGCCTCGAGATGTAGGCGATCTGCTGGCCGTTTGGTGAGAATGCCGGCTCGTAGTCGGCGCCGTCGAGCGCGGGCGTCAGGATCAGGTGCTGCTGGGTCGTCCGGTTGAACGCGTGGATATCGGAATACGGCCAGCCGCCCTGGTAGTCCTCGTAGGCGATCCAGTCCCCCCGCGGCGACCAATCGGGCTTGCCCTGGCCGGGGGGAACCGAGTTCGCCCTCAGGATCGCGCGCCCGCTGCCGTCGGCCGCGCGCAGGTAGATCGAGGACGGGCCCGTCGGCCCGAACTCGGTGTAGGCGACCATCGTGCCGTCGGGAGAGAAAGTTGGCTGTTCCTCGAGGATGCTGGGCTCGCCGGCAATCGGTCTTGGATTGGGATAGAGGAACGGAGCCGACCGAACTCCGAGTTGCAGCCGGTAGCTCAGAAACTCGTGATAGGGGGCTCCTCCGGACGAAATGGAGCTGAAGTGCTGAGCCGTTCCGTCGGCGAGGCTGAGCACGACGAGCACGGCTCTGGTGGTGTCCCCGAAGGAGGGTACGGTGAACTCCAGCGCTTCCCGGCCCAGCGTATCGAGGTCCACCCATCGCGGTGCCAGGACCCTGGTCACCCATTCCGGATGCTTCCAGAGGCTGTCCGTCTGCTCGCGATATCCGACGACCGACGCGAACAAGCGCGCGTCCGTCCTGGCGTAGTCCGGGATACCCAGGTCGCAGACGAGTTGGTGCCTGGCGAGATCGGCGCTGTCGGGGATCACGCGAATCGTCAGGTCCTGACCCGGGCGGTGGATCGCCGGATCGCTCTTCACGATCCAGTACTCCGACCCGAAGGGAATCAGGACCATCGGGAAGCTCCCGCTGCCGCTGTAGCGCACGTCTCGCAGCACCGTGTCACGGGTCACGTGGGTCTGGTTCAGCGTGACCTCCGAAGGCACCGCGATCACGTTGTCGGTGGCGCACCCGTCGATATCCCTCCACGCGCTCAGCTGCTTGGAAGGCGCAAACCCGAAGTGCGGCGGGTAGCCGTACTGGCCTTCCTCAAGGAACGAGTTGTTCACGTAGTTGGCGACCCGCCAATGGTGCATCAGCAACGCAAGTCGCAGTGTGTCGCTCATCGCGGACTGATTCGGATGGAAGTAGGCCTTCGTGGCGCACGTGCCGCAGCTGTCGTTCTTGAGCAGATCTCGAAGTGAGGTCACCGAGGGCGCGTTGGCGGCACTCCACTTGAACAGCAGGTCGTCCTGAAACCCCGTCGCCGTGGCGCTCGTGTCCGCGCCCCGGAAGTTGTAGGCGAGGTAGGCGGTGAACGCGCTTCGGCCCTGATAGTTGTCGCCCTGCGCCCGCAGGAAGGTGCAGGTTGGGCTGGGCGTTGTGAGGAACGAAAAGGGGGACCAAGTGTAGGGAACCTCATCGCTGGGCTCGATCGACGCGTTCCCGCCGACCGCCTCAGCGCCCGCCGAGAACATCTCCCCCATCATTCCCTGCCAAATCCTGCCCGGGAACCCGTGGCGGAACTCGTGGTTGAATACCACGTTCTGGAATGCGTCCGGGGCGGTCCAGCCGGTTCCGGTCAGATCGATTCGACCTGGCCCGGATGGAGCCTTCACCATCAGGGAGTTGTCATGCTTGATGTCCTCGGGGGAATGCCCGGTACTGAGGTCCTCCTCGCCACTCACGAGTCCCGGCCGGTACGCCCCGTCGGCGGTCGCCCGGCTTGGATGGAAGAAGTAGACATCCACGTGCGAGCGGTCGCTGGGATTGTAGCTCTGGGCCGCCTGGCCGAAGTAGACCGAGTTCGTGTCCTGCAGGATTGACGTGTACGGCAGTCCGAACGCCGGATGGCGAAAGTAGGTGTAGATGAGCTCGAAGTCGGACATCGATGCGCCGAAGGGGTTCTTGCCGATGGAGTCCACGAGCGTTCCCCCGAAGCGCCGGAGCGTTTGCTCGAGATCCGTCGTAAGGATTGCATCGTTGATCGGATCCCATAGGAACTCCAGGTCCCTGCTTGCGAGACTCGAGAGGGGCGCGCCGAATCTGTAGGCCCAGAAGTTCACGGGGATGCTGGAGGCTGACTGTTGCGTGGAGTCAGGGGCGATGCACTTCACTGCTTCCGCCCGAGCCGAGCCCGCCGCCAGACAAGAGAGCCCCGAGACCGCGAACGAGAACGCCAACCACCGACCGATTCGAGCCACGGCCCACCTCCGCGAACGGTGCCCACGGGTTCAGCATCGCTCGACCAGCTTTGGCCCGGCGTAGTGCAGTTTGCCAGCGAACCGTGCCGATCTAGGCCGCAGCTTATGGCCTGCTCTGATTCCGTCAAGAGGTTTTTTTTTTTGGATCATTGATATTCGCGCGTGACATGGACCGTGGCGAGGTTCATGCTGGAGCGTGGTTGATCCGTCGGCGGGTGGGTGGGCGGAGGGGCGCGGCGTCAGTCGAGGCTGATCGGAGAGGATTCACGCGTGAGCCACATTGTATCCAACACCCGGCGAATCGTGCTCACTTATGCGCTGGGTGCAATCGTCACGATCATCCAACCCGCAGCAATTTCGCTCGCGTTGCCGACAGGACGAGCGTGGACCCCAATGGACACGACGAAAGTTCCCGGCCACACCCGGGTCTATCCTAGCCGGCTGGACTTGGACCCCGGCGGCTTGCCGCTGGTGTTCGCTTCGGGAGTCGGAGGAATCGGCTACGACGAGCACGTACTTCGCTGGAATGACTCGGCATGGCTCGTCGTGCAGCAGCTTGGGTACCTGACTTCGCCGCTTCACACGGTGGTCTCCACGGAGAACGTAACGTCGCTAGTGTGGCAGACATATGACCGGATCGCCCTGCCCGGCGTGCCCTACCTGGCTTGCTATCTCGTGTCCGCCGAGTTCGTGGACGATCGCTACTCCAAGTTGGACACGATCAGTACCGTGTTCAGTGGGAACTTCGTTTACTCCGCCGCGACCTCCGCGCGTAGGCGCTGGGCGGTCAAGAGCGATGGCCCCTATCGGATGCGCGCGTGGTACTCAGACACTGCGAAGGTCTGGCACGGGGTGTTTCTGCCCGGCGGAGGGGGTTACGGGGCGGCGGTGGCGGCGATAGACGACACGTCAGCGCTCGTGACCTGGCTCGACTTCGGAGCTCCGATCCGGTGGGGGATCCTCCGGGGGAGCGTGTGGGAGGACGGGGGGATCGTTCCAGGCAATGTCTTTCCACTCGCCCAGTTTCCCCACTTCCGCCGCAGCCCGAGCGGGACACTGTGGATGGCGTGGTCCACGGATCGTGAGTTCATTCAGTACACGACCTACCGCAACGGCGCCTGGGCGCTTCCCGAGTCGCTGAGTGCGCCCAAGCCGACGGCCGGCAGATGGGTATCCAAGGAACTCCGCCCGAGCCGCGACCGGTGGGAGTTGCCGGTGATCACGTGGGTTGAGCACAACGCATCGAGGGGCTATCTCGGCACGGTGTGCGTGAGCGTGCCGACGGAGACGGGCCATCCGCCCGGCGAGAACCTCGCCGGCACCGACGACGCGATCTTCGCCGAGTCGGTGCGCGACAGCCTGGGCGACGTGTGGCTGGTGTGGCGATCGTCCAACAACGGCATGTTCTGGACGCACAGCTACGTGAGGGCCACCGCCACGAAGCCGCGCCTCACGCACCACGGCCGGCGCCGCACGCTTTCGTGGACGCTCTCCGAACCCGCCCCCGGCTCGTGGTGGACGGTGCTGCGCTCGCGCGGCGATGGGCCATTCGAGGAAGCCGCGCAGGTGCAGGCGGGCGAAGGGCTCGACGTGTCGTGGGCCGACGACTCGCGTTTGCGCGGCGGGCGAGGCGCCGCGCTCGTCGCGGACGACGAGACCGACCACGGCCGTAGTCGCGCCCACGTCCGCTACAAGGTGCGCCGCGACTGCCTCGACACGCGCTACCAGTGGGAGAGCGAGGAAGTCTCGTGGCCGCCGCGGGTGGCGCACGATCCACCCCGGCACCAGCCGCGCCTCAAGCCGCCGCTCCGGCCGTGGCGCGGGGACGCGATGCTCGAGGTCGCCGACGCGGCCCCGGGCGCGGTGCAGGTGGCGCTCTACGACCTGCAGGGACGCGAGGTGATGTCGGAGCGCGTGGAGCGCTCGGGCGAGGGGGGCATTCGGTTCCCGCTCGATCGAGCCCGCGAGCCGCTCCGCTCGGGCGTCTACTTCGCCCGGGTGCGCGATGCCTCTGGCGCGTGGTCCGGGGCGGTGCGGGCGGTGGTGCTGAGGTAGGAGCGCCGCGGCACCCGACTCCGGACCGCGTCCGCGCGGCCCAGCGCATACCCACGACGGCGAGATGCGGTTTGGGAGGGCCTCCGCGAGGACCTCTGCGCGCTTTCCCCGCTCCCCTGCGCTGCGCTACTGTCGCCGCCCGATGAGCACTCCCGCCACCACCTCGGATCTCCACACGCTCCGCTTCGGGCACAGCCCCGACGCCGACGACGCCTACATGTTCTACGGCTTCCATGCCGGGCTCGCGTCGGTCCCGGGGTGCCGGGTCGAGCACGTGCTCCAGGACATCCAGAGCCTGAACCGCCGCGCGCTCGAATCGGCCGACCTCGAGATCACCGCGATCTCGGCGCACGCCTACGCGTTCCTCGCCGACCGCTACGCGGTGATGCGCTGCGGTGCGTCCATGGGGCTGGGCTACGGGCCGGTGCTGGTGTCGCGCGAGGCGCGCTCGCCCGATTCGCTGCGCGGGAAGCGCGTCGCGATCCCGGGGAAGCTCACCACGGCCGCGCTGCTGCTGCGGATCGAGTGCCCGGAGTGCGTGCCGGTCGAGGCGATGTTTGACGAGATCCCGGGCCGGGTGGCGGGTGGCGAGTTCGACGCCGGCGTGATCATCCACGAGAGCCAGCTCACCTACCGCGACGAGGGGCTCGTCAAGGTCATGGACTTTGGCGAAGTCTGGCAGCAGCGCGATGGCCTGCCGGTGCCGCTCGGGCTCGACGTGGTGCGCCGGGACCTCGGGGAGCCGCTGATGCGCGCCGCCACCGAGGGCTTCCTCGCCAGCATCGTGGCCGCGCGCTCCAACGAGGATGAGGCGATCCGCTACGCGCTCCAGTTCGGCCGCGGGCTCGATACCGTGAAGGGCTCCAAGTTCGTGCACATGTATGTGAATGACCTGACGCTCGACATGGGCGAGACCGGCCGCCGCGCGCTCACGCGCCTCTACGAGCGGGCGGTCGAGGTGGGCACGATCCCCGCGATGCCGCGGGTGGACGTGATCTGATTCCGGCGCCGGGCCCGCGGGCCCGGCGTTGCGCGCGGGACCCTCAGCGCGCGCCGAAGCTGCGCGCCATCCAGTTCCTCACTTCCACGAAGTCGTGCGGCCCGAGCCCGTGCCCGCCTTCGCTCCACGCCAGCGTCACGTCGGCGCCCGCGCCGGCCAGCAGGCGCGCGAGTGCTTCGACCTGGGCCGGGGAGGCGACCGGATCGCTCTTGCCGCCGGAGACCAGCACGCGGCGCCCCGCCAGGTCGGGCGGCGTCTCGGGCTCGAAGGGGACCATCGGTCGCAACAGAGCCCCACCCGCGAGCACCCTGGGGTGCCGGAGCATCACCGCCGCCGCGATGTTGGCCCCGTTGGAAAAACCGATCGCGACCACGCCCGCGGGATCGAAGCCGTAGGAGCGCGACGCGGCCGCGACGAACCCGGCGAGGTCATCGGCGCGGCGCAGCAGGTCGGGCACGTCGAAGACGCCCTCGGCGAGCCGCCGGAAGAATCGCGGCGCCCCGTTCTCGAGCACGCCGCCACGCGGGCTCAGCAGCCCCGCCCCGGGAGCGAGCGCGGGGCCGAGCGGGAGCAGGTCGTTCTCGTCGCCGCCGGTGCCGTGGAGCAGCAGCAGCGTGAGATCGGCGCGGGCGCCGGGCACCCAGCGGTGGACGAACGCGTCGGTGCCGGCCGCGCCGGGTGCGCCTCCCGCGGGCTCCCCTCCGCCGCCGCTCACGCCCCCGCTCCCGCTGCGGCCGGCACGCGCAGCGCCGGGAGCGCCGCTTCGAGCCTGGGCCGCAGCCCCTCGTACCAGGGCGGCAGCTGGAGCCGCTCCCCGAGCCGCTCGCGCGGCTCGTCGAGCGCCATCCCGGGCGGATCGGTCGCGATCTCGAACAGCACGCCGCCGGGTTCGCGGAAGTAGATGGATCGGAAATAGCAGCGGTCGGCCACGTCGGTCACGCGCAGGCCGCCGTCCGCGAGCGCGCGCCCGAAGGCGCCCTGCTCGGCCTCGTCGCGGGCGCGGAACGCCACGTGGTGCACCGAGCCCGCGCCGAGTTCGCCGCGCGGCCCGGCGGTCTCGATCAGGTCCACGATCGCGCCGAGGCGACCGGCGCGCGCCCGCTCGGCCGGCGCCGCGGCATCGGCTCCTCCGGTCGCTACGAACCGCCGGCGTAGTCCCTCCGCGCCGGCGTCCTCGAATCCCATCAGGTCCACGAGCACGCGTGCCGTCTTCTCGGCTCGAAGGGTCGCGAGCGTCACGGAGTGGAACCCGCGGATCGCGTGCTCGCGCGGCACGCCGGATCCGGTCCAAGGCTCGACGCCGTCCTCGCCCGTGCCCTCCACCAGCTCGAAGCGCATGCCGTCCCGGTCCTCGAACGCGAGCACGGGGCCGCCGAAGCGAGGCGGCTCGTCGCGGACCGCAACCCCCGCTCCGCCGAGCCGCGCGCGCCACCAGACGCTCGATCCCTCGGGGATCCGGTAGGCGGTTGCCGACGTCTCGCCGCCCCCCGCGCGGCCTCGCGTCGCGCCCGGCCACGGGAAGAACGTGACCAGCGCTCCGGGCGAGCCCGCGGCGTCGCCGAAGTAGAGGTGGTAGGTGCCGGGATCGTCGAAGTTCACAGTGCGCTTGACGAGCCTCAGGCCCAGCACGCCGGCGTGGAAGTCCACGTTGCGCTGGGGGTCGGAGGCGATGGCCGTGACGTGGTGGAGGCCCGCGCTCGCGGGTGCGCTCCCCACAGCACGCGGGTCCGCGCCGGGACGCTCGGAGTTCACAGGTCCTCCTCGTAGAGTTTCTCGCACAGCGTGGAGAGCGTCTCGGCCTCGGCGTCGGTGACCCGCTCCGAGAGCCGCTCGAACGTTCCGGCGACCTCGGGGTCCATGCGCTCGAGCAGCGCGAGCCCCTTGCGCGTGACGCGCGCGATCGAGTGGCGCCCGTCCTCGGCCGACCGCCCGCGCTCGACGTGGCCCGAGCCCACCAGCCGGTCCACGATGCGCGTCACGTCGGGCGCGCGCTCCAGCATGCGCGGCGCGATCTCGCAGCGCGGCAGCCCGCCCGGGTGCGCGCCCCTGAGAATCCGCAGCACGTTGTACTGGGCGAGCGTGACGCGGTGCCTCGCCAGCACGCGGTCCACCCGCTCGCGCAGGTGGCCCGAGGCGACCAGCACGTTGAAGAACGCCTCCTGCACCGGGCTCTGGAAGCGCTCCTGCCGAAGTCTCGCCCGCAGCACCTTTCCCATGGCCGGTAGGATGCGTGGGCCGGGTTCCGTGTTGCAACAAGCTTTTGTCCCGTGCCGAGCGGATCGGACCGGCCCGGGGCGGTCCGCCGCCCCGCCGCGCGGCGCGGATCGCGCGGGCCCGGACCGTGCCCCCGCCCGGCCGCCGCCGCCGCGTCTCGCCTCCGGGCCGCGTGCTAAGGTGCCGCGCGTGAGACCGACAGGGACGTCGCTGCTCCTCGCGCTCATGCTCGCCGCGCTCACCGCGTCCGGCACGCTCCTCTGGGGGCTGCACGCCGCGGCGTGGGATCTCGGGCGCCGCTCGCCGGTGCTCAACTACGACACCGCGCAGTACGCGATCGCGGCGCGCGAGCTGGCCTCGCACGGCCGGCTCGCCACCCCATTCGCCCTCCCGATCGAGCTGGCCCGCCACCGCGACCCGCCGTGGCCGCTCGCGGTGGTGCAGCCCGGCATGGTGGTGGCCGAAGCGATCGTCCTGCGCCTGCTGCCGCGCGCCACCGACGAGGGCGGCCGCCAGAAGGGCGGCTGGGCCCGGCCGGACCAGCAGGAGTGGCTGCTGCTCGTGCTCCCGTTCACCGCGTTCATCATGATCGCGGCGACGCTGGCGCTCGCGGCCCGGCGCCTCCTGCTCGCGGGCTCGGGGGCGGTCGCGGCGCGCGGCCTCGCCGCCGCGGCGGTGGGGCTCGCCTTCCTGCTCGATCCCGAGGCCCAGCACTTCGGCGTCGGGCCCTTCACCGAGCTGCCCTTCACGCTGGGTCTCACGCTCGCGGTGGCGGGCCTCGCGCTCGGGCGCGCGGCGGGCCGGCCGCTGCTGTTCGGGCTGCTGCTCGGTCTCACCGGCGCGTTCCGGGCCAACATGCTGTGGCTCGCGCCGCTGCTCGCGGCGGGCGCCGCGCTCTCGGCGCCCCGCGGGAAGCGGCTCGCGGTGCTGGCGCGCGTGCTCGCCGGGTTCGCGCTGCCGCTCGCGCCGTGGTGGATCTACAAGTGGAGCGTGTTCGGCCAGCCGGGCTGGGACCTCACCCGCTACGTGGTGTGGGACGGGATCGCGGGCCACACCTGGTTCTCGCTCTACCACCTGCCCGCCACGCCCGAGCTTCCGGCGGGACCCGCCGCCTGGGCGGCGCTCGCCGGCAAGGTCGCGCGCAACCTGCCCTCGCTGGTGCTCGCCACCATGACCGGCCCGCGGGCGCTGTGGGTGGCGGCGCTCGTCGCGTGGCTGTTCGTGGCGCGCGCCCCGCGCGAGGTTCGGATCGCGGCCGCCTGCGTGCTCGCGATCGGCGCCGTGAGCCTGCTCGCCGCGGCGGCGAGCATCCCGTGGCTCCGCTACGTGTTCCCGGCCCGCGTGCTCACCGAGGCCGCGGGGATCCTCGCCTGCTGGGGTCTGGTGGCCCGCGCCGCCGAGTTCGGGGCCGGGCCCGCCATGCGCCGCGTGGCGGCGGTGTTCGTCGGGGTGCTCGCGATCGGCTGGGGCGCGTGGCAGACCTCGCGCGGGCTGGTCGAGGCGCGCGCCGTCTCGCAGGAGCGCGGCACCCCGAGCCCGGTGAGCATGCTGCAGATCGCGGTGCTCATGAACCGCGAGATCCCGCCGGGAGAGCCGGTGATGAGCAACCTCGGCCCCGAGCTGGCGTGGCACGCGCGCCGCCCGGTCATCCACCTGGCGCTCCGGCCCGAGGCGATGGCGGCGTGCCGCGAGCTCACCGAGTTCCGCCACGTGCTGCTGGTGTTCCGCGATCCCGCGCGCGCCTGGCCCGGCTGGTCGGAGCTGGTGGCCGACCCGGTCGGCGCCTCGCGCGACCCCGAGCTCCGGATCGAGCGCGCCCGCCAGTACCGGAGCGGCGACGGCTTCACGATCGCATGGCTCGAGCTGAAGCCGCCCGAGCCCCGCTTCGCGCTGGCGCGCTAGGCCCGGTTCCGCTCCTG
>CAZIVR010000121.1:0-9879 GCA_964542745.1 uncultured bacterium
CCACGATCGGCTTCGACCTGCCGCGGGCGAGCCGCGTGCGGATCGAGATCTTCGACGTGCAGGGCCGCCGCGTGGCGCGGCTGCTCGACGAGTCGCGTCCGGCGGGCCGCCACGCGGTGAGCTGGAACGGCCGACGGGCTTCGGGCGCCCCGGCCGGCCCCGGCGTCTACCTGTGCCGCATGATCGCCCCCGGGTTCACCGCCGAGCGGAGGGTCACGATGGTGCCGTGAGCGCGGATCGGCCACGCACCCTCGCGTCCTGCAGCCGCGGTGGCCACCTTTCAGAGTGGCCGCCGCGACCCCCCGTGGACTCCCCCCGCGCCCTGAGCTAGCCTCGGGGCCTCCGTTTCGGTGAGGAGTGCCATGCCCAAGAATCCCGACGACGCGCTCGAGGGCCTCCAGCGCGAGGTCGAGCGCCTGTTCCACGATCTCGTCTACCACCGCCACCCGGCGTCCCACTTCGGGGAGCCGTCGTGGTCCCCGCCCGCGGACCTGGTGGTCTCCCCCACCGCGGCGCGCGTGCTGCTCGAGCTGGCGGGCGTGCCCCGCGAGCGCGTGAGCGTGCGCCTGCGCGGCCGCACGCTCGAGATCAGCGGGCGGCGCGAACCGCCGCAGGAGGCGAGCGGCGCCCACTACCACCGGGCCGAGATCTACTTCGGCGACTTCCGCCGCGCCATCGAGCTGCCGTGGGACGCCGACGAGACCAGCATCCAGGCCCGCTACCGCGACGGACTGCTCGAGATCGAGCTCAAGCGCCTGCCCGCCCCGCGCCCGACCGAGGTCACGGTCGAGGAACGTCGCCGTGGCTGAGCGCGCGCGCGGGAAGCGCGCGAAGTCCGCCGGGAAGCGTGCGAAGCGGAAGCCCGCCGCGGCCAAGCGCACGAAGGCGAAGCGGCCTGCCACGAAGCTCAAGCGCGCGAAGTCGAAGCGGCCGGCAACGAAGCCCAAGCGCGCGAAGTCGAAGGCCCCGGCCGTCGAACCGAAGCGGACGGAAACGAACCTGGAGCGCGAGGCGCCGAAGGCCGCGGAGCCGGTGCAGAAGCGGCCGAACGGCGAGCGACCGCGCGAGAAACCCGAACCGCGCGACCCCGCGCCGCGCCGGATGGACGCCGAGGAGGAGCACGAGTTCACCGAACTCGGCGACGGCCCCGCGCCCTACGATCCCTCGGCCCCGCCCGGCTCGCCGCTCGCGCCGCCGCCTCCCGCCGCGCGCGAGGCGCCGGTCATGCCGGTGCGGAGCACCGTGTTGTTCCCGTTCGCGATCGTGCCGCTCACGGTGGGGCGCCCCTCCAGCATCGCGCTGCTCAACGACATCATGGCCGGCGACCGCACGGTGGCGATCTTCACCCAGCGCGACGCCGCCAATCACGAGCCGAGCCCCGCCGAGCTCTACCCGGTGGGCTCGCTCGGCACCGTGCTGCGCATGGTGCGGGTCTCCGAGGAGCGGCTCTCGGTGCTGGTGCAGGGCACCGGCCGCGTGCGGATGGGGGACGCGGCGCAGACGCAACCCTACCTGCGGGCACGCGTCGAGCCGCTGGCCGAGATCGAGAAGGACGACGTCGAGACCGACGCGCTGGTCAAGACCGTGGTCGGGCAGTTCGAGCGCATCGTCGCGCTCTCCCCCAACGTGCCGGACGAGGCGGTGGCCGCCGCCCGCAGCCAGGCCGCCCCGGGCCGGGTGGGCGATTTCATCGCCTCGCTGCTCGACCTGCCCGCCGAGGACAAGCAGCGGCTGCTCGAGATGCTCGACGTCAAGGCCCGGCTCAAGGCGCTCACCGAGATGCTGCAGCGCGAGCTGCAGGTGCTCGAGGTCGGCCGCCAGATCCAGGAGACGGTCCGCGAGACCATCGACAAGGGCCAGAAGGAATTCGTGCTGCGCCAGCAGATGGAGGCGATTCGCAAGGAGCTGGGCGAGGGCGACGACTCGCAGCGCGAGCTCGACGAGCTGAAGGAAAAGATCGAGAAGGCCGAGATGCCGCCCGAGGTGCGCAAGGAGGCCGACCGCGAGCTGGCGCGTCTCCAGCGCATCCCGCCGCAGGCCGCCGAGTACACGGTGGCACGCACCTACCTCGAGCTGCTCGCCGACATGCCGTGGGCAACCGTGACCGAGGACAACCTCGACCTCGGCCACGCCCGGAAGATCCTCGACGAGGACCACTACGGACTCGACAAGATCAAGGAGCGCATCCTCGAGTACCTGGTGGTGCGCCGCTTCAAGAAGGACGCGCGCACGCCGATCCTGTGCTTCACCGGACCGCCCGGAACCGGCAAGACCTCCCTCGGCAAGTCCATCGCCCGCGCGGTGGGCCGCAAGTTCGTGCGCCAGTCGCTGGGCGGGGTGCGCGACGAGGCCGAGATTCGCGGGCACCGCCGCACGTACATCGGGGCCCTGCCGGGCAACATCATTCGCGGCATCCGGCGCGCGGGCTCGCGCAACCCGCTGTTCATGCTCGACGAGATCGACAAGCTCGGCGCCGATTTCCGCGGCGATCCCTCGAGCGCGCTGCTCGAGGTGCTCGATCCCGAGCAGAACTCCGCGTTCGTGGACCACTACCTCGACGTGCCGTTCGACCTCTCGCAGGTGCTGTTCGTCACCACCGCCAACTACCTCGACCCGGTGCCGCCCGCGCTCCGGGACCGCATGGAGGTGATCGAGCTGTCCGGCTACACCGAGGCCGAGAAGCTCGAGATCGCGAAGCGCCACCTGATCCCGAAGGCGGTCGAGGAGAACGGGCTCGCGGAGCTGAAGCTCGAGCTCACCGACGAGGGGATCCTCAAGGTGATCCGCGAGTACACGCGCGAAGCGGGCCTGCGCAACCTGGAGCGCGAGCTGGCGAACGTCCTGCGCCGCTCGGCGAAGCAGATCGTCGAGGGCAAGAAGACCGCCCGGAAACTCGACGAGAAGCGGGTGCGCGAACTGCTCGGCCCGGAGAAGTTCGAGTTCGAGCGCGCGATCCGGCTGGACTCCCCCGGCGCCGCGCTGGGGCTCGCCTGGACGCCGGTCGGCGGGGAGGTGCTCACGGTCGAGGCGTCGCTCATGCCCGGCTCGAAGCAGCTGATCCTCACCGGCCAGCTCGGCGAGGTGATGAAGGAGTCGGCGCAGGCCGGGCTCTCGTTCGTGCGCTCCCACGCCGGGACGCTCGGCATCGAGCCCGACTTCTTCGAGAAGTCCGACATCCACCTGCACCTGCCGGCGGGCGCGATCCCCAAGGACGGCCCCTCGGCGGGCATCACCATGTGCACGGCGCTGGTGAGCCTGCTCACCGACCGCAAGGCGCGCGACTCGATCGCGATGACCGGCGAGATCACGCTGCGCGGCAAGGTGCTCAAGATCGGCGGGCTCAAGGAGAAGGTGCTCGCCGCGCACCGCGCGGGGGTCACCACCGTGATCATCCCCGAGGAGAACCACCACGAGCTCGAGGAGATCCCGCTCGACGTGCGCACCCACATGATCTTCTGCCCGGTCGAGACGATCGGGCAGGTGCTCGAGCTGGCGCTCGAGCCCGCCGCCCGCAAGTCGAAGGGCGACGGCGCGGACCGCGCCCCCGCGGGCGGCGACGGGCGCGGGAAGCCCAGGGCTCAGCCGGTCGCGGCGAGGCGGGGAGCCTAGCCTCCCTCCGGCTCCGCCCCGGGCCCACCGCCCAAACGACGCCGCCCGCGAACCCTTCGGTCCGCGGGCGGCGCACCACTTCCGGGCGGGATCAACCCGCCATGCGGAAGGCGATTTCCACGTCCTGCTTGTCGGCCTCGGTCACCTTGTACAGCTCGGCCGGGGAATAGTTGAGCCACTCGCCGACGAAGCGGTCGGGAAGCTGTTCGAGCCGCGTGTTGAGGGTGGTCGCGGAGTCGTTGTAGTACTCGCGCCGGTCGGCGATCTGGTTCTCGATCTCGCTGATCCGCGCCTGGAGCTGAAGGAACGACTGGTTGGCCTTGAGATCGGGGTAGTTCTCGGCCACCGCGAAGAGCTGGCCGAGCGCGCGCGAGATCAGCCCTTCGGCCTCGGCCCGCTGCGTCACGCCCTTGGCGCCCATCAGCGCGCCGCGCGCCTCGCTCAGCTTGTCGAACACCGCGCGCTCGTGCTGCATGTAGCCCTCGACGGTGCGCACCAGCTTCGGGATCTCGTCGTGGCGCTGCTTGAGCAGCACGTCGATGTTGGCCCACGCGCGGTTCACGCTCTGCCGCAGCGCCACCATGCCGTTGTAGAGGGCCAGCGCGTACAGGCCGACCCCGAGCCCGGCGAACAGCAGCAGGGCGATGACGATCGTTTCTCCGACGTGCATGGGCTCCTCCCGGGGTTCGGCGGCGACCGGCGGCCCGAGGCCGCGGGGGCCGGGCTTCGGGCTCCCGCGGGTTATCGGCCGGGAGGGGCCACGGACTTGAACGCGCGGGCGGCGCGCCCCGGGATCGGGACGCGCAGCCTATTGCGAGCCGGGCTTCCCCGGCCCGGAGCCTCACGGGTTGCCGGTCGGCGGATCGCCCACCACCACCTCCGGATCGAGCCGGAGCCCGGGGTTCTCCTCCGAGATGACCGTGTACTTGAACCGGCCCCGGATCCGGGGCTTCTGGTTCCCGGTCGCGCGCGCGTGCGAGAGCTCCCGCTCGGCGAAGGGACCCGCCCCGTCGAAGGCGATCCGGAATTGCTTCGGGTTGGACCCCGCCCAGCGGACTTCGTCGGCCAGGGTCATGAACAGGCTCTCGGGCGCGACCTGGATGGAGTTCTCGCCCACCGTCACCGTGATCTTGTGCGCCGCCATCTCATCCTCCTTTGCCGCTACGCGCGGCCGCGCCCGGGTTCCCGAGCGTGTCTCCCACCAGGGCGCGGAACCGGTCCGACCCGCGCCACTCCCGGAACATGGGGGAATCCCTCAGCCACACCACCGGGTAGCCGTCCTTCACCGCCCGTTCCATGCGCTCCACCGCCCGCGCCCGGTCACCCAGGCGCCACGTCGCCAGCGCCACGGCGTACTCGACCCGCCAGTTCGAACTGTCGGCTTCGAGCGCGCGCGCGGCGTAGCTCCGCGCGCTGTCGGCCCGGCCGAGGCGCGAGAACAGCACCGCGAGGTTGGCGAGCACGACCGGGTCGGTCGCGGCCGCGCGGCGCGAGCGCGAGCGCAGTTCCTCGCGGGCCGCGACCACGGCCTGCGCGTAGGCCTCCCGCGCCTGCCGCTCGCGGCCCTTCAACCACAGCGACGCGTCCCCGAGGTTCAGCCACATCACGTAGTCGGGCGCGCCGAACTGGAAGGCCTGGTTGTAGGCCTCCACCGCCTCCGCGATCCGGCCCGAGTTGAAGCAGGCGGTCCCGAGGTTGGAGAACGCCCCGGCCGTGGGCCGGCACTCGAGGGATCGGCGCAGCGACGCGATGGCGGGCCCGTAGTCCCCGCGCAGCACGAGCATCGCCCCGAGGTTGGCGTGGCCGAGGTGGAGGCGCGGCGCCCGCAGGGTCATCTCCCGGTAGGAACGGATCGCGTCGTCGAGGCGTCCCTCGCGGTAGTCGTGGGTCGCGAGCCACCAGTGGGGCCGGTAGTCGTGGGGCCGGCGCCGCCTCGTGTCGAGGTACGCCTTCCGCTCCGAGGCGGGATCCCCGGCGTGGGCGTACGCCCGCGCGTGGCGCAACGCCACGTCGTCGTCGTGAGGCATCAGGCGCGCGGCGGTCGAGAGTTCGGCCAGCGCCTCGGCGCTCCGACGCTGCGCGTTCCGGACGGCGCCCCGGACGCGGTGCGCCTCGCCCGAGGCGCCGTCGGCCTCGACCGCGAGCCGCGACGCGGAGTCGGCGCGCGCGAGCCAGACGGCGTCCTCGGTCAGCTGGTGCATCCGGAGCCGCGCCGAGGCCAGCGCGGCGAGGGCCGTGGCCGACTCCGGCTCGGTGAGGCACGCCGATTCGAACGCGTCGAGGGCCCGTCGCGTCCGGGCGGTGTCGGGGGCGGCGACCAGCGTCCCGAGTCCCGCGAGGTAGAACCGCAGGGTCCCGGGGCCGCGAATCCCGGTGCCCCCCGTCGAGTCGCCGAGCGGCGGGAGCCGAAGCATCCCCGCGGCCTCGCGGTAGACGCGGTCGAGGAAATCGAACGGGCGCTGCGCCGGGACGTCCACCTCGCGGGTGCCGATCAGGCGCCCGGCCGAGGTCTCGCGCAGCTCGAGCCGCGCTCGCAGCCGGTCGGGCGCCTGCTCGAGGACCGTGGAGATCGCCACGTCGGCGCCGAGCAACCGGCCGGCCTCGGGCGCGGTGCGCGCGCCCTCCGGAAACGCGTCGCCGAAGAACGCGAGCTGGAAGCCGGGCCGGTCCGAGTGGAGCCGCAGCCGGCGCTCGACGAGCGCCATCGCTCCGGTGGCGAAATCGGCGAAGTCGCCGCGGGCGCCGGGGGTCTCGGGAGGCAGCACCGCGGCGAGGAACGCGCGGGGCAGCGCGGGCGCCGAGGCCATCCGCCAGGCGAGCGCGCCCGCGGCCAGCAGCGCGAGCGCGGCCGCGGCCGGCACCGCACGGCGGAGCGCCGAACGGCGCGCGCCGGTGCGCGGCGCGGGGATGGGAACCGGGCGCCGGCCCGGGGCGGGACCGGGCGGGCCGCCCTGCCGCGCGAGGTCGAGCCGCTCGAGCAGCGCCCCCGCGCTCGCGACGCGGTCTCCCGGGTGCTTCGCGAGCAGCGCCGCCACCAGGCTCGAGAGCGCTTCGCCGGCCTCCGGGTTCAGCTCCGCGAGGGGAACCGGGTCCGCGTTCAGGATCTGGTTCACGACCACCGCGTAGGTCCCGCCCTCGAACGGCCGGCGGCCGGCGAGCATTTCGTAATACATCACGCCGAGCGAAAAGAGGTCGGTGCGCTCGTCCACGACGCCGCCGACGTGCGCCTCCGGGGCCATGTAGTGCGGCGTGCCCGCGATCCCTCCCGAGCTGCTGTCGCTGCCGCTGGTGTGGATCGAGCCGGCGGGGCCCGAGCGCCGCGCGATGCCGAAGTCCAGCAGCTTCACCTCTCCCGATCGCGTCAGCATCACGTTTTCGGGCTTGAGGTCGCGGTGGATGACGCCGGCGGCGTGCGCGGCGGCCACGCCCTCCGCGCACTGGGCCGCGAGGCTCCAGAACGTTTCGAGCGGCAGGGGGCCGTCGAGCCGCTCGCGGAGGGACTGGCCGTCCACGTACTCCATGACCAGCACGACCTCCCCGTCGAGGCGCACGACGTCGTGGATCGCGGCCACGTGCCGGTGGGAGATCGCGCTCGCGCGCCTCGCCTCGCGGAGCATCGCGCGGCGGACGGCGTCCCGGTCCGCCCCCTGCGGATCGAGGCGCTTGAGGGCGACGGCGCGGTCGAGCAGCCGGTCGCGCGCGAGCAGCACTTCGCCCATGCCGCCCCGGCCGAGGGTCTTCTCGATCCGGTAGCGGCCGAGCATCACCCGCGGCTCCGGGTGTCCGGCGTCTTCGGGAGGCATGCCTCCGGTCCGCTCGCCCGCTCCCGGAAGCACCCGCGGCTCGGTGTCGTCGGCGCTTCGGGATCGACGGGAACGCCCGCATCATACAGAATCCCGCCCATGGCACGGTTGCTCCCCGCCCGACTGCAGGCCGCGCTGTCGGGGGAGGCGACGCGGCGGCTCGACGTTCCCGGAGACCTCCTCGGAGAGTCCCGGCACCGGGTGCGTTTCGCCGCCACGCTCGGCGCGCTTTCGTACCTGCTCTTCCTCCTCGTGCAGTGGACCCGGATCGAGCGCGCCTCCGGCCTCGAGTTCGCGCTCGACCGGACCCACAACCTGGCCGGCGCGCTGCTGTGCGCGGCGCTGATCGCGGCGGCCTCGGCCCCGGCCCTCGGCGACCGGGCGGTCCTCCGCGCGGCGCTCGCGGCCGAGGTGCTGCTCTCGATCCTGATCTCCACGCTGGTGCCGTGGGCCTCGTACGTGCGGACCGGCCACCTGCAGGGCCTCACCTGGGTGGTGCCGCTCATGATCCTGTTCGCGCTGCTGGTCCCGCTGCCCGGCCGCGTCACGTTCGCGGTGTCGGCGCTGTGCGGGGCGACCATGCCGCTCGGCCCCTTCGTGCTCGCGCGCCTCGGCCGCATCGAGGTCGCGGCGCCCGACCTGCTCGCCTCGTGCCTCACCGCGGCCGTGGGCGTCGCGATCGCGACGCTCGCCGCGCGGGTGGTGTACGGCGCGGGCCGGCAGGTCGCCGCGGCGCGCCGGCTCGGCAGCTACGAGCTGGTCGAGCCGATCGGCCGGGGCGGGATGGGCGAGGTCTGGAAGGCGCGCCACCTCCTGCTCGCGCGCCCCGCGGCCGTGAAGCGCGTCCTCCCCGACACGCTGCGCGGGCCGCGCGAGGAGCGGGCCGCCGTGATCGAGCGGTTCACCCGCGAGGCGCGGGTCACCGCGAGCCTGCGCTCACCGCACACCGTGGAGCTCTTCGACTTCGGCGTGAGCGCCGACGGAACGCTCTACTACGCCATGGAGCTGCTCGAGGGACTCAACGTCGAGCACTTCGTCTACCGCTTCGGGCCCGTCGAGCCGCGGCGCGCCGTGCGCTGGCTGGTGCAGGCCTGCCACTCCCTCGGCGAGGCCCACGCGCGCGGCCTGGTGCATCGCGACGTGAAGCCCGCGAACCTGTTCCTGTGCCGCTTCGGCCGCGACACCGACTTCGTGAAGGTGCTGGATTTCGGGCTGACGCGCCCGGTCGCCGAGGCGCCCGAGGGCGGGCTCACCGGCTCCGGCGTCATCCTCGGAACCCCCGCCTACCTGTCGCCGGAGCAGGTGTTCGGGCTGCCCGTGGAGCCCCGCACCGATCTCTACGCGCTCGGCTGCGTCGGATACTGGCTGCTCGCGGGCGAGCGGCCGTTCGAGTCCGATTCGGCGGGCGAGTTGCTCCGCCATCACGCCACCTCGCCCCCGCCGCCGCTCTCGACGCGGGCGCGGCGCCCGGTTCCCGCCGGACTAGAGTCCGCGTTGATGCGCTGCCTCGCCAAGGCGCCGGCCGACCGGCCGCGCGACGCCGACGCGCTGGCCGCGGAGCTGGCGGCGAGCGTCGAGGGCGGCCCGTGGAGCGACGCCGAGGCCAAGGCGTGGTGGGACGAGCACCTGCCCGCCCCGGCCGCCGGGGCCGGGCTGGAGAGCGGCCCGAACCCGGCGCCGTCCCCGAGATCCTAGGGGCCGAGTTTCTCCGCCAGCAGCCCCAGCCAGAACGCGAGCCCGAGCAGGGTCGCGAGCGGCCCGCCCACCATGCCGCCGAGCGCCTTCGCACCGAGCATGAACGTCAGCTCGCGCTCGGACGATTGGCTGATCAGGAAGGTCGGCTCGTTGGTTCCCTTGCGGATGGTCGCGGCCACCTCGCGGTCGCGCCGGCGCTGGGCGGGAAACCACAGCCCGTCGGTGCCGGTCGCGGCCATCGCCTCGCCCTCGGAGACGGTCACCGCGCTCGAGCGCGGCATGGCGGTGCCGAGAACGTAGACGCGCTGGCCCTCCTCGAGCACGCGCTCGCGGAAGCGGAGCCCGCCGAGGCGCCACAGCGCCGAGTGGGCCGGGGCGTGGGCCTTGAGGTACTCGGAGTAGCAGTCCGGCAGCGAGATCCCGAGGCACTCCTCCTCCACCTGGAACTGCACGCGGCAATCGGCGCCCTTGGGGTACACCATCGCGACGCCGGTCTCGTCCTCGAGGAAGAAAGGGTTCCCGGACTGGTTGCGGTGCACCACGCGCCAGCCGCGCTTGCTCGCGCGCGTCGAGACGTCCACCTGCCAGAACACGCAGGGGCGCCCCGAGAAAGGCGCCGAGATCGCGCTTCGCCCCGAGACCCCGCCGTTCACCTCGACGAGCCCCATCGCCATCGAGCGGATGCGCGCGGTCGGCGTGTTCTCGATCAGGCGCTTTTGGCGGAAGGCGCGGAAGCCGTGCAGGAACCAGAACGGGCCGGCCAGCAGCGCCG
>CAZIVR010000122.1:0-9611 GCA_964542745.1 uncultured bacterium
GGGGCGCTGCTGGCCGGGCCCACGCTGCGCTTCCTCGCGGCCCGCGCGATCCCCGGCGTCGAGGTGGTGGAAGCCGGCGTGTTGCGCCGCACCGCCGCGACCCCCGCCGGGGCCGTGGTGGTGGAGGCCGCGCGGGCCGGCGCCGGCACGCTGCGCGTCGCGATCCGGCCTCCGCTCGCCGGCGCCGCGGCCGCGCTGGTCGCGCGGGTGTCGCGCGTGTTCGACCTCGAGGCCGACGCCGCCGCGATCGCCGCCGAGCTGCGCCGCGATCCCGCGCTGCGCGCGCGCGTGCCGGCCGCGGGCGTGCGCGTGGCCGGGAGCTGGGAGCCCTTCGAGATCGGGGTGCGCGCCATCGTCGGCCAGCAGATCTCGGTGGCCGCCGCGCGCACCGTCCTCGGCCGGATCGCGGCGGCCTGCGGCGAGCCGCTCGAGCGCCCGGAGCCCGGGCTCACGCACCTCTTCCCGACCCCGGAGGCGCTGGCGTCGGCCGACCTTTCGGGCGTCGGGCTCACCGGCGCGCGGCGCGTGGCGCTCGCGGGCTTCGCCGCCGCCGTGGCGGGCGGCCGGCTCGACCTCTCGCCGGGAGCGCCGGCCGGCGAGGCGCTCGAACGTCTCGCGGCGCTTCCCGGCCTCGGCGACTGGACCGCGCAGGTGATCGCGCTGCGCGGCCTCGGCGAGCCCGACGCCTTTCCCGCGGGGGACCTGGTGCTGCGCGCCCAGCTCGGCGCCGGCGGGCGGCCGGCCGGCGAGCGCGAGGCGCGCGCGCGCGCGGAACGTTGGAGGCCATGGCGCGGCTACGCCGCCGTGGCCCTGTGGAACGCGGCGGCCCGCGAGGCCGGCCGCCGCGCGCGAGTCACTTCGAGGACCAGGAGGCGGACATGAAGCGGAAACCGGATGCCGAGGTGAAGGACCGGGCGGTGGTGGAGCGCGCCGAGGTGGAGACCCCGCTCGGGCGCCTCCTCCTGTTCGCGAACCGGGGCCGGCTGGTGGGGCTCGAGTTCGCCGACCGGCGGGCGCGGCGCGACGCGCTGCGGCGGCGGCTCGCGCGGGCCCTCGGGCCGTTCGTCGAGCGGCCGGCGCGCGATCCGGCCGGCGCCGGGGCGAGGCTGCGGCGCTACTTCGCGGGCGACGCGCGCGCGCTGGCGGCCCAGCCGGTCGCGGCGCACGGCACGCCGTTCCAGCGCGAGGTGTGGCGCGCCCTGCGGCGCATCCCGCACGGGAGGACGCTCTCCTACGCGGCGCTCGCCCGGAAGCTCGGTCGCCCGCGCGCGACCCGCGCGGTCGCGGCCGCCAACGGCGCGAACCCGGTGGCGCTGTTCGTTCCCTGCCACCGGGTGATCGCGAGCGACGGCACGCCGCACGGCTACGGGGGCGGGCTCGCTCGCAAGCGCTGGCTGCTCGCCCACGAGGGGGCGCGCACCGCCTAGGCTCGTTCGGGAACTTCGCTTGAGCGGCGGGGGCGCGCGGCGAGACACGGCCGCGCGCCCTCGCTTAGCATGCCCGGATGCGCGTGCTCTTTTGGTTCCGCAAGGACCTGCGCCTCGAGGACAACACCGGGCTGCACGAGGCCGCCCGCGACGCGGACGGCGACGTGGTGCCCTACTACGCCAGCGACCCCGCGATCCTCGGCCGCGACGACATCGCCCCCGCGCGGGTGCGCTTCGTGCTCGAAACGCTGGCCGAGCTCGGCGAGGCGGTCGCCACGGCCGGCTCGCGGCTGGCGCTCGACCACGGCGACCCCGCGTTGACGGTGCCGCGCGCCGCGAAGGCCGCCGGCGCCGACGCCGTGTACTGGAACGACGAATACGAGCCCGCGCTCGCCGCGCGCGACCGGCGCGTCGAGCGGGCGCTGGCCTCGCAGGGGCTCAAGGTCCGCCGCTTCCACGACCGGCTGTTGGTGCCGCCCGGCACGGTCGCGACCGGCGGAGGCACGCCGTACGTGGTCTACACGCCGTTCCGCCGCGCCTGCGAGGCGCTGCCGCTCGGCGCACCCCTGCCGGCGGTGAAGCGCCTCGCGGCGCACCGGCTGCCCGCGCGGCCGCTCGCCACCCTCGAAGCGCTCGGCTTCGAGACCGGCGCGCCGCCCTGGCCCGGCGGCGCGAAGGCCGCGCACCGGCGGCTGAGGCGGTTCGTGGGCGGCACCGGCGAGACCCCTGGCGCGGGCCTCGCCGCCTACGATTCGCACCGCGACTTCCCGGCCACGCCCGCCACCTCGCGGATCTCGGCCGACCTCCGGTTCGGCACGCTCTCGCCGCGGCAGGCCGCGCACGCCGTGAACGAAGCGGCGCGCGAGGACCGCCGGCTCGCGACGTCCGCGGCGAAATACGTCTCGGAGCTGCGCTGGCGCGACTTCTACGCCCACGTGCTCCATCACTTCCCGCACGTCGAGTCCGGCTGCTTCCGCCGCGAGTACGACGCGCTGCGCTGGGAGGGCGACCCCGCGCACCTCGGGGCGTGGCGCGAGGGGCGGACCGGCTACCCCATCGTGGACGCCGCCATGCGCGAGCTCACCGGCACCGGTTTCATGCACAATCGCGCGCGAATGATCGTGGCCTCGTTCCTCACCAAGGACCTGCTGCTCGACTGGCGCGAGGGCGAGCGGCACTTCATGAGGCACCTCGTGGACGGCGACCCCGCGAGCAACAACGGCGGCTGGCAATGGGCGGCGTCCACCGGCACCGACGCCCAGCCCTACTTCCGGGTCTTCAACCCGGTGCTGCAGGGCAGGAAGTTCGACCCCGACGGCGCCTACGTGCGGCGCTGGGTCCCGGAACTGGCGCGCGTCCCCGCGCGCTGGATCCAAGCGCCGTGGGAGGCCCCGCCGCTCGCGCTCGCCGAGGCGGGCGTGACGCTCGGCGGGAACTACCCCGCCCCGATCGTGGACCACGGCGAGCGCCGCGAGCGCGCGATCGCGATGTACCGGGAAGCGGCGGGAGCCGCGAGATGAGCGCGCCGCCCGCGGGGCGCAAGACCGGTGGCGCGATCGCCGCCCTCCTCGGCGGCCTGCTCGCCATGGCGATCGTGTTCGCGATGTTCGAGCTCGGTGCGTGGCTGGTGTTCAGGGCCGCGCGCCTCACGCGCTCCACGCCGCCCGAGGTGACCTACCCCTACCACCCGTACCTCGGCTGGGAGAACCTCCCCCACCACACCTACCGCGGCATCCTCGCGGGCGGCCTCCACGCGTGGACCGTGCGCACCGACAGCCTCGGCCGCGGCGCGACGCCGCACGCCTCGCACCCCGAGCCGCGCGTGGACGTGGCGCTGGTCGGCGGCAGCGCCGCCTTCGGCGTGGGCCAGACCTCGAACGAGACCACGCTCGCCAACCAGCTGGAGCGGGAACTCGAGCGGCGCACCGGGGCGCGCGTCGAGGTGCACAACCTGGCGGTGGGCGGCTACACCTCGTTCCAGGAGGCGCTGGCGCTCGAGCGCTTCCTCTCGAACCACCGCGCCGACGTGGTGGTGAGCCTGAGCGGCTACAACGACGCCTTCGCCGCGGCCATCGAGGGCGGGCCCGATTTCGGCCTGCTGCTCCACCGGCTGGATCCCAAGACCGAGATGGTGCGCTCGATCGAGCGCGGCGAGCTGAAGGTGCTCCCGGTCGCGGCGCAGGCGGCGCTCGGCGCGCTGCGGCGCCGCTCGTACGCGGTGGACCTGCTCGGCAAGGTCACCGACCGCCTGCGGCCTCCGCCCCCGGCGGTGCCGTGGACCACGGCGATGCCCGACAGCGCGGAGCTCGCGAGGCGCGCGCGCTTCGTGCTCACCAACTACGCGATGATGGACGGGATGGCGCGCCAGAACGGCGCCCGCTTCTTCCTGTTCCTGCAGCCCACCGCCATGAACCGCGCCACGCTCACCGCGCCCGAGCGCCAGGCCATGGACTCGCTGAGCCGCGAGTTCATGGCGCGGGCGAGGCCCGCGGTGCGGATCTTCTATCCCACCATGCTCGCGGCTCCGAAGACGTTCGAGATGCGCGACCTCTCCCCGGTGTTCGACGCCTTCCCGGACCCCGCCTTCGCCGACGAGTGCCACTACCTCGACGGCGCGGCCCCGGTGCTGGCCGCCGCCATCGCCGAGGCGGTCGCGCCCGCGGTCGGGGAAGCGGCCCGCCGCGCGCCGCCGCCGGGCCGCGCCGCATCGGGGAGCGCCGCCGGGCGCTGAACGCCCGGGCCGGGGGGCCCCGTGCGTTCCGCACGGCCCCGGCCGTCGCCGAAGCATCCCGCAGGGCGGTTTCCCGCTTTGCCCGGCCGCGCGGGCCCGTTCCCGTCCCCATCCTCAATGAACGCTGGACCTTCGCCGGTTTTCGGGGTTTCATGGAGCGGCGCACACCCTCACCCACACCACCCGCTCCGGAGGCACACCCATGTCGAGGGCCACCTCGCCGCGCTCCCCGCTTTCCCTCGCCCTCTCCCGTCTCCTCCCGATCCCCGTCCTCGCCGCGCTCGCGTGGGCGGGGATCGCCTCCGCCGCCCCGCGGCCCGGGGCCCGCGACGCGCAGCTCGAGGCGCGCATCGTGGCGCCCGCGCCCGGCGAGCGGGTGCAGGAAGGCGAGCTGCTGTTCACCTTCGAGCGGGCGCGCGCCGCGGACCGTGCCCGGGTGATCCTCGCGCCGCGCGAGTTCGACCCCACCGGCTGGACCGCCCTGCCGGAGGACGAGGGCTTCACCGTGCGCGACGTGTCGCGCGGCGTGCTGGCGTTCACCGAGACCGGCGTCGAGCTCGCGGGCGAAGCGACGTGGTGGTGGTCGGTGGCGTCGCACGATCCGGAGAGCGGCGCGTGGCGCTTCACGCCCGCGCGGTCGTTCACCGCGACGCCGCGCTTCACCAACCGGCTCGCGCCGTCGCCGTACCTGATGCGCGGCGAGGTCGGCCGCATGCCGGCCGAGCGGCTGCGCGCGATGCGCGAGGAGTCGCTGCGCCCGCCGCTCCCCGGGCTCCAGGCGCGCGACCGCGAGCGGCTCGCGGCCGGTCCGCCGCGGCCCCGCATCCGGCTCGGCGCCGGCTACGACTTCGATCCGGCCGAGGGCGCGCCGGCGGTGCCGGGCGAGCTCTCGATGTCGCGGGTGCGCGCCGAGGGCGGCGACGACGCGCTGGGCGCCTTCCTCGTGCAGTTCGCCGACGCCCCCGGCGCCGCCGAGCTGCGCGCGGTGGCCGAGGCCGGCGGCGCGGTGTTCGCGTACGTGCCGGACCAGGCCTACCTCGTGCGCGGCACGCGCGCGGCGCGCGAGCGGCTCCGCCACGACGGGCGCACCGCGTGGGTCGGCGACTGGGAGCCGGCGTTCAAGCTGAGCCCGCGCGCCGACCGGGGCGCGCTGGTCGCCTCCAATTTCGAGGCCCTGCTGTTCCCCGACGCCGACGTGGCGGCCACCGCGCTCGCGCTGACCGCCGCGGGCGGCAACATCTCGCAGGTCTCGGACAACGGGATCAACAAGAAGGTGCGCTTCGTGGCGCGCGGCGACCAGCTCGCCGCGCTGGCCGGCGTCGCGGGTGTCGCGTGGATCGAGCCCCAGCCCCGCTACGAGCTGCACAACGATCTCGCCCAGTGGGTGGTGCAGACCAACACCGGCTCGACCGGCGCGCGCCGCGTGTGGGACCTGGGGATTCGCGGCGAGGGCCAGGTCCTGATGACCTCGGACAGCGGAATCAACGTCGCCCACAACCAGTTCCGCGACCCGCTGGTGGCGGTGCCCGGCTTCGGCGACTACCCGACCCACCGCAAGGTGATCGCCTACAAGATCGGTTCGAACAGCCCCGCCATCGAGTTCGGCGACCACGCCGGCGCCAGCTATCACGGCACCCACACCGCCGGCACCATCGGCGGGTCCGACGATCCGGTGGGCGGCACCTCGCTGCGCGACGGCATGGCGCCCAACGCCAAGCTCTACTTCATGGACATCTCGGGCACCGCGCTCGCCAACGGCGTGGACCCCTTCCCCGACCTGAACGACCTGTTCCTGCCCTCCTACGTGGGCAACGCCGGGGGCGCGGCGCGCATCTCGTCGCACTCGTGGGGCTCGTCGGTGTCGGGCGCCTACACGCTCAACTCGCTCGAGGTGGACCAGTTCATGTGGGCCCACCCCGACTACTACATCGCGTTCTCCAACGGGAACAGCGCCTCGGTCGGATCGGTCGGCTCCCCGGCCACCGCCAAGAACTCGGCGGGCATGGGCGGCACGCGCAACGGCACCTCGGCCAACCTGATCTACAGCTCGACGAGCCGCGGCCCCACGCAGGACGGCCGCCGCAAGCCGACCTTCGCGGCCCCCGGCCAGTCCATCTTCTCGGCCTACGGCGGCGCCACCACCACCTACGTGTCGCTGTCGGGCACCTCGATGGCCTCGCCCTCGGGCACCGGCGCGGTCGCGCTGATGCGCCAGTACCTCACCGAAGGCTGGTACCCGACCGGCGCCAAGGTGCCGGCCAACGGGTTCGCGCCGTCGGCCGCGCTGCTCAAGGCCATGGCCATCAACTCGGCCGCGCTCAACATCTCGGGCTCGATCCAGCCCGACAACAACGTCGGCTTCGGCCGCATCACCGCCGACAGCGCGCTGTTCTTCGCCGGCGACGCCCGCAAGCTGATGCTCGAGGACTTCACGAGCGGCCTCGGCGCGGGCGAGTACGTCGAGTACCAGATCAACGTCACCGACAGCCTGATCCCGCTGCGCGTCTCGCTGTGCTGGACCGACTTCCCCGGCAGCCCGGCCGCGTCGGTGCAGCTGGTCAACAACCTCAACCTCACCGTGTCCAAGGGCGCCAACGTCTACAAGGGCAACGTCTACGCGAGCGGCCAGTCGGCGCAGGGCGGCAGCTACGACGTGCTGAACGTCGAGGAGGCGGTGCACATCAACTACCCGCTCAAGGGCGTGTGGACGGTGCGCGTGGACGCTCCGACCGTGCCGATGGGCCCGCAGCCGTTCGGGCTCGTGATCACGGGCGGCGTGAGCAACGGCGCCGGCCTGATCGCCATGGACCGCGCCTCGTACGGATCGGGCAGCACCGTGCTGCTCCACATCACCGACACCAACGCCAGCGGGCCGATCCCCGTGCTGGTGACCTCGCCCACCGAGCCCGCGGGCGAGACGGTGAACCTCACCGGAGCGAGCGGCGTCTTCACCGGCAGCCTCGCCCTCGCGCCCACGCTCGCCTCGTCGGGCGACGGCTTCCTCTCGGTCTCGAACGGCGACCTGCTCACCGCCACCTACAACGACGCCTCCCCGGTGGCGCAGGTGGTGGCGAAGGCCACCGTGAATTTCTCGACCCCGGTCATCACCAACGTGCGCGCCACCTCGCTCGGGCCCACCGGCACGCGGGTGACGTGGACCACCGACCGCAGCTCGACGTCGCGCGTGTACTACGGCACCACCGCCGCGCTCGAGCTCGGCAGCGTGGACTCGACCGGCTACGCCACGAACCACCAGGTGCTGATCCCCAACACCGCGGCCGGGCAGACCTACCTCTACGACGTGCAGTCGGTGAGCCTGTCGGGCAGCGCGGCCCGCGACAGCCTGGGCGGCGCGCACTACCGGTTCACGGGCAAGGCCTCCGCCGACGTCCTGCTCCTGATGAGCGACTCCAACTTCGGCCGCATCGGGGCGTGGACCAGCGCGCTCACGAACAACGGCTACGACTACGAGACGTGGACCGGATCGCTGGCCGACGCCCCGCCGGTGGGCGACCTCAATTCGGGGCTTCGCTCGTACCGCGCCGTGGTCTGGCAGTGCGGGCCCGACGACTACCCGCCGGTGAGCGACGTGCAGCGCACGTCCATCGATTCCTACATGTCGGGCGGCGGCCGGCTGTGGATCGTGGGCCACGACCTGGGCTGGGGCATGGCGGATCCCGCTTCGCCCGGCTACAGCGCCGCGCGCGCCGCGTGGGTGCAGAGCGCGCTCCACGCCAACTACCTCGCCGATCCGGCCACGTGGACGACCGAGTTCGGCTACGCCTCCGACCCGATCTCCGCGCCGTTCCCGAGCCCGGGCGGCATTCCCTACACCCCGTTCGGCAGCGGGCAGGCGGGCGACGAGGTCTCGATCAACGCGGGCGGCGGCACCGGCGCCTACGTCTGGTTCAACGACGACATCTCGCCCGACAACAACGTGATCCGCTGGACCAGCAACACCAACAACGGCAGCGGGGCGACCGCGCTGTGGGGCGGCCAGCCCTCGCGCATCGTGAGCTCGTTCCTCGAGTTCACGGCCATGGACCCGCCGCACACGAGCCCGAGCGCGACCCGCGACACCGTGCTCAACCGCACCCTCAACTGGATGTTCGGGCGCCCGCGCCCGACCGTGGACCTCACCTCGCCGAACGGCGGCGAGACCATCACGACCAGCCCCGCCAGCATCAGCTGGAACGAGACGGTGGGCCCCGGCATGAGCGCGGCCTCGCGCACCCTCGAGTACTCGACCGACGGCGGGGACTCGTGGACCACGATCACGACCGGCGCGGGCACGAGTCCCTACTCGTGGGATCTCACCGGCATCCCCAACACCACGGCCGCGCGGGTGCGGATCCGGCTGGTGGACAACGGCACGCCGTCGCTGCGCGCGGCGGACGCCAGCCTCGCGAACTTCACCATCAACGTCTCCGGCAACGACGCGGCCGGCCCGGTGGTGGTGGCGGGCTCGATCGCCGCGAACCCGAACCCCGTGGTGCGCGGCGTCAACATGACGCTCTCGGCCACGGTGAGCGACGCGCTGACCGGCGGCGCCGCGGTGGACGCCGCCGAGTGGTCGTTCGGGCCCAGCCCCGCGCCCGCGGGCAGCGGCACGGCCATGACCGGCGCGTTCGGCACGGCGAGCGTCGCGGTGTCGCTCGTGATCGACACCCAGTACTTCGTGCTCGGCAACCAGAAGCTGTGGGTGCGCGGCCACGACGCCGCCGGCAACTGGGGCCCGGCCTCGATGCTCCAGGTGCAGGTGAACGGCACCGGCACGACCGCGGTGGGCGACGGCGTTCCGGCCGTGGCGTTCCTCGGCCAGAACGCGCCCAACCCGGCCGCCGGCCCGACCACCATCGCGTTTGGCCTGCCGCGCGGAGGCGCGGTGACGCTCGAGGTGTTCGACCCTCAGGGCCGCATGGTGCGCCGCCTCGCCGAGGGCGAGTTCCAGGCGGGCGTGCACCAGGCGCGCTGGGACGGCCGCGACCAGAACGGATCACGGCTCGGCGCCGGGCTCTACTTCTACCGGCTGGTCACTCCGGACGGCAGCTTCCAGAAGCGGATGGCGCTGCTTCAGTAGTCGCGGGCCTCACGAGGCTCGCCGCGGCATCGGGGCGGGGGCGCGCGGATCGCGCGGCCCCGCCTCGTGCGCTTCGGGATCCCGTGGGTGGGAGCCCGGCGGCCACGCTGGGGCCTGACGGTGGTGCGAGTCCCGGCGCTATCCTGCCGCGCATGACGATTCCCGGCGTCGAGCGTTGCCCGCCCGGCGAGCGGCCGCTCCTCGCCCCCCCGCTCGACCCGCGGTGGCGGGAGGCCGCCCCCGCCGTGTGGCTCGCCCACTGGCGCGTCGAGCGCCTCCCGGTCGCGGGCGGAGCGCTCGAAGCGGTCGAGGCGGGTTCGGGCCCGCCGCTCGTGCTGTTGCCGCCGCTTCCCGGCTGGAAGGAAGCGTTCGT
>CAZIVR010000123.1:0-9560 GCA_964542745.1 uncultured bacterium
CCCCGCCCGCAGCTGCTTCTCGTCCCACGCCACCCGCATGCCGCGGCCGCCGCCGCCGGCCGCCGCCTTGATGATGACCGGGAAGCCGATGCCGCGGGCCAGGTCGAGCGCGTGGTCGGCGCTCTCGAGCACGCCCTCGCTGCCCGGCACGACCGGCAGGCCGGCGTCCTGCATGGTGCGGCGGGCGACGGCCTTGTCTCCCATCTTGCGGATCATCTCGGGCGTGGGGCCGATGAACGTGAAGCCACACGAGGCGCACACCTCGACGAAGTGGGCGTTCTCGGAAAGGAAGCCGTAGCCGGGGTGGATGGCGTCGGCACCGGTGACCTCGGCGGCCGAGATCAGGCGGGCGATGTAGTTGTAGGACTGCGCGGGCGCCGCCGGGCCGATGCACACCGACTCGTCGGCGAGCCGGACGTGCAGGCTCTCCCGGTCGGCCTCGCTGAACACCGCGACCGTCGCGATGTCGAGCTCGCGGCACGCGCGCATCACGCGCAGCGCGATCTCCCCTCGGTTGGCGACCAGGACCTTGCGGAACATTCGCCCCCTAGCCGCTCATCCAGTCGGGCCGGGCCGCGGTCGCGGCCGGCGCGGGCGCGCCCGCGCCCATGCTGGCCCCGAAGCCGCCGCCCTCCTCCGCCGCCGCGTCCACCGGCTGCCAGGTGCGGTCGGAGGTTCCCGAGATGCCCTTGAGCTTGAGGCTCAGTTCGTTCGGATTGCTGCAGTTCCGGAGCGCCTCTTCCTCGTTGATCAGCCCGTCGCGCAGCAGGCCGAGGATGGACTGGTCGAAGGTCTGCATGCCGTACTGGGTCACGCCCTCGGCGACGACCTGGCGAAGCAGCGGGGTCTTCTCCTGGTCGAGGATGTACTCGCGGACGGTCGGCGTGGTGACCATGATCTCCGCGGCGGGCACGCGGCCCGCGCCGTCCTTCCTCGGGATCAGGCGCTGCGAGATCACGGCGCGCAGGTTGGAGGCGATCCCGAGGCGGATCTCGTCGTGCTGGTGCGGCGGGTAGAACGAGATGATGCGCGCGATGGTCTGCATCACGTCGGTGGTGTGCAGGGTGGAGAGCACAAGGTGGCCGGTGTCGGCCGCCATCAGCGCCGTGCTCATGGTGTCGAGGTCGCGGATCTCGCCCACCAGGATGATGTCCGGATCCTGCCGCAGCACGTACTTGAGCCCGTCGTGGAACGAGCGGGTGTCGAGGCCGACCTCGCGCTGGTGGATGTACGAGAGCCGGTCGCGGTGGAGGAACTCGATCGGGTCCTCGACCGTGATCACGTTGCGCGAGGTGACCTTGTTGATCGCGTCGATCATCGCGGCCAGCGTCGTGGACTTGCCCGAGCCGGTGCGCCCGGTGACCAGCACCAGTCCGCGCGGCGAGAAGGCCAGCTCGCGCACCACCGGGGGCAGGTTGAGGTCCTCGATGCTCGGCACCTCCACCGGCACGTGGCGCAGCGCCAGGGCCGGCGTGCCGCGCTGCATGAAGCAGTTGGCGCGGAAGCGCGCGAGGCCCGAGACGCCGAAGGCGAAATCGATCTCGCTGTGCGTCGAGAAGTAGAGCCGCTGCTCCTCGTTCAGGAGCTGGTGGGTCACCTCGCGAAGCTCGGTGGAGCTGGGCGCGGGCTCGTCGAGCGTGTAGAGCACGCCGTCCACGCGCACGACCGGCGGGGTCCCCGCCTTCAGGTGGAGATCGCTGGCGCGGGCCGCGATCATCTTCTCGAGCACGTTGCGGATGTTCATGCCGATCCTCCGCCTCCGGCGGCCCTCAGGCCGGTTCGATCAGGAACAGCTTTTGACCGAACTCCACCGGATGACTGTTCTCCACCAGGAGCTGGACCACCCGCCCGCGCACTTCCGACTCGATCTCGTTCATGAGCTTCATGGCCTCGACGATGCAGACCGTCTGTCCGACCTCGACCATGTCCCCCACTTCGACGTAGGGATCGGCGTCCGGCGCCGGCGAGCGATAGAACGTCCCCACCATCGGGGAAGTGATCGCCACCGTGCGGTCGGGCTTCGCGTCCCCGGGAGATTCCGGGGCCGCGCCGCCCGCCGCGGGCATCGCGGGCCGAGGGGCGAAGCCTTCGGCGGGGGCGTACGCCACCCGCGGCGGGCCTCCGGCGAAGGCCGAAATGCGGACCGACCTGCCGCCGGAGCTGACCTCGAGCTCTCCGATGCCGGTGCGCTGGACGATCCGGATCAGCTGGCGGAGTTCCGCCAGCGGCACCAGGCCGGGCTGCGCACCGCCGGGGTTATCGGCGGAGGGGCGGCCGGCCTTCACCGGCCGGGAGGGGGACTTACGCTTTTTCGGCACGCCGGAGGACTCCCATCAGGGCCCGCAGGCCGAGCGTGTAGCTCTCGGCGCCGAAACCCTGGATCAGTCCCGCGCAGGCCTCCGCCGTGCGCGAAACACGACGGTAGGGCTCTCGGGAGGCGATGCGCGTGAGGTGCACTTCGACGACCGGCACGCCGCAGCCGGCCACCGCGTCGCGAAGCGCCACGCTGGTGTGGGTCAGGCCGCCGGGATTGAGGACCACGCCGTCGAAGGCGCGGCCGGACAGCCGGGGGTGGGTGCGGTAGATCGCGTCGATGAGCACACCCTCGTGGTTGCTCTGGAAGGTCTCGACCTCGCAGCCGAGCTCGCCGGCGACCCGGCCCAGTTCGGCATCCACCGCCTCGAGCGTCGCGTCGCCGTAGAGTTCGGGCTCACGAGTGCCGAGCGCGTGGAGGTTGGGACCGTGAAGGACGAGGATCCGCGGCAACGGGCCTCCTTGGCCTTTCCCGGACCCCCCCGCGCCTCAGTCTCGGGCCCCGGCGGCGAGCAGGGCCGCTCGAACGAGGCGACCGGAAATCAGGCGCGGCACGCTAGCAAAGCCCACCCGGGGCGTCAATACCCAGCGCACGTTTCCGCCCGCGCGCTTCTTGTCGAGGCTCGTGGCGGCGAGCCAGCGCTCCGCGGGAACGGGCGGCGCGCGGCGCGGGAGCACGAGATCGTCGAGCAGCGACTCGAGCCGGGCGAGGTCCCGGCCCGGGAGCCCCGCGAGTTCCGCGGAGAGCCGGCCCGCCACCCGCATCCCGATCGCCACCGCCTCGCCGTGCAGCAGCCGCCGGTAGCCGAGCGCCGCCTCGAGCGCGTGCCCGGCGGTGTGCCCGAAGTTGAGCGCGGTGCGCGGCCCCCCCTCGCGCTCGTCGCGCGTCACCACCCGGGCCTTCGCCCGGACCGCGCGCTCCGCCACCGCGGCGAGCGCGCGCCGGTCGGCCGCGGCCAGCGCCGCCCGCCTCCGCTCGCACTCGCGGAACAGCCCCGCGTCCACGGCCATCCCCGTCTTCACCACCTCGGCGAGCCCCGCGCGCACCTGGCGCGCGGGAAGCGTGGCGAGCGTCTCCGCGTCCACCAGCACGCCGGCCGGCTGGTGGAAGGCGCCCGCGAGGTTCTTGCCCTCGGGCAGGTCCACCGCGGTCTTTCCTCCCACCGCGCTGTCCACCTGCGCGAGCAGGGTGGTCGGGACCGCCACCCACGGAACCCCGCGCAGCCACGTCGCCGCCGCGAAGCCCGCCAGGTCGCCCACCACGCCGCCCCCGAGCGCCACCACCGCGTCGCCGCGGTCGGCGCCCTCGCGGGCGAGGCGGCGCCACAGGCGCGCGAGCATCTCCGGCCGCTTCGAGCGCTCCCCGCGCGGCACCACCTCGAGCGCGGCGGCGATCCCGGCGCGGCGCAGGGACGCGAGCGCCTCCGGGGCGTAGAGCGGCGCCACGCCCGAATCGCTCACCACCAGCACCCGGCGCGCGCCGGTGGTCTCGCGCACGAAGGCGCCGAGCCGCGCGCGGCCGCCCGGCGCGAACCGGACGCGCGTGCGGGCGGTGGCGCCGGGAAAGCGCAGCCGGAGGTCGCTCACTCGCGGCCGGTGTCGGTGGACTGGCCCTTGAGCTGGTCGATCTGCCGGTTCAGCCGGCGGATCTGGCGCTCGAGGTCGGCGATGCGCGTGGGCGACTCGGCCGACGGGCGCGTGGCGGCGGGCGCGGGTCCCGCCCGCATCGCCCACGACGGCACGGCGTCGGGCGAGTCGGCGAGCACCACGCTCCCCTCCCGCTGCAGGTCGCGTCGCACCCACACGAAGCCGACCGAGGTGCCGGGCGGCGTGGCCGCGACCCAGCGCGCGAGCTGGCCCGGATACTCGACCCGCTCGCCCTCGAAGCCCACGATCAGGTCGCCCTTGCGCAGCCCGAGCGTCTCGGCCGGACTGCCCGGCTTCACTTCCTCGACCAGCGCGCCGATCGGGACGTCGAGCCCCTTCTCGGTTTCGCTGGCGACGCTCGCCCCGCTGGTCGTGACGCCGAGGTAGCCGTGGGGCACCCGCCCGTCGCGCTTGAAGGCGAGGTAGACGCGCTTCACCGCGTCGGCCGGCAGCACGAAGCTCATGGTCGAGGGGCGCCGCTCGCGGTCGGGCGTGGCGCCGAGCTCGGGAATCCCGAGCTCTCCCTGCACGATGCCGACCAGCTCGCCGCGCGCGTTGACCGCGGCGCCGCCGCTGTTCCCGGGCGACACGGTGTTGGTGAGCTGGAGCAGCGAGAGCCGCGGTTCGCGGTAGCTCGCCGAGACCGTCCCGGCCGACTCGGTGAGCTGGAACCGGTACGAGGAACCCACCGTCAGGATCCAGTCGCCGATCCGGCCGCTGCGGTCGCCGGCGAAGGGCAGCGCGGGCAGCCGGATGCCCGGCACGCGCAGCAGCGCCAGGTTGAAGACCGGATCCACGCCGACGATCTGCGCCTCGGCCTGCAGGCCGTTGGCGGTGCGCACCAGCACGCGCTCGGCCTTGAGGACCACGCTCGCGGTGGTGAGGATCGAGCTCTCCTCGACCGCCACGCCCGAGCCGACCCGGGTGTGGATGCGGGGCGAGGTCTCGCCGGGGCGCTCGCCGCGGCGCTCCTCGGTGTTCTGCGCCAGCACGGTCACCACCGCGGGCCGCACCCGCTGGGCCACCGCGCCCACGTCCTGCGGCGGGCCCGAGACCGCGCCCTGCGGCACCGCCGGGAGCGGCCCGAACGCGAGCAGCGCCGCGGCCACCCCCGCCACCGCGGCGGGGAGGCGTCCGCGGCGCGCGCCCACGAAGCTCCGCCCGAACGTGCCCATTGCCGGCTCCTAGAAGGTGATGACGGCCCTCTCGTCCGTCCGCGCGCCCGACGTGCGGTGCACCGAGGCGCGTCCCCGGTGGAGCGTCACCGGGTCGAGGATGAACTCCACGTCCTCGGAGTGGTCGAACAGGCTGTCGGCCGAGAGCGCCACGACGTCGGCCCGCGCCGGCAGGGCGCGCGGCGCGTCCGGCACGGTCCCCGCGGCCGGCTGCACCAGCACCGGCTCGGTGATCGCTCCCGCGACCGGGGCCGGAACCGTCTCGCGCGCCTCCCGCCGCCCGCCCAGCCACGGGCCGGCGAGCGTGACGGCGACCAGCGCCACCGCGGCCACCGAGCCCGCCAGCGGCACCCACACCGGCCGGCCCGCGGGCAGCACGTCGGGCACCGACTCGGCGCGGCGCACCCGCTGGAGCACGCGCTCCGGCAGGTCGGCCGCGGGCTCGACCCGGGGCAGCGACCCCAGTACCTCGAGGGTGCGGGCGTACTGCTCGTATTCGCGCCGGCAGGCGGCGCACGACTGGAAGTGGCCTTCCAGGCTCTCGCGTTCGGCCTGCGTGGTCTCGTCGTCCCAGTAGGCCGGGAACAACCCGCGGGCGTGCTTGCAGTTCATGGCTGTCCTTCTTCGCGCAGTAGCGGTTGGAGCTTTCGCTTCAGCATGCTCCGGGCCCGGTTGATGCGCGAACGCACCGTTCCGCCCGGAATGCCGAGCACGATGGCGATCTCCTCGTAAGGCAGGCCTTCGAGGTCCCGGAGGACCAGGGCCAGCCGGTATTTTTCGGGCACCGTGGCGATCGCGCGCGCCATCAACTCCTGCAGCTGCCCCCGCTCCAGCGACCGCTCCTGGCCTTCCGTGGGGTCGGCGAGCTGCGGTGCGCTGTCCTTGAGCAGGTCCTGCAGGGCGTCGAGGCTGAACCAGTGCCGCTTCCGGACCCGTCGCCGGATCTCGTTCTTGGCCAGGTTCGCCGCGATCGTGAACAGCCAGGTCGAGAACTTGGACCCGCGCCGGTAGTTCCTCCGGTGCACGTAGATCCGGATGAACACCTCTTGCGCGAGGTCGTCCGCGCTCTCCCGGTCGTTCAGCACCCGGCTGATGAGATTCATCACGCGGCCCTGGAATCGCCGCACCAGTTCCGAGAAGGCCCGATCCTCGTCCTCGGCGACCCGTGCCATCAGGTCTTCGTCCGAAAGACTCACGACCGGCGGGGGGACTGGATCGCGATCAGGGGCCACGTGCGCTCTCACCCGGAGGTGTTACCCCGTCCCGGAACCCGAGGTTCCCGGGACCTACCGGATGGCCTCCAACTTGTTGCGGACCCGCTGGTTGGAACTGTCCGCCGCGAGGCTCCTGCGGTACTGGGCGCGGGCCAGGTCCAGGAGCTTCAGGTCGCGGTAGACGTCGCCGAGGTGCTCGAGCACCACGGGGTCCCCACCGGTCAGGCCGGCCGCCCGCTCGAGCTGCTCGCGGGCTTCGGCGAGCCGGCCGAGGCGGTAGTAGACCCAGCCGAGGGAATCGATGTAGGCGCCGTTGTCGGGATCCTGCGCCACCGCCTGGAGCACGAGCCGCTCGGCCTGCCCGAGGTCGCGCTGGTGGTCGGCGAGCAGGTAGCCGAGGAAGTTGAGCGCGCCCGGGTGGGTGGGCGCCCACGACAGGGCGTCCCGCGCGGCGGCCACCGCGCCCTCGACGTCGCCGAGCTGCTCGCGGCAGAAGGCCAGGTCGAGCGCCGCGCCGAGCTCGCGCGGGCGCCGGCGCAGCAGCTCCTCCCACGACTCGGCGGCCTCGCTCCAGCGCTTCTCCTGCTGGGCGAGGCGCCCGAGCATCAGGCGCGGCCCGAGCGAGTCGGGCGCGAGCCGCACCGCCTCGCGCGCGCGCTCGAGCGCCGGCCCCGCGGCGCCGGCGAGGGAGTGCGCGCGCGCCTCGAGCAGCGCGCCGCGGTAGTCGCCCGCGTGCTCCTCAGACCAGGCGCGCGCGAGCTTCACCCCTTCGGCCCCGCGGCCGTTGCGCGCCAGCACCAGGATCGCCCGCCCCAGGTTGTGGGGCTCCGAGGGCTCGATACGGCGCAGCGCGGCCAGCCGGTCGAGCGCGGCCCCCGCGTGCCCGCTCTTGAAGGCGAGGTCGGCCTCCATCTCGATCGCCTCCGGATCCCCGGGCCGCGCGGCGGCGATCCGCTGCGCCTCCGGGTACGCCTCGCGCCAGCGCGAGTTCTGGGCGAGCAGCGCCACCACGCGCTGGCGCGTCGTGACGTCCTCGGGATGGGCGTGCAGGTGGCGGCGATAGCCCTCGATCGCCTCGTCGTCCCGCTCCAGCCCCTCGTGGATCCAGGCCCCGAGGAAGTCGAGCCCGGGACGCGACGGGTGGCCGGCGCGCGCGACCACGAGCGCCGAGTCGGCCGCCGCGAACTCACCGCGTCGCGCCAGGGCCCCGGCGAGCTGGAACCACGTCTCCGGATCCTCGTCCTCGAGCGCCACGGCCGCGCGGCAGGCGCGCACCAGCAGGTCGAGGTCCTGTTCGTGGTCGGCGACCCGGATGAGCGTGCGCCAGTACTCGAGATTCTCCGGATCGCGTTCGGCCGCGGCGCTCAGGGACGCGACCGCCTCGCGCGCGCGGCCCAGGTTGAAGAGCGCCGCGCCGCGAAGCCACAGGCTCCGCGGATCCTCGGGCGCGATGCCGAGCGCGCGGTTCGCGAACTCGAGGGACCGCTCGTGGCCCCCCTGGCGGGCCGAAAGCTCGCTCGCGCGGCGCGCCGGGGCGAGCGCCTGGGGGTCGAGCGCCACCGCGCGAAAGTACTGGGCCAGCGCGCCGTCGATCCGGCCCTGCTCCTCGAGCAGGCGGCCGCGCGCGTAGTAGAGGAGCGCCTCGCCGCTCCCGTAGACGGTCGAGTCGGGCGCGGGCGCCGCGGCCGGCGCCGGCGCCGCGGCCAGCGCGGAAACGAGGGCGAGCACCGGCGCGAGGAATCGCATGGGGCCAAAGCCTAGCACGGGTGCGCCGGGCCGCGGCGGGCGGCCCGCGCGGGCGGCCCCGAAATGACGAAGGCCTGTCCGCGCCCGGGCCGCCCGGGACGGCTCACCCGCGCCGGGTGCGGCGGCGCCCGAAGCTCGGACGGTTGTCCGGCGCGGGCGACGGAGCGGGCGGAGGAGACGGCGCCGCGCGGGGCGGCTCCGGAGCCTCGGTTCCGCGCCCCGGCCCGGCTTCCCGGCCCGTGTCGCGCGCGGGGGCCGCCGGCTCCTCTTCGAAGTCCGCGGATTCCGTCTCGGGAGCTTCGGGATCGAAGTCGTCCTGCGGCGCACGGCCGGGCGCGCGATCCGGGACCGTCGGCGCTTCGGGCATTTCCGGCTCGGAACCCCACGCGAACGGATCCACGTGCAGTTCCTCGAGCGGGCCCTCCGGCCGTCCGACGTCGTCGAGTTCGTCCTCGTCGCGCGGCGAAGGCGGCGGCTCCACCTCCGGCAGGACCGGCAGCGGGGCCGGGGGCTCGGGAAGCGGGCGCAGCCTGCGGCCGGGCACGGCGAGCCGCCCCGCCGCGGGCGCCTCGGGTGACTCGGCCTCGGCCTCGACGGCGGGTGCGGGCGCGATCGGACGCTCGTCGCGGCCGCGGCCCCCGCGCCGCCCGCGGCGGCGCCGTCCCTCGAAGGCCCCTTCCTCGGTCCCGGTCTCCACGGCCGGCATCGCGACGCCGGGCTCGGGACCCCGGCGGGAGGACCGCTCGCGCGGCTCCTCGCGGCGCGGCTCCTCGCGGCGCGGGGCCTCCTCGCGGCGCGGGGCCTCCTCGCGGCGCGGCGGCGCCCCGCCGCGGACCGGAGCGTCGTCGTCGAGCGAGACTCCGGCCCGCTCGAGCGCGTTGCGCGCGGCGGCCTGCTCGGCCTCCTTCTTGTTGGGGCCGCGCCCGTCCCCGAGGCTGCGCTTTCCGACCAGCACCTCGACCAGGAAGTGCTTCGAGTGGTCCGGGCCCATCTCGCTGCGGATCCGGTACACGGGGTGCGTGCGCCACGTGCTCTGCACGTACTCCTGCAGGTGGCTCTTGTAGTTCGTGTGCTGCTTGTCGGCGACGATCTCCTCGCTCTCCCGCAGCAGCCACCGGTGGATGAAGGCGCGCGCGGGCTCGAAGCCCTGGTCGAGGTAGACCGCGCCGATCACGGCCTCGAACGCGTCGGCGAGGATCGAGAGGCGCTGGCGTCCGCCCGACTCCACCTCGGAATGGCTCATCAGCACGAACCGCCCGAGCCCCATGGCCAGCGCCCGGCGCGAGAGGATCGCCTTGGAGACCAGCAGGGACTTGTACTTGGTGAGGTCGCCCTCGTGCTCCTCCGGGTTCTCCCGGTAGAGGAATTCGCTGGTCACGAGGCCCAGCACCGAGTCGCCGAGGAACTCGAGGCGCTCGTTGGATTCGCGCGGCCCCTGCCCGGTCACGCTCAGGTACGAGCGGTG
>CAZIVR010000124.1:0-9524 GCA_964542745.1 uncultured bacterium
GGCGCCCCGGCGGCGGCCGCCCCGCCGGCGCCCCGGCGGGGGCCGCCCCCCGGAGGCGCCCCGGCGAACGGGCGACCCCCGGAGGGCGCCCGCCGGAAACGCGGCCGGAGCGGCGGATCTGCTGGCGTTTTCCGGCCCGCGCTCGGTACACTTTCCCCGGCATTCCCCACATCACCAAGGTCGTCCGGCTTCGCGGCACCCCTTCGACTCCGCGGCATCCGGCCATTTGCATTCGAGCACTGGAGTCTTCATGGCCCCCGTCCGTGGAATCCGTTTCACCCTGTTCGCCGCGGTGCTGTCGGCCGCCGCCCTCGCGTCCCCCGCCCACGCCCTGCGGCTGGTCACGTACAACCTCCTCAACTATCCGGGGAGCACGGGCGCGACCCGCGACCCGCACTTCCGGACCATCCTCGGCCCGCTCGGGGCGGACCTCATCACCGTGCAGGAGATCCAGTCCCAGGCCGGAGTGGACGAGTTCCGCGACCAGGTGCTGAACGCGCTCGAGCCCGGGCAGTGGGCCTCGGCCCCGTGGGTGGACTACACCAGCGACACCGAGCGGGCGCTCTTCTACAAGCCGGCGAAGGTGAGCGTCCTCGGCGCGTGGGCGTTCCAGCCCAACCCGTCGCAGCCGCTCCGCGTCGTCAACGTCTACCGGGTGAAGCCGGTCGGGTACTCGTCCGCGGCCGCCGAGTTCCGGCTCTACAGCATGCACCTCAAGGCCAGCGACACCTCGACCGACCGCGCGCGCCGGCTCGCCGAGGCCACCGGCGCGCGGGACAGCATGAACGCGGCTCCCGCCGGCACGCACATGATCGCGCTCGGCGACATGAACTTCTACCGGGCCTCCGACGAGCTCGCCTACTGGAAGTTCCTCGAGAGCCAGTCCAGCAACATCGGGCGGCTCTACGACCCGCTGAACCCGGCGCAGGGCGTGCAGGACTGGCACGACAGCCCCACCTACGCCCCGATCCACACCCAGTCGCCGTGCGCGGGCACGGGCTGCGCGAGCGGCGCCGCGACCGGCGGCCTCGACGACCGCTTCGACTTCATCCTGCCCACCTACAACTGGAACGACGGCGACGGGCTCGACCTGCTGGCGTCCACCTACAAGTCGGTGGGGAACGACGGCCTGCACCTGAATCTCGCGATCACCGCCTCGCCCACGATCCCCGAGGGATCCGCCTACGCCACCGCCCTGATCTCGGCGAGCGACCACCTGCCGCAGCGCGTGGATCTCCGGTTGCCGGCGCGGGTCTCGGCCTCGACCGCCCCGATCGCGTTCGGCACGGTGATCGTGGGCGCGACGGCGAGCCAGAACCTTTCGGTCTCGAACCCGGCCACGGCCCCCGCCGACACGCTCGAGTACGTCTACGTGGCTCCGGCGGGCTTCACCGCCCCGGCCGGCCAGGTGGACGTGCTCGCCGGCGCGGGCTCGACCGATGCGATCGGCATGAACACCGCCACCGCCGGGGCCAAGGCGGGGAATCTCCTTCTCAACTCGAACGACCTCGACACGCCCTCGCTCTCGATCGCGCTCTCGGGCACCGTGCTGCGCCACTCGGTGCCGTCGTTCGACTCGCTGGCCGCCGTGGTCGCCGACAGCCTCGACTTCGGCACGCACGACGTCGGCGACTTCGACGATCGGCTCGCGCGCGTGCACAACCGGGGCTACGACGCCCTCCAGGCGCGGCTCGCGGTCGCCGGCGCCTCGATCACCGGGCCCGACGCTTCCCGCTTCTCGATCGTGGGCGGCTTCTCGCCGGCGCTGGTCTCGGGGACCGCGGCGGGCTGGAACGTGCGCTTCGACGACACCGGCGCCGTGCCCGGCAACACCTATCGGGCCACGCTGGGCTTCCTGTGCGCCGACGAACCGTTGCCGGGCATCGCCGCGCATCCCGACCCGACGCTTTCGCTGGTCGCCCGCGTCTCGACCGGCGCCACCGCGGTGGACGGCGAGGGCCCGCCGGCGCTCACGCGGCTCCTGCCGCCCTTCCCGAACCCGCTGCGCGCCTCGGCCACGGTGCGCTTCGATCTCGCGCGCGCGGCGCGGCTCCACCTCGAGGTCTTCGATCTCTCCGGCCGCCGCGTCGCCTCGCTCGCCCAGGGCGCGTTCGAGGCCGGCCGCTACACCGCGCGCTGGAACGGCCGGACCGACCACGGCGCGCCGGCCGGGGCCGGCCTCTACTTCGTGCGCATGAGCGGCGACGGAATCCCCGCGCAGATCGCGCGCCTCGCGGTGGTAAGGTAATCGCGCCATGATTCGGGGCTCCCGCCTGATCGTCGCCGCGCTGGGCCTCGCCGCCCTGGCGGCGGCGGCGCCCGCGCACGCGCTCCGCGTCGTGAGCTGGAACCTCTTCAACTACCCCGCCTACAACCTCGCGAGCCGCCAGCCTTCGTTCCGCACCGTCATGGCGGCGATCAACGCGGACGTCCTGGTCGTTCAGGAAATCAACAGCCAGGCCGGCGTGGACTCGTTCCAGACCAACGTGCTCAACGTGGTCGAGCCCGGGCAGTGGGCGAACAGCGGCTTCTTCACCCTCCAGAGCTCGCCCTCGATCGAGGGCGGCGCGATCTTCTACAAGAGCGCCAAGGTCGGGATCAGCTTCACCAACATCGTCTCCACCTCGGGCCCGCGCGCGGTGCTGTTCACGCGCGTGACCCCGGTGGGCTACACGAACATCAACGGCACGTTCCGCGTCTACTCGGTGCACTTCAAGGCCGGCGGGCCGAGCGGGGCCGACTCCACCACGCGCCGCCTCGAGGCCACCGACCTCCGCAACACGCTCAACCTCGTGCCCGCCAACACCAATTTCCTGATCGGCGGCGACACCAACATCTACGGCGCATACGAGGGCGCCCTGATCCGCCTCACCGAGTCGCAGGCCGACAACGACGGCCGCACCTCCGATCCCCTGGCCCTCACCGGCAGCTGGCACAACAACGCGAGCTACTCGGTGCACCTGACCCAGTGTCCGTGCCTCACGGGCTGCGGGAGCTTCTCGGGCGGCGGGATGGACGACCGCTTCGACCTGTGGCTCGCCTCCACGGCGCTCACCAACGGGCAGGGCGTGGACCTCGTGCCCGGCGGCTACTCGGCCTACGGGAACGACGGGCTCCACTACGACGACGACATCAACGGCGGCGGCTTCAACAACGCGGTCGGGCTCACCATCGCGAACGCCCTCAAGAACGCCTCGGACCACCTGCCGGTCATCGTCACGGTGCAGGTCGCCGCGAAGATCCAGGCGGCCTCGACGCTGCCCTTCGGCAGCGCCATCGTCGGCGGGACGGCCCAGCAGAACCTCGCCGTGACCAACAGCGCGATCGCGCCCGCCGACGCGCTCGACTATTCGTTCGCAGCACCCGCGGGCTTCACCGCCCCGGGCGGCTCCTTCAGCGCCGCGGCCGGCGCCACCAACAACCACACGATCACCATGGCCACCGCGTCCACCGGCCTCAAGAGCGGCACGCTCACGGTCACGACCGACGCCACCGACTCGCTGACCAAGCAGGTGCAGCTCTTCGGCACCGTGCTGGCGCACGCGGTCGCCTCGCTCGACTCGGCGGCGGTCGTGGTCGCGGACTCCGCGAACTTCGGCACCCACCCGGCCGGAGGCTTCTCCGGGCGGTCGGTGCGCGTGCACAACCGCGGCTACAACCCGCTCCAGGCGCGGCTCTCCCTGACCGGCGGGACGATCACCGGCGGCGCGGGACGGTTCTCGATCGTCGGCGGCTTCTCGCCGTCGCTGGTCGCCGGCCTCGGCCGGACCTTCGAGCTGCTGTTCGACGACTCGGGCGCGACCACCGACTCGACCTACGAAGCGACACTCACCTTGACCAGCGAGGACGAGCCGCTCCCCGGCGCGACGCCGCGCACCGATCTGGTCGTGGCGCTCACCGCCCGCGTCAGCGGCGGAGCCACCGCGGTGCTGCCGGGGCCCGCGCCGGCCACGCTCGCCTTCCTGCCGCCGCGGCCCAACCCGGTCGAGGGCCGCGCCCAGTTCGCCTTCGACCTGCCCGAGGCCGCGCCCGTGGCGCTTGAGATCTACGACCTCGGCGGGCGCCGCGTGGCGACCGTGGCCGAGGGCTGGCACGCGGCCGGTCGGCACGCGCTCGGCTGGACGCCCGCCGACGACGCGGGCCGCCGCCTCTCGGCCGGGCTCTACTTCGCGCGCTTCCGCGCTCCCGGCCTCGTGCGGGTGCACCGCATCACGATCCTCCCGTGACGCCGGGGCCCTCCGCCGCCCGGTGATCCCCCGCCCCCCCGCATGCGCCTGAAGACCGTCGTCGCCAACCTCGCGATCGCGGCGTTCTCCACCGCGTTCTTCGCCGCGCTGGCGCTGACCGCGGGCGAACTCTACTTCCGCATGAAGGTGCGCGGCGCCGACACGCGGCCGTTTCCGTGGATGGAATTCCACGAGCGCCGCGGCTGGGCGCTCAAGCCCGGCGAGTACCACCGCTTCGACTTCAACGAGTCGCTCGAGTCGCGCGTCTCGATCAACGCCCTCGGCACGCGGAACCCGCCGATGACCCTCGCGGTTCCGCCGGGGCGGCGGCGCGTGAGCGTGATCGGCGACTCGTTCGTGTTCGCCGCGGCCCTCAACGAGCCCGAGACGTTCGTGGGCCGGCTGCGCGGCCTGATGGGCGACTCGGTGGAGGTCGTGAACCTCGGGGTCGAGAGCTACGGCAACGGCCAGCAGGCGCTCCTGCTCGAGGACCTCGCCGCGCGGGGCTACGAGGTGGGCGGCGACCTGGTGCTGGTGTTCTTCTCGAACGACCCGATGGACAACGCCGGCCTCGAGATGGGCCACGTCGGTCTCCACCCCGGGCGGCCCGTGTTCCACGTGGACTCGGCCGGCGCGCTGCGCGCCACGGCGCCCACGCCCCCCGCCGGGAATCCGTGGGGCCATCGCGCGGCCGAGCGCTCGATCATGCTGGTGTTCCTGAAGTCCCGCATCACCAACCTGGTGACCGCGAACCCGTGGCTGCTGGATCTCGCCGCGCGCCTCGGCTACCGGGCGCGCCTGCCGCGCGTGCCGGGCGTGGTCGAAGCCTTCTACGGCGAGGGATGGCGCCCGCGCTGGGACAACACCGCCGGCATCCTCGCGTGGCTCGGCCGCACCGCGCGCGAGCGCCACGGCGCGCGGCTCACGATCGCCTACATGCCGTCGCCGTTCCAGGTGCTGGAGGCGCTCCAGCAGGTGGCGCGGCGACAGGCCGCGGCCGACTCCGCCTACGCCGGGTTCCTCGCCGACATGGACCGCCCGCAGCGGCTGCTCCGCGAACTGTGCGAGCGGGAGGGCATCCGCTTCGTGGATCCCTCCGCCGCACTGCGCGAGGCGGCCCGCCGGGAGACGCCCTACTTCCTCTACGAGGCCCACCTGAACCCGGCGGGCTCGCGCGTCTTTGCCGAAGTGCTGGCGGGCGCCCTCGCCTCCCGCTAGCCCGGCTCGGTCCCGCGCTCCTCGTACCCCGGGCACTCCCGCACCGGCAGCCGCGGGTACTTGTCGTAGCGCGGGTCGGACACCGAGCGTTCGCACAGCAGGTACACGGCGCGCGACGTGAGAACCGCGCGCCCGTGACGGCAGCGGGCGCACAGCCCGACCGGGTCTTTCGGCTCGGATTTCGGTGCGTCGTGGGTCATTTGCCGCTCTCGTCCGCGGAATCGTGCCCGCCGAGGAGCGGGCCCACGGCCGCGGGTCGCTCCCGGCCGGCGCCGGGCGCGAACGGGTGTCGGCTCCACCGTCGGTCCCGGGCCCCAAGTGTCGGGATAGGCTACAGGTTTTCGGCTGCGGGGCCCCCGGCGGGCCGGCCCGCAGCGCGACGACTGCCGCTAACGGCTGCGATCAGGGGACATAGGGCGGCGCGACTTCGGCGGCACGGGCATTGCGAGATGAGCACCTCTAGAGAGTCACCGCGTCTCCCAATGTCGCTGTCGGAAGGAAGAGGTACCCCCCCCATGAAGAAGCTGCTCTTCAGCGCCGCCCTCCTCGCCCTGCTCGCCGCTCCGGCCATGGCGTACGTCCAGGGTGGCCAGATCCTCGAGGACAACGCGAACAAGGCCGCGGACGCTCCCAAGGACGTGAACGGTGGATCGGTCCAGCTCCGGCGCTGGATGGACGGCGCGCCGGTGCCCCCGGCCCCGACGATCGAGCCGGTGTACACCCCGCTCGGCGAGGCTCCGAGTCGCCCAATCCCCGAGCCCGGAACCATGATTCTCGCTTCACTCGGACTGCTTGCGCTGGGCGCCTCCCGGGCCCGGCGCCGCGGGCGCTGATCGGACTGGGCATCCCCACGACCAGCTGACGATTGGCCCGCGCGGCGGCGGATCCCCGTGATCCGCCGCCGCAACCATTTCGGGGTCATGCACCGCGGCCATCCTCCGGCCGGCCGGACACCCTGCTAGACTTCGCGGCCGTCATGACCCCACCTCGTTCCCGCCCGCGCCGCGCCGCCCGTCCCGAGACGGCGGCGCGCGGTGCTTCTGCCCGGGCCCCGGCCCGCGCCCTCGACGGCGCCGACTCGCCGTCGCCCGCCACCGACCGGTGGTTCGTCGCCGCGGCCTGGGCGGTCGGTGCGGCGCTCGCCGCCGCCATCCTCGCCATGATCTTCGGGGCCCACCGGATCGGCGACTACATGGCCGAGACCGACTTCTACGGCGCTTACGCCGAGGGGGCGCGGCTCGTCCAGCAGGGGAAGCTGCTGCCCTCGCGCTACGGCGTCATCGGGCCCGGCTACGAGGTGATCCTGGCGCTCGCGGGCCTCGCGATCCCGAACCTGTTCCTCGCGGCCGGGCTCCTCTCGATGACCGCCACGCTCGTGACCCTCGGGCTCTGGTTCGCGATCGTCCGCCGCCTGCTCGACGCCCGGGTGGCGCTGGCCGGCGCGGCGCTGTTCGCCGTGAACGCGTTCGTGTTCCGCTACGCCTACTCGGCCACCACCGACGCCGTGGCGATCGCGCTGCAGGCGGGAGCGCTCTACCTGCTGCTCGCGCGCGGCGGGCGGAACGCCGTGGTGGGGGCGGGGCTCCTGGCGGGGGCCGCGTTCCTCACCCGCTACAACGCCATCTACCTGCTGCCCGCCGGGCTGCTCGCGATCGCGGGCCGCGCGGTGCCCGGCACGGCGGCGCCGCCCGCCGCCGGAGCCGAAGGCGCGCCCGCCGCGCCGCCCTCCGCCCGCGGCCCGGGCCGCGTGGCGCTCGCGCTCCGCTTCGCGGCCGGCTTCCTGGCACCCGTGGTCCCGTGGGTGGTCTACAGCCTCACGCACGGGTCGAGCTTCTCGTTCCAGCTCCACCACAACGTCGCCTACGAGGTGTTCGCGCGCGCCCGGGGCATCGCCTGGGACGACTACCAGCGCCTGCTCCAGCCCCAGTTCCACAACCTGTGGGACGTGATCGCGCGCGACCCGGTGGCGGTCGCGACGCGCATGGTCGTGAACGTCGGGGCCCACCTGCGCGACGACGGGCTCAAGCTGATGGGCGGCTGGACCGCGCTCGCCGCCGCCGCCGGGACGCTGGTCTTCGCCCTCGACCGGCGCTCGCGCGCGCTGTGGCCGGTGGTCGCGGCCGGGGCGTTGCTGTTCCTCACGCTGGTGCCCGCGTTCTACTCGGAGCGCTATTCGCTGGCCCTCATGCCGGTCTACGCCACCCTCGGCGGTCTCGCCTTCGGCTCGCCGCGCTTCGCGTTCCCCGCCGGCAGGCTGTGGCTCAAGGCGCTGTTGCTCGCGCTGCCGCTGGTGGTGGCGGTTCGCGGAACCGTCCGCCAGACGCAGTTCCTCCTGACGCAGCTCCCGCTCGAGGTGCTCGAGGTGTCGGAAGCGCTGCGCGAGCTCAAGCGCCCCGGCGACCGCGTCATCGCCCGCAAACCCCACCTCGCCTTCCACGCGGGCGTCGAGCCCGCGCCCTTCCCGTTCGCCGACACGCTCCCCGACCTCGCCCGGCAGGCGCGGGAGATCGGGGCGCGCTGGATGTACTTCTCGTGGCCCGAAGCCGAGACCCGCCCCGCCTTCTGGCACCTGCTCGACACCGCGGGCGTCGTGCCCGGGCTGACGGTGCGGAAGGTGTCGTCGGGCCACCCGGCGGTGCTCTACGAGATCGGGCCCGAGTTCGGCACGCTCCCCGGCTGGTTCGCCGACCCGGTGCGCCGCAGCTACCACCAGGCGCGCGCCCGCACGTTCGTCGAGGGCAACCAGGCGCTGCTCCACGCCGCGCGCGGGGCGTTCGCGCGCCAGCTCGGCCGCTTCGAGGAGGCGCGCTCGTCGCTGCGCCGCGCCGCCGCGCTCGACCCGCGCAACCTCGACATCCTCCTCGAGCTCGGCGCGGTGGGCTACGAGATGGGAGACCTCGACGTCTCGGTCAACGCGCTCGAGCGCGCCATCCAGATCCAGCCCGAGAGCGTGCCCGCCCGCATCGGGCTCGGCTGGGCCTACGTGGGGCAGGGCCGGGAGCGCGAGGCCGCGATGGCCTGGCGCCCGGTCGTGACCGCCGCCCACGACGCCGCTACCCTGCGGCGCATGGTCCAGGTGTTTCGAACCACCGGGGACGCGACCAGCGCCGCGGTCGCGGAGGCCGCGCTCGAACGCGGAGGCTCGCGATGATCGGACGGCCATTCGCCCCGGCGATGGCGGCCGCCGCGCTCGCGCTCGCCCTTGCCGTCTCGGGCTGCGCCGCGGGCGGCGGCACCCGGAGCGATTCCAAGCCCCGCGCCGGGCGCGCCGCGAAACGAGCGGCCGCGGCCTTCTCGAACGCCGCTCCGTTCGACTCGGCCACCATCCTGCTGTGGCGCTTCGGCGAGACCGCCGGCCAGCGCATCGCCAGCGAGGGCGGATCCGACGTGGGCGGCACCGCCGGGCTCGACACGCGCCCCGACCTGGGCCGCGTGGGCGGCGCGCGGCGCTTCACGCGCTCGGTGGATTCGTTCGTGTGGGCCGCCTACCAGCCCGCGCTCGAGCCCGGCGCCGAGCTCACCGTCGAGGCGTGGGTGCGCGTGGACGCGTTCGGCCAGTACGAGGACACCCCGATCGCCTGCCGCTGGAACCCCGTGACCGCCGAGCAGAGCTGGGTGCTCGCGGTGGGCGGCCAGAACATCCAGCCGCCGTTCGCGGCCCTGTCGAGCCCCGGCTACCACGCCGACCTGATCCCCACCGGCTTCCAGAACCAGAGCGCCGGGCGGCTCATGTTCGCGCTCCAGCCCGAGCGGGCCGGGCTCCCGCGCACCTACTTCTCGAACGAGCGCATCGAGCTCGGGCGCTGGACCCACGTCGCCGCGAGCTTCGACGGCAAGGTGGTGCAGCTCTTCCTCAACGGCCGGCTCGACTCGCAGTACGCCGTCGGCGACGCGATCCGCCCGAGCGAGGCGCCGCTGCTGGTGGGCAACCTGTTCGACCCGCGCGCGCTCACCAGCTTCGGCGGCGAGCTGCGCCTCGGCGCCGAGGTGGACCGCAACCCCTACTACGCCTTCGAGGGCACGCTCGACGAACTGCGGATCTCGAGCGTGGCGCGGACGGAGTTTCCGTACGTGAGGTGA
>CAZIVR010000125.1:0-9490 GCA_964542745.1 uncultured bacterium
TCCCGCCCGGGCGGCGGCGCCCGAGGAGCCCGCGCCCGCGGCCGCGGGCGGCCCGGCGCGCCGGCCGCCGGCCCGGCTCACCGCCTCCCGCATCCAGCGCTCGATCCCCTCCGACGCGGTCCTGCTCGACTACCTCTTCGACGACGAGCGGCTCTCGTGCGTCGTCGCGGGGCGCGGCCGCCTCGCGGGGCGCGCGGGGCTCGCCGACGAGCCCTCGCTCGCCGCGCTCGCCCAGGGGCTGCTGTTCTCGCTGCGCTCCGCCGCCTACGGCGGCGCTCCGGCCGATCCCGCGGCGCTCGCGCGCGGCCTCGAGCGGGTCGCCGCCGCCGTGCTGTGGCCCGCGCTCGAGGCGTGGGGCGAGGTCCCGGGCGCGCTGGCCATCGCGCCCGCCGGGCCGCTCGCGCGCCTGCCGTGGGCGGCGCTGCCGCTTCCCGACGGTCGGCGGCTGTGCGAGGCGGCCCGGATCGCGATCGTTCCCGGCCTGCGGCTCGCGCTGTCGGCGCGGGCCCGGGTTCCCGCGCGCGCGGGCGGGGCGGCCGCCCCGCTGGTGGTGGCCAGGGATCCGGGAGGGCTCGCGCAGGTGGCGGACGAGGTCCGCGAGATCGTGGCGCGCTTTCCCTCGGCGCGGGTGCTCGAGGGCGCGAGCGCCACGCTGTCCCGCTTCCACGCCGAAGCGCCCGGGGCTTCGTGGATCCACTTCGCGGGCCACGGCGCCTTCCGGGCCGAGGCCCCGCACGGCTCGGGCCTCGAGCTCGCCGACGGCTGGCTGTCGGCCGCGGCACTCGAGCGCACCCGGCTCTCGGCCTCCCGCGTGGTGCTCTCCGCCTGCCAGTCGGCGCGCGCGCTGGTCCGGCCGGGCGAGGAGTGGTTCGGGCTCGGCCGGGCGCTGCTCGGCGCCGGCGCGGGGGCGGTCGTCGCCTCCCAGTGGGACGTGGAGGACGAGGCGGCGCGCCGGTTCATGACGGCCTTCTACGACCGGCTGGCCGCGGGGGACGACACCGCCGAGGCGCTCCGCCGGACCCAGGCGGTCCGGGCGGGCGAGGGCGCCCATCCGCTCCACTGGGCCGGGTTCGTGCTGCTCGGGGGGCCCGGGGCCCTCGGCCCGGGGGACGCCCGATGAGAAGGACCGTGGGCCGGACGGGTCTTCCCGCGCCGCGGCACCGCCGCGGGGGAGGGGAAGACCGCCCCGGATTTTTCCTTACCCTTCCCCCGCGAATCGGCGCTAACCTTGTCGCCTTCGAGGAGGCCCTCCCCATGTCGTCCCATCCCCCGCGCGGCCTCACCCCTCGCGGTCCCTTGCCCGCCGCCGCGGCGATCGTCCTGCTCCTTGGAACGCTCGCCTCGTGCGGCCGTACACCGCCCACGGCGCCCGGCGCCGCCGCCCCGGCGCCCGCGCAGCGCGGCGGCACGCGCGTCGCGGCGGGCGGACCCGAGTACCTCAACGAGGTTGCGGTGCTGCCCGCGAACGGCGCCAACGTCTACCGGCTCGCCAAGGACTACGGGGCGACCATCGCGCCCGGCTCCAACTATGTCTGCGTCCGCTTCCTGCCCGGCGCGGGCGAGTCGCCCGAGGCGCTGGCCACGCGGCTGATGTCGGACGCGCGCGTGGTGGTGGCCGAGCGCAACGCCGTGATCGAGACCGCCGAGTCGCGCCAGGAGAGCTACGCCTCGGACGACGGCTTCGGGTCCTACCGCATGACCCAGGAGCAGGACGCGCTGCGGGCCCTCGGGCTCGACGCCGCCCACCGCGTGAGCCGCGGGGACGGCGTGCTGGTGGCGGTGCTCGACACCGGTGCGGATCCCGGCCATCGGCTGCTGCGCAGCCGGATCGTGGGCGGCACGGACTACGTGGACTACGACGACGATTTCACCGACGTCGCCAACGGCCGGGACGACGACGGCGACGGCCGCGCCGACGAGGCGTACGGCCACGGCACGCACGTGGCCGGGATCGTGGCGCTCACCGCGCCGCGGGCGCGCCTGTTGATCGTGCGCGTGCTCAACGCCGACGGGCGGGGCGACATCGCCGCCGTGACCGCGGGGCTGCGCTGGGCGATCCAGCGCGGGGCGCGCGTGATCAACCTGAGCCTCGGGATGCTCCATCCCAGCCTGTGCATCGAGCGGCTCCTCGAGAGCGCCGAGGCGGCGGGAGTGGTGGTGGTGGCGTCCGCCGGAAACTCGGGTTCCGAGCTGCCGGTCGAATACCCGGCGTCGAGCGCGCGCACGATCGCGGTCGCGGCCTGCGAGGTCTCCTCGTGGCCCGCGCCGTTCACCTCGTTCGGCAGCCACGTGGACCTGAGCGCCCCGGGGGTCGGGATCCGGAGCGCCTACCCGGGCGACGCGTGGCGGCTGTGGAGCGGAACGTCCATGTCGGCGCCGTTCGTCTCCGGCACGGCCGCCCTGCTCCGTTCGGTCCATCCGACCTGGAACCGTTCGGACGTGCTCCGGCGGCTCGACGAGAACGCCCGGCCGCTGCGCGGGCTGGAAACGGCGCAGGCCGGCAAGCTGGGCTCGGGGATGCTCCTCGCGGGACGCGCCCTGGCCCCCGACCGCGCCGGCCGCGGCTACGGGCGGCCCGACTGAACGCCTGAGCCCGGTCCGCGAACGCGGCGCGGGCGCGTGCTCCGGCGGAGCCTAGAGTTTCCGGAGCTTGAAGCTCAGGCTCACCGGCGGCCCGCCCTTGAGCGCGACCGTCTGCGGGCTCCCCTCCAGCGCGAAACCGTCCCGCACCACGGTGACGGTGTGCGTGCCCGCCGCGACCTGGATCTCGCACGGCGTGAACTTGCCGGTGCGCTGGCCGTCCACCACCACCTCGGCCCACGGATCGGCGGTGACGCGCAGCGTGACCCGCGAGGCCGCGATGAAGTCGTGGGTGAGCGTCACGGTCTTGCCCGGCTCGATCCGGACGTTCTTCCACTCCTGCGGGTCGAAGGCCGGGTGGACCGCCCGCACCGAGTGGAGGCCGGGCTTCAGCTGCTGCCGGGTCGAGGCGACGTTGGACGCGACCTGCTGGTCGTCCACGTAGTAGGTGGCGAAGGGCGAGACCCGGATCTCGAGCGTGCCGGGCACGTTGGGATTGGGCTCGAGCGTGAAGCTCGCGCGCACGCTTCCGCCGGGAGACACCTGCACGGTGCGGGTCTGGGGCAGGTAGCCGTCCTTCTCGACGCGCACGCTGACCTCGCCGGCCGGGACATCCGGAATCGTCGCGTTGCTGCGCCGCGTCTGGGCGCGCCCGTCGAGGCTGATGCGGGCCTGCGTCGGAACCGTCGCCACGTCGATCGAACCGGTGCCGACCGCGCTCCCGGTTGGCGCCGCCGGGCTCGCCGGGGCGGGCGGCGTGGTGGCGGCGGGACCGGAGGGAGCCGGGGTCGCGGGGGCCGGCGTCGTGGTCCCGCCCGGCGTCGCGGGTGAGGACGTGCCGGGGGGCACGCTCGCGGACGGCGCGGGCTCCTGGTCGCCGCCGCCGCGCATGAGCACGAACACGACGACCGCGATCAGCGCCACCAGGACGCCGGCGGCCACGATCAACATCGTCCGGGTGCGGGCCGCCGCGGCTCCGGGTTCGGCCGGGGCCGGCGCCGCCTTCGCGGCGGGTTTCGCGGTCGGGGCGGGACGCGCCGGCGCGGGCTTCGCGGGCGCCGGGGCCCTGGCCGCGGACGCCGCCGATGCCGCGGGCGGCCCGCCGCGGGCCGCCTGCGCCACCATCTCGGGCGGCATCACCATGGTGGCGCCCGGATCGCCCTCGGCCGCGTCCGCGTCGGACTGGCTCTCGAGCGACTGGCGCTCCTTCTCGAGCTTGCGCAGGTGCTCGCGGGCGTCCTTGTTGTCGGGGTCGAGATGCACCACGCGCCGGAACTCGAGGATCGCGTCGTCAATCTTGCCCCGGCCCATGGTCTCGTAGTAGAGGCCCTGGTCCATGTGGCGGGACAGGCGCTTCTTCTTGAGCGACTCGGCGACGTTCTCGGGATCCTGCGCGTACTGGCGGAGCAGGTCGCGGCTGCGGTGGAGCCCCATCTGGTCGATCACCGCCTCGAGGTCGCTCCGCACCTGGCTGATGCGCGCGTAGCGCTTGGAGACGTCCTTCTGCAGCATCTTGACCACCACCGCCACCACCTCGGGGGGCACCAGCGGGTTCACGTCCTCGAGGCGCGGCGGGTCCACCGTCAGCACCGACCGCAGGACCGTCGAATAGGAGTCGCCGCTGAACGGCCGCTGCCCGCCGAGCAGCTCGTAGCCCACGACCCCCGAGGAGAAGATGTCGCTGCGCTCGTCCACGGTCTCGCCGGTCGCCTGCTCCGGGGACATGTAGGCCGGGGTGCCGAGCACCGAGCCGACCACGGTCACGGCGGTCGAGTCCTCGCCCTTCCGCGCGAGGCCGAAGTCCATGATCTTGAGCATGCCGTCGGGCGTCAGCATGAGGTTCGCGGGCTTGATGTCGCGGTGCACGATGCGGTGCTGGTGCGCGTGCTCGAGGCCCGAGCACAGGTCGCGCAGCAGCAGCACCGCCATCTCGAGGGGGGGCGTCCCGTGGGCGTCGGTCCACTTCTTGAGGTCCATCCCCTCGACGAATTCCATGGCGATGTACGAGACGTCCTCGTGCCGGCCGCAGTCGATCACCTGCACGATGTTCTCGTGGCGCAGCATCGCGGCCGCGCGCGCCTCGCGCTCGAAGCGCTGCACCAGCTTCTCGTCCTCGGCGAGGTGCGGGTACAGCACCTTGAGCACCACCCGGCGGTCGAGCGACTTCTGGACCCCGCGGTAGACCGAGGCCATGCCGCCGCTGCCGATCTTCTCGTGCAGCTCGAAGGCGCCGAAATCCTTCTTCATCGCCATGCGGTCGCTCCCGCGGCGGGGGCGGCGCCCGCTCCCAGCACCGACGTCTGGGCGTTGAGCTTCATGAGCACGAACGCCGCGGCCGCGATCGCGAGCAGCAGGACCACCAGCGCCACCACGATCCACACCGTCGCGCGGCGCGATCCGCCCGGCTCGGCGGCGGCCTCGGCGCGCGCCGGCCGCGCGGCCGGTTTGGGGGCGTCCTCGTCCTCGTCCTCATCCTCGTCGTCGTCCGCTTCGGCGCGGCGGGCGGCGGGCTCGGGACGCTTCATGGCGGGCATCTCGAAGTGGGTGCGCCCCGCCCCCGACTGCGAGCGGTCGTCGTCGAGCTCGCGCATGCGGGGCTGGATCTCGACCTCGGCGCAGGCCACCCCGGTGCCGCCGCCGTTCGGGACCTGGCGCGCCACCACCACCGTGATGTTGTCGTGGCCGCCCCGCGAGTTGGCCATCACGATGGCGCGCTTGCAGGCGTTGTCGAGCTCGGGCTCGCCCGCCAGCTCGGCGAGCTCCTCGTCGCGCACCAGCCCGTGGAGCCCGTCGCTGCACATGAGCAGCGTGTCGCCGTCGCGCAGCAGCGCCTCGAAGCGCTGGGCGTCGATTTCCACCTGCGCGCCCACGCCGACGCTGCGCGTCACCACGTTGCGGCGCGGGTCGGAGCGGGCCTGCTCGGGCGTGAGCTGCCCGTCGCGCACCAGCTGCGCGACCAGCGAGTGGTCCTGCGTGAGCTGGCGCAGCCGCCCGCCCTGGACCAGGTAGGCGCGGCTGTCCCCGACGTGGGCGAGGTAGGCGTCGCTGCCGCGCACCACCACCGCCGTGCACGTCGTGCCCATGCCGTTCCGGTCGGAGTGCGTGACGCTTTCGGCGTGCACCACGCGGTTGGCGGCCTCGACGGCGTGGTAGAGGTCGTCGAGCGGGTTGCCGGTCGGGGCCTCGCGGTAGACGCGGATCACGGTCTCCACCGCGAGGCGGCTGGCCACCTCGCCGGCGCGCGAGCCGCCCATGCCGTCCGCCACGACCACGAGCACGCCGCGGCGCTCGCGCTCGGCGGCATCCTCCGGCACCCAGCAGCCGTGGGAATCCTCGTTCTGGCTGCGCTTCATGCCCAGGTCGGTGGCCGCCCGGATTTCGAGGGTCATCGCGCTTCGCGTCTCCGCAGTTCACGGTCCGGCGGCGCCTTGCCGCCGGGTGTCTTCAGCCCAGCACCTCGAACTCGACCGCTTCGCCCAGCCGCACCCGGTCGCCGCGCGCGACCCGGCGCCGCGTGACGCGGTCGCCGTTCACGAAGGTTCCGTTCTCCGAGTTGGAATCCACCAGCTCGATCACCCGGCCGCGCCGCTCGAACACCGCGTGGTTCCGCGACACCTCGTCGTCGGTGAAGATCAGGTCGTTCCCGGCCGCGGCGCCGATCGTGACCGGCACCTCGAAGATCTCGTACACGAACCCCTTCTCGCTGCCGTTCGCCACCCGCAGCCGCACCAGCGGCCGCCGCAGGAAGAACGGCAGGGCGGAGAGCGCGAGCAGGATTACCACAAACAGAAGCACCCAGGGCAGGGCTCCCTGCCACCAGGCCCGCGCGCGCACCTCGGCCGCCAGCACCACGTCGGACCCGGTGCGGGTGTCGCCGCCCGCGGTCACGGCCACCTCGACCGAGTGCCGCTCGAGCCCGCCGTCGCGTCCCGGGTCGGCGAACGCCAGCACGTAGGCCCCGCGCAGGCGCCGCACCGCGCGCTGCGCCAGCGGGGCGAGGCGGTCCGCGGTCTCGAGCCGCCGGAACGTGCCGCCGCTTCCCGGGGCGAGACGCGAAAGCCGCTCGCCCTGCGGCGCGTTGCCGCGCGGATCGAGCAGCAGCACCACCACCGGCACGTGCTGGGCGTTGCCGCGCGCCAGGGCCAGGATCTCGGGAATCTGCCGGCGGCTGCCCGACTCGATCCCGCGCGTGACCAGCAGCACCGCCCCGGCCTGGCCACGCGGCAGGCGCGACAACGCCTGCACCTCGCGGAACAGCGCGTCGTAGAGCCGGCCCGAGCCCTCCCCGAGCGGCTCGATCCGGTCCGACAGCTCGTCGGCGCGGTCGAGGCGCGCCCGCGCGTTCCGCTCGCCGGCGGTGGTGGCGAGCTTCAGCTCGTCGCGCTCCCCCGCGCGGTCCGAGAGCGACGCGAGCATGGCCCGCAGCGCCTGCCCCTCGGCGCGCGCGATTTCCGGATCCACGAGCACCGTGAGCTTGAACACCGGGTCGCGGCGTTCCACCCGCTCGACGTCGAGCTCGGCCGGGGCGCGGCCGTCCCACGCCACCGAGAAGGCCTGGCGGTCGAGCCCGGGGATCGCCCCGCCCTCCGGATCCTGGGCCGAGACCCACACCTCGACCCGGTTTCCGGCGATCCGCACGCGGTCCACGCTCACGCGGTCGAGCCGTCCCTGGGCGGCGGCCGGGCCGGCCGCGCCGAGGACGAGCGCGAGCGCCACCGCGGCGAGGCACGCCGCCGCGCGCGGGGCGCGTCCCGGTCGCGTCACCATGACGGCGGCCTCCGCAGGCCGAAGCGCTCGGGCGCCTCGGCGGCGATCATGTTGGCGAAGATCCGCGCCACGTATTCGGAGGTCTCCTTCGGGATCAGGCCGTTCTGCACCAGGTACCAGTACTTCTTCGACGCCGGCATCATCGGATCGTTGATCTTGCGGAGGGCGTTGCGCACCGCGCCCGGGCCGAAGTTGTAGGAGGCGAGCGCGCACATGAACTGCTCGCGCCCGATCACCTTGAGCAGGTCGCCGATCATGCGGGAGGCCGCCTCGGTGGCGCGCACCGGGTCGAGGCGCTCGTCGTGGTCCCCGCTCACGCGCAGGCCGTACTCGCGGGCGGTGCCGGGCATGAACTGCCACAGCCCGCGCGCCCCGGCCGGCGAGAGCGCGTCGGGACGGAGCGCGCTCTCCTGCCACGCCACGTAGCAGAACACCTCGGGGAGATGGGCCTGCGCGAGCGCGGCCCGCAGCTGCGGGTGGATGCGCGGGGCGCGGTCGAGGATCGGCTGGAAGGAGCGTGGATTGGTGGCGTAGCGCTCCACGAACTCCCAGACCTGCTCGACGAATCCCTCGGGCACCTCCTGCCCGAGCCCCAGCTCGATGCAGATGGTGTGGACGCGCCGCGAGACGTAGTCGCGGTTGGGAAGGTCCTGGAGCCCGGCCGCGCCCTGCGAGAACGCCCCGGCGAAGTCGAAGTCGCGCGCGTCCGGCGGCAGCTCGGCCGCGACGTTGCGGAAGATGTCGGCGGGGCTCGACAGCGAGGCCCCGGGCGGCGCGAGGTTCAGGTAGAGCAGCATGTCCGCCGCGTGCAGGAAGTAGCCGCGGGCGTAGTCGGCGTCGCCGCGCCGCGAGGCCTCGATGCCGCGCTGCACGGTCTGGATCGCCTCGGCGCGCAGCCGCTCGGATTCGCGCTTCACGCGCTGCGATTCGTCGAGCCACGAGGCGAACTGGATCGCGCCGAACACGAGCGCGACCAGCGCGACCAGCCCGCCGGCCCCGATCGCCACGCGTTCCCACGCGAAGCGCCGGCGCCGCGCCACCTCGAAGGGCAGCGTGCCGAACGTGACGATGTCGCCCGGCTCGAGCGCCTCGCGCATCACGGGGCGGTCGTTCACGAGCGTGCCGTTCTTGCTCTTCAGGTCCGAGACGAACAGCCGGTCGCCCTCCACGTCGAGGCGCGCGTGCATGCCCGAGATGCCGTCGTCCTCGATCGCCACGGTGGCGCTGCCCCTGCGGCCGACGGTGGTGACCCGCGAGCGCAGCACGATCGGCGCGTCGCCGCCGCCCGGCTCCTCCGGCACCAGCACCCACTCGGTGCGGAACAGGGGACCGCCGCCGCCGCCCGAATCCGCGGCCGCCTTGCGCCCGCGCTTGCCGGCGCGGCCGCCCTTCGCGCGCGGGGCGGGCGAATCGCCCTGGAAGTCGAGCGTGACGGCCGGCCCGAGCCCGATGGTGTCGCCGTCGCGCAGCGCGCGCCGCTCCACCCGCTCGCCGTTCACGAACGTGCCGTTGCTGCTCCCCAGGTCCTCGATCGTGACCCGGGAGCCGCTCACCGCGAGGCGGGCGTGGTTGCGCGAGACCCCGTTCGCCTCGAGCACGACGTCGCAGTCGGGGGAGCGGCCGAGCGTGAGCTCGTCGCCCTCCAGCTCCACTTCCCAGGGAGCGGTTCCGGAGATGCGGACCACCAGCGAGGGCATCGTCAGGCGCCGAGGACCGTGAAGCGGAACACGGATTCGCCGAGGCGCACCTCGTCGCCGTTCTTGAGGTCGGCGCGGGTGATCTTCTCGCCGTTGACGAACGAGCCGTTGGTCGAGCCCGGATCGGTCAGCGTCGCCTTGCCCCCTTCGAGGATCACCACCGCGTGATCCTTGGACATCCACTTGTCCCCCGGCACCACGATGGTCTTGGAGTCCGGCAGGTCGCGGGGCGCCTTGCCGACGCGGTACACGCCCGGGGCCAGCATGAACATGCGGCCCTTGAGCGGCCCCGCGGTGCACTCGAGCTTGGCGCGCGACCGCACCGCCATGTTGGGCGAGAGCGCGAACGGGCCGGGCGCGGGCGCTCCCGGATCGGCGGGCGGCGCCGGCCGCGCGGCCGGGAGTTCGTCCGGCGGGGCGGCGGGCGGCACGGCCGCCGCCGCGGG
>CAZIVR010000126.1:0-9448 GCA_964542745.1 uncultured bacterium
GGATGTACTCCTTCTCCAGCTCCTCGAGGGTCAGCGTCGGCGACTCGATGATCAGCGTGCCCCGCTGGCTCGGTCCCATCCGGATCTTGTCCGGCAGGTCCGACGGTTCCAGCCGGCCGGTCTCGTCGAGGATCACCGCGCGCTCGATGACGTTCTCGAGCTCCCGGACGTTCCCCGGCCAGTCGTACTTCATGAGCACCTCGATCGCTTCCTTGCCGATGGTCTTGGGCGTCCCGTCCTGCGCGTGCCGCCGGAGGAAGTGGTCCACCAGCAGGGGGATGTCCTCGCGGCGCTGGCGCAGCGAAGGCAGCCGCACCGGGATCACGTTGAGCCGGTAGTAGAGGTCGGCGCGGAAGCGGCCCTCGGCGACCTCGCGCTCGAGGTCGGCGTTGGTCGCGGCCACCAGCCGGCAGTCGATCTTGATCGGCTGGGTGCCTCCCACCGGGATGATCTCCCGCTCCTGGAGCGCCCGCAGCAGCTTGACCTGCGTCGCGAGCGGCATCTCCCCCACCTCGTCGAGGAAGAACGTCCCGCCCTCGGCCACCTGGAACAGCCCCGACGAGTCGCGCACCGCGCCCGTGAACGAACCCTTCACGTGCCCGAACAGGTTGCTCTCGAGCAGGTCCCGCGGGATCGCCCCGCAGTTGATGCTCACGAAGGGGCCGCTCGAGCGGCGGCTCGAGTAGTGGATTTCGCGGGCGATGAGCTCCTTCCCGGTTCCGCTCTCCCCCTGGATCATGATGGTGGCGTCGCTGTCGGCGACCTTCTCCACCATCTTGAAGACCCGGATCATCTCCTCCGAGCTCCCGATGATGGTCTTGCCGTCGTGCCCGCGCTTCAGCTCGCGCTTGAGGTACTGGTTCTCCTGGCGCACCCGGCGCATCTCGAGGGCGTTGCGCACCACCAGCTTGATCTCGTCGTTCTTGGCGTTCTTGATCAGGTACTGGAACGCGCCCATGTTGACCGCGTCGATCGCCGACTGCTGCGAGGCGTAGGCGGTCATGATCACGACCGGGATCGCCGGGTCGTGCTTCTTGATGGACTGCAGCAGCTGGATTCCGTCCATCCCCGGCATCTTGATGTCGGTGATCACCACGTCCGGAACCTCGGACTTGACGCGATCCAGCGCCTCGCGGCCGCCGCCGGCCGTGATGACCTCGAAGCCTTCCTTGCGGAGCACGATGCCCAGGTACTGGGTCATGCTCTGCTCGTCGTCCACCACCAGAATCTTCTCGCCCGCCATCGAAGTCCCCTCGTCTCGTTGGTGCCCGGAGCCGATCAGGCCGCCTGCAACATGTGAATGCTCGCCTCGGGCAGCGTCACCCGCGCGGTGGTTCCCTTTCCGACCTCGCTGTCGACCGTCAGGGTTCCTCCGTGCCGCTCGACGATCCGCAACGCGATCGCGAGTCCGAGCCCGGTGCCCCCCTGCTTGGTCGTGAAGAACGGCTGCGCCACCCGCGGCAGATCGCCGGCCGCGATCCCCGCGCCTTCGTCCTGGAACTCGACACGCACCCCGTGCTCCCCTTCGGGGATCCAGCGGATGCGCAGCGTGCCCCGCTCGGGCATCGCCTCGAGCGCGTTGGCGGCGAGATTGAGCCACACCTGCCGGAGCTGCTCGCGATCGGCGCGCACCGTGGCCTCGCGCTCGCCGCGCTCGTAGCGGACCTCGACTCCCGGGCGGCGGCGCGGATCCCGCCCGAGCTCCTCGGCGAGCTGGCCGAGGTGCTCGTCGAGCCCCACCGGCTCCTTCACGAGGTCGCGCTCCCGCGTGTAGGCGAGCAGGTCGGTGACGAAGCGATGGAGCCGCGTGCATTCGCGCGAGATCAGGTCCATGAGCACGGCGTTCTCGCCTTCGAACTTGAGCTCGCGCTGGAGCAGCTCCACCGACCCGCTGATCGGGTTGAGGCCGTTGCGAAGCTCGTGCGCGATTCCGGCCGCGAGCGCGCCCACTTCGGCCAGCGTCTGGTTGCGGCGCGCGAGGCGCTCCATCTCGCGGACCTCGGTGAGGTCCTGGAACACGGCCACCACGCCCGAGACCTTGCCCTCGTGGGCGAGCACGCGGGTGCTCACCCCGACCGGGAGCGGCCGGCCGGAGGTGGTGGTCATCATCAGCTCGACGCGCGCGTGCGCGGCGCCCTCGGCCAGCGAACGGCGCATCAGCTCGCGAAGGGGGCCGAGGCGCTCCGGAAGCAGGTCCTCGAGGGTGCGGCCCGCGGGCCCGGCCTCCTCGACCTCCAGCACCTGGGCCGCCGCCGGATTGAGGTAGGCGAGCGCGCCCCGCTCGTCCACGGTCAGCACCCCGCTCGACAGGTTGCGGAGGATCACCTCGTTGTCGAGCCGGACCCGGTTGAGCTCTCGCGCGGTGCGCTGGAGCGCGTCGCGCGTACGGTGCACGCGCTCGCCGAGCAGCCCCGAGAGCACGCCCACGATGACCAGGAAGGCGAGCACCATGCTGGGGCGGAGGATCGCCTCCTGCAGCGGCTCGGCGACCGGGGCGCCGGCCCACGCCACCAGCCGCGGCAGCAGCAGGAACGTCGCGCAGGAGACGAGGGCGGTGGCCACGCCGCCGGGCAGGCGGCCCAGCAGCCCGCCGGTGATCACCACCAGCACGAAGAACAGCACGAACTGGCTGTCGCGCCCCCCCGTCCATACGGAAAGCGCGCCCACCAGCGCCACGTCCGCGGCCAGCTGCGCCGCGGTCTGGAGCCCGAGCCCGCGCTGCAGCCGCAGTCCCGCGCCCCACAGCGCCGAGAGCAGGCCGACCGCGATCAGCGACCACCACAGGACCCACCAGCTGGTCTCCGTCGCCTCGGGGCGCAGCAGCACGCCCACCGGCAGGGCCAGGGTGGCGACCAGCAGGCGCGCCCTCACCAGCGAGGCGAGGCCGCCCCAGCGGTCCGCGGCGCGGCGGGAGCGCGTGGCCCCCGCCGCGTCCGCCGTCCGATGGCGTCCGATCCGCATCAGTGGCCGCCGGCCACGACGGTGATCAGCTTGAACATCGGCAGGTACATCGCGACCACCATGCCGCCCACGATGCCGCCCATCACCACGATCATCACCGGCTCGATGATCGACGTGAGGGTGTCCACCGCGGTGTCCACCTCGGCCTCGTAGAACACCGCGATCTTGGTGAGCATCTCGTCGAGGGCGCCGGTCTGCTCGCCCACCGAGATCATCTGCACCACCATCGGCGGGAACACGCCCGACGCCTTGAGCGGCGCCGAGACCGTCTCGCCCTCGCGGATCGAGGCGCGGGCCGTCATGATCGCTTCGGAGATGATCTTGTTGCCGGAGGTGCGGGCCGTGATCTCGAGACCCGAGAGGATCGGCACGCCCGAGGCGATCAGGGTGCCCAGCGTGCGCGTGAAGCGCGCCACCGAGCCCTTGAGGAGCACGTCCCCGAGCACCGGCATCTTGAGCATGGCCTGGTCCACCACCCGCTTGCCGCCCTCGGTGGCGTAGTAGCGCTGGAACGCCACGGCGGCCGCCGCGATGCCCAGCATGCCCACCCACCAGAAGCGCTGCAGGATGTCCGAGAGGATGAGCACGATCTTGGTGGGCAGCGGCAGCTCCCCGCCGAAGTCCGAGAACATCTTCGCGAACGTCGGGATGATGAAGATCAGCATGAAGCAGGTGGCGCCGAGCGCCACCGTGAGCACCACCGCCGGGTAGACCATCGCGCTCTGGATCTTGCGCTTCAGCGCGTCGGCCTTCTCGATGTAGGTGGCGAGCCGCATCAGGATCTCGTCCAACACGCCGCCCGCCTCGCCGGCGGCGACCATGTTGCGGAACAGGTCGTCGAAGACGTTGCGGTGCTTGCCGAGCGCGTCCGACAGGGTCGAGCCCGACTCCACCTCGCGGGTGACCTCGCCGATCACGCGGCCGAACGAGGGCTTGCTCGACTGCTTGGCCAGGATGTCCAGGCACTGCACCAGCGGGAGACCCGCCGAGATCATGGTCGCGAACTGGCGCGTGAAGATCGCCAGGTCCTTGGTGCTGACCCCCGAGCCGCCGAACTTGGGCATGGTGAAGCCGCCCGTCTTCGGCCGCATCGAGGTGATCAGGATCTTCTTCTTGCGAAGGATCTCGAGCGCGTCCTCCTGACGCTGGACCTCGATCTCCCCCGTCTGCGCCTCACCGGCGAGGGTGCGCCCCTTCCACACGAAAACCGCCATCGTTTCCTCCTACGCCGCAGCGCGAAGGACCTTGCCGAGCATCGATTCGAGCTCCACGCGGTCCGTGCTTCGGTCGAGCGCGTCCTCCGGGCGCAGGTGCTTGTCGAGCACCGCCTGGAGAAGCGCCTGGTTCATGGTCTGGATGCCGAACTTCTGCCCCGCCTGCATCAGGCTGTAGATCTGGTGCGTCTTGCCCTCGCGGATCACCGCCTTGATCGCCGGCGTGCAGACCAGCACCTCGGCGGCCAGGATCCGGCCGCCCCCGCGCGAGCGCGGGATCAGCTGCTGGGTCACCACGCCCTCGAGCGTGAAGGCCAGCTGCGTGAGGATCTGCTTCTGCTGGTCGGCGGGGAACACGTCCACGATGCGGTTGACCGCCTCGTAGGTGGAGTTGGTGTGCAGCGTCGCGAACACCAGGTGCCCGGTCTCGGCGATGGTGAGGGCGGCCTCGATGGTCTCGAGGTCGCGCATTTCGCCGATCAGGATGATGTCCGGATCCTGCCGCAGGACGTACTTCAGGGCGTTCGGGAACGAGGACGTGTCGGCGCCCACCTCGCGCTGGTTGACGATGCACTTCTTGTGGTGGTGGATGTACTCGATCGGGTCCTCGATCGTCATGATGTGGCTCTGGCGCGTCGCGTTGATCTTGTCGAGCATCGCGGCCAGGGTCGTGGACTTGCCGCTGCCGGTGGGACCGGTGATGAGCACCAGCCCCTTCTGGCGGTTGGTGAAGTCGCGCACCGCCGGCGGCAGCCCCAGCTTCTCCATGGGCAGGATCTCGTAGGGAATCTGGCGGATCGCCATGGTGACCACGCCGCGCTGCAGGTAGACGTTGGCGCGGAAGCGCGACAGCCCCTTGACGCCGAAGGACAGGTCGAGCTCCTTGGTGGTCTCGAACTTCTTGCGCTGCTCGTCGGAGAGCACGCTGTAGGCGAGCGACGCGCACATTTCGGGGGTGAGCACCTCGTGCTCCGAGGGGGTCATCGAGCCGTCCACCCGGAACTCGGGCGGCACGCCCGCGGTGAGGTGCAGGTCCGAAGCCTTGCGCTGAACCATGTCTTCCAGAAGCTGTCGCAGGGTCACCACGTCAGGTCTCCTTCCTTTCCGTCGGCCTACAGCTTGTCGGCCGCCGACTCCTTGAGGACTTCCTCGGGCGTCGTGACGCCTCGCTTGAGCTTCTCCAGGGCGTCGCGGCGGAGCGTCAGCATCCCCTCCGCGATCGCCAGCTTCTTGATCTCCCCCGCCGAGGCCCGCTCCAGCACGAGCTCGCGCAGCTTCGGCGACATCGGCATCACCTCGTAGATCCCGGCCCGGCCGCGGTAGCCGGTGTTGTTGCAGTCCACGCACCCCTCGCCTTCCATGAACGACGCGGTGGCGGCCTCCGCGGGATCCAGCTGCAGCTCGCGCAGGACCTCCTCGTTCAGGGTCGTGGGCTTCTTGCAGGCGGCGCACACCTTCCGCACCAGCCGCTGGGCCAGCACGATGTTCACCGACGAGGCCACCAGGAAGGGTTCGATCCCCATGTCCACCAGTCGGCCGATCGCGCTCGGCGCGTCGTTGGTGTGCAGGGTCGAAAGCACGAGGTGGCCGGTGAGCGCGGCCTTGACCGCGATCGAGCCGGTGTCGAGGTCGCGGATTTCGCCGACCATGATGATGTTCGGGTCCTGCCGGAGGAACGCCTTGAGCGCCGCCGAGAAGCTGAGCCCCACGTCCTCGTTCACCAGCACCTGGTTGATGCCGTCGAGGTTGTACTCGACCGGGTCCTCGGCGGTCATGACGTTGACCTCGGGCGTGTTCACGCGCGAGAGCGCCGAGTAGAGCGTGGTGGTCTTTCCGGAGCCGGTCGGTCCCGTCACCAGCACCATCCCGTAGGGGTTGGCGATGGCCGAGACGAACTCCTTCATCGCCGCCGGCTCGAACCCGAGCTTCTCGAGGTCGATGTTCAGGTTGCCCTTGTCCAGGATGCGCATGACGATCTTCTCGCCGAAGATCGTCGGCAGCGACGAGACGCGCAGGTCGATCGTGCGGTTGAGCACCTTGATCTTGATGCGGCCGTCCTGCGGCACCCGCCGCTCGGCGATGTCCAGCTCGGCCATGATCTTGAGGCGCGAGATGATCGCCGCCTTGAACTTGAAGGGCGGCGCCATCATCTCCTGCATCACGCCGTCGATGCGGAAGCGCACGCGCATGGTCTTCTCGTAGGGCTCGATGTGGATGTCCGAGGCCCCCTTGCGCACCGCGTCCGCGATCAGCGAGTTGACCAGCTTGACGATCGGGGCCTCGTCCACCACCCCGAGGCCGGCGTCGGCCTCGGAGGTGTCCTCCTCCTCGACGACCGACAGGTCCTCCTCGATGCCCTTCATGACGTCGGCCATCGTCCCGGCCGAGTCGTAGGCCTTGTCGAGGGCCTTCTTGATCATCGCGTCGGTGGCGACGCGCGGTTCGACGTCGTAGCCGGTGATGAACTTGATGTCGTCGAGCGCGAAGATGTTGGAGGGGTTGGCGATCGCCACGACCAGCTTGCGGCCGCTGCGCGTGACCGGCAGCGCCATGAAGCGCGTGGCCACGTCGCCCGGCAGGAGCCGCGTGAGGCTGGGATCGGGCTCCACCGAGCGCAGGTCGATGGACGGAACGGAGTAGTGCCGCGAGAGGAACTCGAGAAGGCCCTCCTCGCTGATCGCCCCGACCTTCACGAGGCTCGCGGTGAGGCTGCCCCCCAGGTTCTTCTGCTGCTGCTGGGCCTTGACCAGCGCGGCGTCGTCGATGAGGCGCGCGGTCAACAGGAGCTGCGAGATGTCTTCTTGCACGTTGCGGTTCCGGACTCCGTGGTGCCACGCGGCTCGAGGCCCGCGTCGCGGCCGTGAAGCGATCCGGCGCGCCGGCCCGGAGGGCCCGCCGCCGCGATTGAAATGGAGCGGCGCGGGCGGTGTGGATCGGCACGGCCCGAGACGCGTCGGCTCCGGTATCGGAAGCGGGCGCCCGAGTCTGAACAGGAATCTGCACGAGGCGGGAAAGGCCTGCCGTGCAGTTCGCACGGGGCGGGGAACCGGGCGCCCCGCGGCGCGGGCGGGGTCAGGGACCGAGCCGGATCCGCGGGCGCAGGCGCTCGAGCAGCCGCGGCCCGATCCCCCGCACCGCCCGCAATTCCTCGACGCTCCGGAAGCGGCCGAACCGGTTCCGGTGCTCCACGATCCGCCGCGCCAGCACCGGGCCGATGCCGGGCAGCGACTCGAGTTGGGCCGGGGTGGCGCGGTTCACGTCGAGGGAATCCGGGGCTTGCGCCGCCGGGTCCCGGCGCGGTGCGGGCGCCGCCCCCGCTCCCGGAGGCACGGCCCTGGCGTCCGGGGGAGCCGGCGCGCGGCCCGCCTCCCCGGGCGCCCGGAACGCGCCGGCCGGGGAGGGCGGCGGCGCCGGGCGCCCCGGGAGCGCCTCCCACGCGACTCCGAGGAGCAGCAGGCCGATCACGAGCGCCGCGCCCCGGCGCTCCTCGGGCGTGAGCACGATCGCCACTCCAGCGGGGGGCGGAGGTTCGCGGGGGACTTCGATTCGGATCGGGGCGGGCGCTCGGGCCGGGGCCCCGGGCCGCGCGTGCTCAGTTGCGGAGCCGCCAGGCCAGGCCGACGCGCACCTCGCGCCGCGGGGCGAGCGCGGGGGCCCCGGTCCTCGCGTCCACCCAGGGCTCCTCGCGCACGCCGTTCTCCAGGTGGAGCACGCGCACCGTGACGAGCGCGTCGCCGAGTCCGAGCCCCACCGAGGCGTTGGACGTGAGGGTCGCCGGGAGGGCGCGCGGCGCCGCCTCGTCGGTGCGGCGCGGGCCGACGTGGTCGGCTTCGAGGCGCGCGACCACGTCGAGGTCGCCGCCGAACGCCGCGAAGCGCCACTCCGCGTGACCGCGCGCGGTGGTGGCCGGGTCCACGCGCGCCTGCGCCGCGTCCGGGTCCCGCAGCAGCGCCGAAGCCTCGATCCCGAGATCCAGCGGGCCCGCGGCGACGGACGCGGCGGTCCACAGCTGCCCGAAGTTCCACGGCTCGCCGTCGCGCCGGACTCCCGCCCGCAGCCACTGCTCCTCGAGCGGCAGCCGCGTCAGCAGGGCGCGGTCGCGGGTGCGCCCGGCCATCGCGCCCAGCGAACCCCGGGCACGCGCCCCGCCGCCTTCCACGGTCGCGCCCGCGGCCCAGGTGTTCTGGAGGAACGGCCGCGTCGCGGGATCCAGGTCGTGCCACACGGGCTGCAGCAGGCGCTCGACCCAGGCCTCGAGCCGGCGCGAGCCGGAGCCGCGCTCGATCCTCGCGGCCGGCGCGAACTCGATGCGGTTGACGGCGCCGACGCGGCCCGCGCCGAGTTCCAGGACCAGCCGGCCGTTCGGGCTGCGATCGATCGCCTCGAGGCGGCCCCAGTCGTCGCCGCCGCGGGTCTCGAAGCCGCCCGTGCCCCCGCGGCGCACCACCGCGCGATGCCAGTCCACGCGCGCGCCGAGCGTGCGCGCGCCCGAGCCCGCGTGGACTCCGCCCTCGACCCTCACCTCCTGCGCGTCGCGCCGCGAGCGCGGCGCCAGCGTGCCCCCGAACCCCTCCCGCGCGTCCCACTGGCGGGACACGGCGAGGTCGAGCCGGCGCCCGGCCCGGTTCCACGCCCACGACAGCCGCCCCGACTCGCCGCGCGCCGCCTGCTCCTCGCCCGACAGCAGCCGGGCGGCGGTTCCCGCCTGCCGGAAGGCCGCCGCGAACTCGTGCTCCCCCGCGCGCCGCCCGAGCGCGATCCCCCAGCGATGGCGGCCCGACTCCCCGTAGGCGCCCGCGACCCCGCGCCGCGCGGCGAGCGCCTCCACGCGCACGCGCCCGAGGTCTCCGCCGCGCCGCGCGGAGAGGGCGGTCTCGTCGAGGCCGAAATCCCCGTTGGTGAGCGCGAACGTCGCGATCGGCCGCCCGCCCTCCACGCCCGGGTCCTCGAGGGGCAGCGCCGCGACCAGCGCCCCCGCGGGCCCGGGCCCCTCCCGGGTGCCGGGAGCGGCCGACTCGAGCGAGTCGTAGGCCGAGAGCGCCGGGAGCGCCGCCGGAAGTCCCGGGAACGGCCCGCCCTCGGGAGCGCGCCCGGGGTCCACGACCCGCCAGCCGCCGTAGGCGTGACCCGCCAGCGCCGGCGGCGGACCGAGTCCCAGCCCCGAGCCGAAGCCGAAGCCCGGCCGGCCGGGCGCGCCGAGCCACGCGGCGGCGTCCGGCAGCACGCTGCGCCGCAACTCGGCGGCGCCCGCGGACGCCGCGCGCGCGCGCGCC
>CAZIVR010000127.1:0-9438 GCA_964542745.1 uncultured bacterium
AACGCGCTCGGCTATGTTTGCGGCGGGCCGCTGCCCAATCAGGTGCTGCTCTCGCGCTGGTTCGACAAATCGCGTGGCAAGGCGATGGGCTTCGCTTATCTCGGCATAGGCGTCGGCGGCGCGGTGGAGCACCGAGCGCCCGAGCCCGAGCGACTGCTCGGCCCGCTCGAACAGCAGGTCGCGCCGGATCGGGTCCGGGATCCGCGCCCCGAGGTCCGCCACCGCCTGCAGCGCGCGTTCGCGCGGATCGGCACCGGGCCCGGGGCGCGCGGCGGCGCGGCGCAGCAGGTGCCGGTGCACGAAATCCACCGGGTCGGCGGCGCGCGCCCGGAGCGCCTCCCAGCCGGCGACGCCTTCGCGCCGCACCAGCGTGTCGGGATCGTGCCCCTCGGGCAGGTCCACGATCGCCACGTCCAGCCCCTCGGCGAGCAGCACGCCGAGCGAGCGCATCATCGCCTCCTGCCCGGCGGCGTCGCCGTCGTAGGTGAGCACCACGCGCGTCACCACCCGCCGCAGCTGGGCCGCCTGCTCGGGCGTGAGCGCGGTGCCCGAGGTGGCGACCGTGTTGGGGAGCCCGGCCTGGTGCAGCGCGATCGCGTCGAAATAGCCCTCCACCACGATCAGTTCGCCCTCCGCGTCCACCTCGCGCCGGGCGTGGTCGAGCGCGAACAGGAACGAGCCCTTGTGGTACACCGCGGTCTCGGGCGAGTTCAGGTACTTGGGGTTGTCCTCGTCGGAGAGCGCCCGCGCGCCGAAGCCGAGCACCTGCCCGCCCGCGGCGGTGAGCGGGATGACCAGCCGGTTGCGGAAGCGGTCGTACAGCCCGCGGCCCTGCTCGCGCCGCGCCGCCAGACCCGCCGCCACCAGCACCTCCTCGCCGACGGATGCCTGCAGGCGCTGCACCAGCGACTCCCAGCCCGGCGGGGCCAGCCCCAGCCGGAAGCGCCGCCGGGTCTCGGCCGCGATCCCGCGCCGCTCGAGGTAGGCGCGCGCCGCGGCGCCCAGCTCGGGGTCGCCGAGCCACGCCTCGTAGGCGGAGGCCGCGGCCTCGAGCGCCTCGTGCAGCCGCGCGCGCGCGCCCCGCTCGCCGGGGGCGCCGCGCTCGGGCACCGGAATGCCGGCGCGCCGGCTCAGCATCTCCGCCGCTTCCCGGAAGTCCACGCGCTCGCTCTCCTGGATGAACTTGAAGACGTCCCCTCCCGCCTTGCAGCTGAAGCAGTAGTAGAACTGCCGCTCCGGGTTCACCGAGAACGACGGCGTCCGTTCCTTGTGGAACGGGCAGAGGCCCACCCAGTTCCGCCCGGTGCGCTTGAGCGACACCGACTGGCCGATCACCTCGACCACGTCCGAGGCGGCGCGCACGCGCTCGACCCAGTCGTCGTGGCCCCGGGCCCGCGCGGTCTCGGCGCGCGCGCTCATCGCAGCCTCGCGATGGTCACGCCGCGGCCGCCCTCGCCGACCGCGCCCAGGCGGTGCGTGGCGACCTGCTGGTGGTCGCGCAGGTGGCGTTCCACGGCCTGGCGCAGCACGCCGCGCCCCACGCCGTGGACGATGCGCAGCTCGGCGAGTCCGCCCACCACCGCGCGGTCCAGTCCCTGGTCCAGCATGCGGATCGCCTCCCCGGCGTCCAGCCCCAGCAGGTTCACCTCGAGGGGCATCCCCTCTTCCGGCGCCTCCCAGCTCGCGCGCGGCCGCACGTCGGCGTCGTGGGTGGCGGCCGCGTCTGGGCGCGCCAGCCGGTCCACGTGGCTCTGGATCGCCCACGATCCACGCCGCAGCTGGACGCGCCCGTCGGCGTCGGGCCCGCTCACGATCTCCGCCTCGACCCCGAGGTCCGTGACGCGCACCCGGCTGCCGGCCGCGAGCTCGGCCGCCCCGAGCGGGGCCGCCGCGTCCTCGCCGCCCGCCGCCGCGAAGGCGCCGCGGGCCTGTTGATGCAGGGACTCGACGTCCCGTTCCACCGACTCCAGCCGCGACTTCAGATCCTCGGTCCCGGCGCGCGACTTCTCGGCCCGCTTCGCCTCCCGCTGCACCGTCTGCCACAGCGACCGCGCCTGCGCGAGCACCGCCTCGCTCTCCCGCGTGAGGCGCCGGCGCAGTTCGGCGAGCGTGCGCTTGGCCTCCTCGGTGGCTTCGGCGTGAAGTCGGGCGGCCTCCGCGGCCGAGGCGCGGGCCGCCGCCAGCTCGCGGGTCTCCTCCTCCCAGCGGCGGCGCGTCTCGGCGAGCTCGCCGAGCAGCCGCTCGAGCGCCACGGCCTCGGCGGGCGCGAGCGCCCGCGCGCGCGCCAGCACTTCGGGCGGCAGTCCGAGCCGGCCCGCCACCGAAAGCGCGTGGCTCGCTCCCGGCACGCCGGGCACGAAGCGGAACGACGAGGCCAGCCGCGACTCGTCGAACTCGAGCGAGCCGTTCACCACGCCGGCCACCTCGCCCGCCACGCGCTTCAGGCTCCCGAGGTGGGTGGTGATCACGCCCCACGCGCCGCGATCGGCGAACCGTTCGACGAGGGCGCGCGCCAGCGCCGCGCCCTCCTCGGGATCGGTCCCCGCCCCGAGCTCGTCGCACAGCAGGAGATGCCGTGGCCCGGACTCTTCGGCCATGCGGACCAGGCGCTTCAGGTGCGCGGCGAACGTGGAGAGTCCCTGGTCCACCGACTGGGCGTCGCCCAGGTCCACGAGGATCGCGTCCAGTTCGGGGATCGCGCTGCCCTCGGCCGCGGGAACCGGGAAGGCGGCGTGCGCGAGCGCCGCGGCCAGCCCCACGGTCTTGAGGAGCACGGTCTTGCCGCCCATGTTGGGCCCGCTCACGAGCAGCAGCCGGCCGCCGGGACCGAGGTCGAGGTCGAGCGGCACCACGCCCTCGGCGCCGCGCGCCGCGACCAGCAGCGGATGCCGCGCGCCGCGGAGCCGCAGGCGGTCGCCCCCCGGCTCGATCGCCACCGCCCCGAGGTCGGCCGCCCAGCGCGCCCGCGCGCGCAGCGTGTCGAAGTGGACCAGGGCCGCCTCGACCTCGAGCAGCGCCGGGGCCGAGGCGCGCACCGCGTCGGCCAGCTCGCGCAGGATGCGGCGCTCCTCCTCGAGCGCCGCCGCCCGCAGCTCGAGCAGCCGGTTGTTGGCCTCGCAGGCCTCGAGCGGCTCGACGAACAGGGACTGCCCGCTGCCCGAGACGTCGTGCACGATGCCGCGGCGCCGCGGGAATCCGGCCGCGGGCACCAGCGCCACGAAGCGGTCGGCGTGGCGGGTGACGTAGGCCGACTCGCCGAACTCGCGCGCCCAGGCCGACAGCCGCCGCTCCAGTTCGCGCTCGCTCCGCGCGCTCTCGCCGCGCGCCCGCGCCAGCTCCGGCGAGGCGGCGTCGGCGATCCGCCCGTCCGGCTCGAGCGAGCGCGCGAGACGCGCCTCGAGCGCGTCGAGGCGCGGCAGGGCGTCGGCCAGCGCGGCGAGCCGTGGCCAGCGCTCGCGCGCGGCCTCCTCGCGCCACAGGCCGTGCGTCTCGCGTCCCGCCGCCAGCCAGCCGAGCAGTTCGACGAGTCCCGGCCCGTCGAGTCCCTCGCGCGCTTCCGGATCGAGGCGGGCGGCGGGATGGCCGGGCGCGAGCACGCACCAGGCTCCGGCCGCGCGCTGGCGGTCGAGGGCCTCCGCGAGCCGCGCGAGCTCGAGCGCGCGCTCCTCGCGGTCGGCGATCGGCAGCCACGCGGCGAGGCGCGCGCGCGCGGGCACGCTTTCGGCGCGGGCCACCACGCCCTCGCGCGCGCGATCGAATTCGAGGAGTTCGAGTGCGAGCAGGTCCACGCCGCCTTCCGAGTCGAGGCCGGGCCCCGCCGGATCCGGGGTCACGATCGCCGCGAATGCTGCCGGGCCCGGCGCTCCGCCTCGTCCAGCGCGCGGCGCAGCGTGCCGGTCCCGGGAATCCACCGTTCGTCCACCGCCGCCACGCGGCGTGCTCCCGCGAACGCGAGCGCGGCGAGCCGCGAGTCCGCCGCGATCCGCGGCAACGCCCGCGGCCAGGTCGCGAGCGTCAATCCGATCAGCAGGGCCGAGACCAGCACGACCCCGATACCTGCGCCCAGTGCGAACCCGCCGAGCCGGTCGGGCAGGCCGCCGCGGGTGTTCTCCGCGCCCTTGCCGATCCGCTCGCCCCACAGCTGGAACACGGCCTTCACCGCGAGACCCGCCAGGACCGCGACGAGCCAGCCGAGCGCCCAAAAGACCACAGCGGGCCGGGCGCCTTGCCAGTGCGCGCCGACCCACTGTGAGACCCAGAGGCAGGATGCGATGCCGCCCAACCACCCGAGCAGATCGAAGATCTGCCGGACGATTCCATGGTGAAGCCCCCGCAACGCGAAGAGCGTGATCACCAACGCCGCGGCCCAGTCCAGCCAGATCCAGTGACGCCAGAAATCGGGAACTTCTAGTTCTCCTGCTGGCGCCGCGCGATGTTCTTGCGCTTCGCCGCGTTCATCTTGCGCTTGCGACGCTCGCTCGGCTTCTCGAAGTGCTGGTGCCGGCGGAGATCCGCAAGGACCCCGGCCTTCTCACACTTCTTCTTGAAGCGCCGCAACGCGCTCTCGAAAGATTCACCTTCCTTGACCCTGATACCGGGCAAAAAACTCCCCCCTCTCTGCCCTGGCTCGAAATCTCGATATGTAGCAACCTCGACGACTTCGGTCGCGCCTCGGGGAACGACTGGGCGCGAATTCGCGTGTGGCAGTCTATGGCCGGGCCCCGCGAGCGTCAAGGCCGGGCACGAGTTGCGGCCACGGGCGCCGCGAGGTTCGGCGCGCCCGGCTCAGCCCTCGCGGCCCGGGGCGGGAACCCGGGCCGCCCAGGCCGCCGCCCAGCACACCGCGGCGGTCTCGGTCCGGAGCCGGAACGGCGCCAGCCGGATGGGGCGAAATCCCGCGCCCGCAAGGAGATGGATCTCCCGATCCGAGAAACCCGATGACGGTCCGACCGCCACGGCCTCGGGCCCCCCGGCCTCCCCGGGGACGGGCGCGGTCCCGCCGGGGTCGGCGAGCCATCGTCCCCCGCCCGGGGTGAGCCCGGCCGCCCAGGCGGCCGGGTCGAGCGGCTCGGCCAGCTTCAGGCGCCACGCCCCACGAGACTGGCGCAGCGCGGCGAGCGCCAGCCGCTCGAAGCGCTCGCGCCGGGTCTCCCAGCGCTCCCAGCGCCCCCGCTCGCAGTCGAGCGGCTGGAACTCGGCGACACCCAGCTCGGCCAGCTTCTCGACCAGCCAGTCGGCGCGATCGCGCTCGGGCGCGCCGCACGCCACCACCGCGTGCGGCGGCCGCGGCTCGCGGCGGAGCGACTCGACGCGGGCGCGCACCTCGCCCCGCGCCGACAACAGCGTGAGCGTGGCGCGGCTTCCCTCGCCGTCGGTAGCCTCGAACCGTTCGCCGGCCTGGGCCCGGCACACCCGGGAGACGTAGTGCGCGTCCTCGGGGCCGAGCACGATCTCGGATCCCGCGCCCGCGAGGCCCGGCAGCCAGAGCGTCGCGGGAACGGCGTCAGCCGGCAAAGGCGTCCTTCACGCGCTCGAAGCTGGTGCGCCCGGGACGCGGCGCGCGGAATCCCTCGTGGCGCTGCATCTCCTCGAGCAGCTTCTTCTCGGCGCCCCCGACGCGGCCCGGCACCCACACCACGATGCGGGCCACGAGGTCCCCGCGCCCGCCGCGCAGCGCGGGCAGCCCGCGGCCGCGCACGCGCACGGTACGTCCCGAGGCGCAGCCCGCCGGCACCTCGACGGTGGCGGGCTTGCCGTCGAGGGTCGGCACCTCGACCTTGCCGCCGAGGACCGCCGTGGCGTACGACACCGGCACGTCGAGCAGCAGGTCGTCCCCGTGGCGGTCGAACGTGGCGTGCGGCTTCTCCTCGATCAGCACGATCAGGTCGCCCGCGGCCCCGCCGCGCGGCCCGGCGTCTCCCATGCCCCGCAGCGGGATGAAGTTGCCGGTCGAAACCCCGGCGGGCACGCGCACCGAGATCGTGTCGCTCTCGCTCACCCGGCCGTCGCCGCCGCAGGTGCGGCACTTCTCGCGCACGATCCGTCCCTCGCCCTCGCACTGCGGGCACACCGAGACGTTGACGAACTGCCCGAAGATGGACTGCTGGACCCGGCGCACCTGGCCGCGTCCCTGGCACTGGGGGCAGGGTCCCTCCCCCGTGCCGCCGCGCCCGGAACACGTGCCGCAGGGCCTCAGGTGCTTGACCCGGATGCGCTTCTCGACCCCCGCGGCGACCTCCTCGAGCGTGAGTTTGAGGCGCACCTGCAGGTCGTCGCCGCGCGCGGGACCGCCGCCGCGGGCGCCCGACGAGAAGAAGTCGCCGAACCCCTCGCCGCCGAAGTCGCGCATGAAGGCGCGCAGCGCGTCGGCGAGATCGAAGCCGCTCGCGTCGAAGCCGTGGGGGCCGGGCGCTCCCGCCGCGGAGTGGCCGAACTGGTCGTAACGCGCGCGCTTTTCGCGGTCGCGCAGCACCTCGTAGGCCTCGGTCGCCTCCTTGAAGCGCGCCTCGGCGGTCTGGTCGCCCGGATTGCGGTCGGGGTGGAGTTCGAAGGCGAGCTTGCGGTAGGCCTTCTTGATGTCGTCCTCGGAGGCGCCCCGCGCCACGCCGAGCACTTCGTAGTAGTCCCGCTTGCTCACGCCGGCGAATCCCCTTCCGGATCCGGCGCGCGCGTCACCGCGACGCGCGCCGGGCGCAGGGAGCGCCCGTCGCGGGCCACCCCGCGCGCGACCACGTTCGCCACCCGGCCCGGCCCGGCGCCTTCGGGCGCGGACACCTCGAGGAGCGCCTCGTGGAAACGCGGGTCGAAGGGCTGGCCCACGGGATCGAGGAGCGTCACGCCGTGCCGCTCGAGCAGTTCGCGGATGCGGGAGCCCGCCAGGTCGAAGCCGCGGGTCCACGCCTCGGGGGCGCCGCTCTCGCGCGCCGCGGCGAGCCCGCGCTCGAGGTCGTCGAGCAGGCCCACCGCCTCGAGCAGCCAGCGGTCCTCGATCTCGCGGCGCAGCTCGTCGCGCTCGCGCGCCGCCCGGCGCCGGATGTTCTGCGCCTCGGCCTCGGCGCGCAGCCAGCGGTCGCGCAGCTCGGCGGCCTCCGCCGCGGGCTCGTCGCCGCCCGGCCCGGCCGCCCCGGCGGCCTCTTCGACCGGCCCGGCTTCGGCCTCGCGGGCCTCCTCCGGGCCGCCGGACTCGCCTTCGCGGGGATCGCGTTCCACGGAATGCTCCGCCCTCGCGCTCACGACGGCATCCATTCGGCGACGCGCGTGCCCACCGCGTCCACCGCGGCGAACGCCAGCGCGTAGTCCATGCGCAGCGGCCCGAGCACGCCCACCGCGCCCCGCACCGATCCCGGGAGCACGTAGCTCACCAGGCTGCAGGCCGCCAGCGCGCGGTCCTCGTCGAGGCCGACGCGGGCCGCCGCCTGCCCTTCGAGCGACTCCACCAGCAGGCGGCCGATCGGGGTCCCGGACTCGACGGCGTGGAGCACCGGCGCGAGGCGCAGGGCGCTGGAAAACTCGGGATGCCCCGCGAAGTACGCGGCCCCCGCGCTGAACAGCGGCGTCGAGAACGGATCGGTCCAACGCTCGGCCGCGGCCCGGGCCACCATGCGCACCGCGCTGTGACGCACGAGGTCGGGGTCGTGGGACAGCCGGTCGCGCACCTCGGAGAGCGGGAGCCCGATCAGCCGCTCGCGCAGGACCGCCTCCACCTCCGCCATCGCCGCGCGGTCGAGCGGGCTCTCCAGCTCGAGTCCCAGGGTGTGGAGCGCCACGCCCCCGAGGCGGAGCACGAGCAACGCGCGGCGCTCGTCGAGGGGCGTGAGGTCGAGGCCACGCAGGAATTCGCCCTCGAGCGACGCGGCCTGCGCGAGCCCCAGCTGGTGGGTCAGCTGCGCGACCAGCCGGGACGCCTCGGCCAGCAGGCGTTCGACGTCGCGCGCCGCGTTCCGCAGGGTGCGGTCCACCTCCTCGAGCACGGGCGCCGGGAGCGCGCGCGGCGTGAGGAAATGGCGCACGTAGAACTCGTAGCCCCGCGGGCTCGGGACGCGGCCCGCCGAGGCGTGGGGACGCTCGACCAGCCCGAGCGCCTCGAGCTCGGCCAGCTCCCCGCGGATGCCGGCGGCGGACAGGGGGATGCCCCCTTCCGCGGCGAGCGCCTCCGAGCCGACCGGCCGGGCGGAGTCCGAGTGAAGGGCCAGCAGCGAGGCGAAAACCCGCCGTTGGCGCTCGGAAAGCGCCGGGTCCTCGACGTTCAGGCGTCCGGGAATGGCAGGCTGGGACATGGCGATGGAATTATCGGTTCGCGCGCGTTCCTGTCAAACGCCCGGGAGGCGGGGGTCTCGACCCAGGCGATGACGTCGTCGGCCACGAAACGGTGACGGGGCGCCACGCGAAAGCCCCGGGCGGTGCGCTCGAGGCGCCCGGCGGCGACCGCCGCGTCGAGCGCGGCGCCGTAACGTGCCTCGAGGACCCGCCGTGCTGCGGGCTCGAGGTCGGCGGGCACGAGCCCGGTGCCGAGCCGCAGCGCGAGCATCACGGTCTCCCGGGCGGCCGCCTCCTCGGTGTCGGGTTCGCGTTCCGTTTCCGGGAGCAGGCCGCGTTCGAGCGCCTCCGCCCAGCGGTCGAGCGACCAGTGGTTGGCGTAGCGCGCACCCCCGAACAGGCCGTGGGCCGACGGGCCGATCGCGAGGTAGGGCCGCCGCAGCCAGTAGCCGAGGTTGTGGCGCGACTCGCCGCCGGGCTCGCAAAAGTTGGAGGTCTCGTATCCGCCGAGCCCGGCCGCCGCCGTGCGGCGCACCAGCCGCTCGTAGAGCTCGGCCTCGAGGTCGGGTCCGATCGCCTCGGCCTCGCCCCGCAGCATCGCGTTCCCGATCGGCGTTCCGGCCTCGACCAGGAACCCGTACGCGGAGAGGTGCCCGGGCTCGAGGGAGAGCGCGCGGTCGAGCGTGGCTTCCCAGCGGCCGGCCGTGTGGCCGGGAAAGGCGAACATGAGGTCGAGCGAGAGCCGGGGCGCGCCCAGCGTCCGCGCGCGGCGGAACACGCGCTCGGCGTCCTCGGGCGCGTGCAGGCGGCCGAGGCGTTCCAGCTCGTCGGCGTGGAAACTCTGCACGCCGAACGACAGGCGGTTGACGCCGGCCGCGAGCCACGCCTCGATCCGGCCGTCGCGGGCCGACTCGGGATTGACCTCGAGCGTGACCTCGGCCTCCGGCGCGATCTCGAGGGCGCCGCGCAGCGCGGAGATCAGCCGGAGGAAGTGCCGCGACGAGAGCGCCGAGGGCGTGCCGCCCCCGAAGAAGACGGTGCGGAACCGCGTGCCCCGGGCGGCGGGCGCGCGCAGGGCCAGCTCGCGCTCGACGCCCGCGAGGTAGCGCTCCACCGCCTCGCGCGACAGCGACCCGCTCGCGAAGTCGCAGTAGCCGCAGCGCGCCGCGCAGAACGGCACGT
>CAZIVR010000128.1:0-9421 GCA_964542745.1 uncultured bacterium
CGGGGGGACCGGCCAGGCGAAGTCGCCGGGCGATGTCGCCGGGTGGGGACGACGGCGAGGGGTTCGGCTACGGGGCACGCTCGCCTGCGCGTCCCGCTCCGGCTCGCTCTGCGGAGATCGCGCTCCGCCTTCCTGGCTGCGCGCGATCTCCGACGTCCCCTGCGCCGAACCCCTCGCCGTCGTCCCCACCCTCCGGGAGCACTGCGTCGGCAGCCTCCCCTGCGCCGAACCCTTGGCCGGCGTCCTCGCCCTCCCGGCTTGCGCGGCCTGCCTCGCTCGCCTAGCGTCAGCGGCCGTTCCCCACGCGGAGGCCATGTGCTCGATCGAGAACAACGCATCGTCGTGACGGGCGGCACCGGGTTCCTCGGCCGCCATCTCATGCGCGCGCTGGACGCGGCCGGGTATCGCGACGCGATCGCGCTCGGCTCGGCGGACTTCGACCTCACGCACGAGGCGGAGGTGGCCCGCATGTTCCAGACGCTGCGCCCCGCCGGCGTGATCCACCTGGCCGCGGTGGTGGGCGGGATCGGCGCCAATCGCGTGCACCCGGGCTCGTTCTTCTACCAGAACCTGATGATGGGCGTGCTGCTCATGGAGCACGCGCGCCGCGCGGGCGTGAAGCGCATGCTGAGCGTGGGCACGATCTGCTCCTACCCCAAGCACACGCCGGTGCCGTTCCGCGAGAGCGAGCTGTGGAACGGCTACCCCGAGGAGACCAACGCCCCCTACGGGCTCGCCAAGAAGATGCTGCTGGTGCAGTCCGCGGCCTACCGGCAGGAGTACGGCTTCGACGCGTCGAACCTGCTGCCCGTGAACCTCTACGGCCCGGGCGACAACTTCGACCCCGAGTCCTCGCACGTGATCCCGGCGCTGATCCGCAAGTGCCTCGAGGCCGTCGAGTCGGGGGCACCCGAGATCGTGGTGTGGGGCACCGGCTCGGCCACGCGCGAGTTCCTCTACGTGGAGGACGCGGCGGACGGCATCGTGCGCGCCTTCGAGCGGCTCGAGGGGAGCGAGCCCGTGAACCTCGGCGCCTCGCGCGAGATCTCGATCCGCGACCTCGTCACCGTGATCGCGAAGCTGTGCGGCTTCACCGGGCGGCTCACCTGGGACGCGAGCAAGCCCGACGGCCAGCCCCGCCGCTGCCTCGACACGAGTCGCGCGAAGGAACTGCTGGGCTGGGAGGCGAAGATGCCGTTCGAGGACGGCCTGCGCCGCACCATCGCCTGGTACCGCGCCGAGCGCGAAGCCGCGAAGGGCGCGGCCGCCCGCTAGGGTCCGCCACCCGCGACCCCGTCGCGCCGCCACAGCACTCGCGCGCCGAGCGCGCGCTCCAGCCGCCAGCCGCTCATCGCACCGGGCGCCGCGTCCGGCGGCGCCACTAGCCAGCGCACGCCGGGGCGGGCGAGCGCCGCCGCGAAACCGCCCGGGTCCGAGGGGTCGGCCACGATCACGCGTTCCCGCCAGCCGGGCGCGTAGGCCAGCAGCACGCCGGGGTCGGCGACCCCGAGCCCCTCGAGCGCGCCCGCCACGCGCAGGTCGTGGAGCGCGCCCGCGACCCCGGGATCCCCGAGCCCGCGGCGCAGTTCGCGCTGGCGCTCGAGCAGGGCGGCGTCGGGAACCCGCAACGCCCCGGCGGCAAGCGTCGCCACGAGCATCGCGGCGAGTGCCGGGACCGCGACGGCGCGCGCGCGAGCGGCGGCGCCCTCCACCCACGGGAGCGGCGGCCCGCGCCGCGCCCCGGCCAGCGCGGCCAGCCCCGCGCCGCAGCCCACCGCCCAGCCCACCAGCGCCACCGAGAGGTTGCGCGGGTCGTAGGAGAAGCCGAGCGCCCACGCGAGCGTGAAGGGCAGCGCGAGCAGCAGCACCACCGGGCGCGCGGCGCGGTCGCGCAATCCGAGGAGCCCGAGCGCGAGGAGCGCGAGCAGCACGAGCGGCCCGCCCGCGAGTCCTGAGAGCCGGGCGAAGCCCGCCGCCGCGCGCTCCCAGGGCCCGAGCCCGCCGTGGGCCCCGGTCAGCACGTGGAGCACCTCGGAAGTCTCGCGGCCGGCGGCGATCTCGGCCTGCTTGAGCGCGTACCACGGGAGCGCCACCAGTGCCGCGAGCCCCCAGCCGGCGAGGGCCCCGCGCAGGCGCCGGCCGCGCGGCGACGCGAGGGCCGCCAGCACCGGCACCACCGCCGCGACCGCGAGCCCCGCCTGCTTGACGAGCGCGGCCCCGCCCGCGAGCAGCGCCGCCCGGCGCGGGGAACGCGCCGCGTCCGGCGGCTCGCCGGGGCGCGGCAGCTCCGAGAGCGCGACCGCCGCGAGGAACGCCACCGGCAGGTCGGCGAGCCCGGCGGTGACGTTGTTGACGCGCGCGAGGAACGTCCCCGCGAACCACGCCGCGGCCAGCCCCGCGAGCCGGTCCCTCCCGCCGCCGCGCGCCAGCGCCACCATCGCGCCGAGCCCGAACAGCGGCATCATGCCGCGCGCGAACGACTGCACTTCGTCGGTGCCCATGAATGCGTAGGTGATCGCCCACGCCACCGGCACCGCCTGCGGGTAGTTCCAGGTGTGCCCGGGGAAGCGCCCCTCCGCCCAGTCCAGCGCCCAGCGGTTCCACGACGCCACGTCGTCCCAGCCGGTGAACACGCCCGCGCCCGCCCGCGCGACGCGCCCCGCGTACCAGAGGGCGAGGGCCGCGACGGCGAGGCCGGCGGCGAACTCCGCGAGGCGCCAGGGCGCGGCCGGTACGCTCACCGGCGCGCGGATCCCTCCGCGGCGGCCGCGCGCGACCAGCCACGCCACCGCCGCGAGTTCGATCGCGAAGATCGCGAGCCAGCACTCGCGGCGCCACAGTCCCGTCGCCACGAGCAGCGCCGCGATCCCGAGGTTCAGGACCAGGCTCGCGGCCATCGCGAGCGCGAGCGTGCGCGCGAGCCCGCGCGCGCCCGCGAGGCGCGCGACGAGGAAGCCCGGCAGGAACAGCGCCTGGAGGAGCCCGAGGGAGCCGGTGAGGATCAGCACGCGGCGAAGCTAATCGCGCGGGCCCCGCCCCGCCAGCCGCACGCGGGCTCACCCCGCGGGCGGCTCGGGGCCCGGCCTACCCTCCACGCCCCACCGCCGCCGCGGGCCTTGACGGCCCCCATGCGGTGCCCGAACGTGCCGCGGATGAACGCCCAGCCCGCCGCCGACGCCCCACGCTTCTCGGTCGTGATCCCCACGATCGGCCGCGAGCCGGGGCTCGCCGCGGCCCTCGAAGCACTCGGCCGGCAGTCCTTCCCGCGCGAGCGCTTCGAGATCCTGGTGGCGTTCGACGGCGTCCCGCCTTCGCCCGCGGCGCAGCGGGCCTGCGCGGAGGCCGGGGCGCGGGTGGCGAGCCTCGAGCGCCGCGGCGGCCCGGGCGCCGCCCGCAACGCCGCGGCCGCGCTCGCGCGCGGCGAGATCCTCGCGTTCACCGAGGACGACTGCGTGGCCGACCCCGGGTGGCTCGCGAACGCCGCCCGCCGCTTCGGCGAGGAGCCGGACCTCGACGTGCTCGACGGCCGGACCGTGAAGCCCGGCGGCCGGCCGGTGCACCGGAGCGCCGGCGACGCGCCCCTCTACCTGCCCGCCAATCTCTTCGTGCGCCGCGCGCGCTTCGAGGCGGTGGGCGGGTACTGCGAGGCGTTCTACGAGCCCGAAAGCGGGATCTACTTCCGCGAGGACTCGGACCTCGGCTTCTCGCTCGAGGCGGCCGGCGCGCGGGTGGCGCGCGACCGCACCGTGGTCGTCACGCACCCCGAGGAGCACGCGCGGTTCCTCGATCCGCTGCGCTGGGCGCGCCGCTACGCGATGGACCCGCTGCTCGCCCGCCGCCACCCGGAGCGCTTCGCGGACCGCATCGAGGTGCTGCGCCTCGGCCCCTTCCGGCTGCGGCGGCCGTTCGTGCGGGCCTGCGTGGTCTACGCGCTCTCCCTGCTGGCGCTCGGCGGCGGCGCGCTCGCCGGCGCGCCGCCGGTGGCGGTCACCGGAGCCGCCGGGGCGGCCGCGGCGTTGCTCGCGGTCTGGTCCAAGTGGCGCTTCGATCCCCGGCGCCTGCCGCTCGTGCCGGTGGTGCCGTTCGTGCTGCTCGCCTCGCTCGCCGCGGGCGGCCGCCGCGCCCGGCGCTACTCGGCGCGTCCCGGGGGCAGCGACGCGGCGATGGCCTCGGCGAGCCGCCGCGCCATGCGCCCGGAGTAGTGCACGCGATCCACGTAGCAGGGCAGCGTGTCGCCCTCGGCGAGCCCGGCCAGTGAGACGAACCCGCGCTCCATCGTGATCGCGCCCGCAGCCAGCGCCGAGTCGAGCCACGGGTACCCGACGCTCGACAGCCGGTGGCGGTCGAAGTCCTCGGCCCCGAAGGCGTGGCGGCGAAGGTCGTAGCGATAGGTGGGCACCGGCTGCCACACGAAGCGCACCTCGACCCCGTAGGAGGCGGCGGCCGCCGCGATCAGGCGCTGGTTGGCGCGATAGCGGCGCACCACCGCCACGGCCCGCGCGGGATCGGAGGCCGGATCTTCCTCCGCCCGCTCCGCCGCCGGCGCACGGCGCGCCGCGAACCCGCGGACCAGCCGCCCGAGCGGCGTGCGGAGCGCCAGCTCGGCGAGCAGCGCCCCGCTGCCGCGCGGCGCCGCCGGGGCGGGGCCGCCCTGGAACACCTCCTCGCGCGCCGGGTCGCCGGGCGGGAAGTAGAACTCGTTGAGCCCGTCCACGAACACCGCCACGTCCGGCACCCGGCCCTCGACCAGCAGCTTCTCGAACAGCAGGCGCTCGCCGCTCGAGTAGAGGTACCCGCGCCCGAAGTTATAGACGCTTACCCGTCGCCCCGGCGCCTGCTCCGCGAGCGCCGCCTGCAGGTGGGCTCCGAGCGCCTGGTCGTCGGCGACGCCGTAGCCGAAGGTGGTGGAGCCGCCGAACAGGAACACGTTGGTGCGGGAGGAGTCGGGCGGCCACGGGCCCTGCCCCGGATGCTCGCGGAAGCCGAAGGGGCTCACGTTCACGAAGCGCCCCGCGAACGGCTTCTCGCGCAGCAGCGGCAGCGGTTCGGGCGCGAGGCCCCGGCCCCAGGTCTCGGCGAGCAGCGAGTCGCGCGTGGCGCGCGACAGCCCCGGGTAGGCGAGATCCAGCCCCTCGGACGGGAGCGCCGGCCCCGGCGCCGGAGCCGGGGCGACGCGCGCGCGCACCGCGAGCACCGCGGCCGCGAGCAGGTTGGCGACGACCAGCGCGACCAGCGTGTTGAACGCGAGCAGCGCCGCGTCGCGCCAGATCGTCTCGAAGCGGCCCGGGGGGCTCACGCGGTCAGTGCGCGCTCGCGTCGCGGAACACGCGGCCCAGCGTGCGGAACAGGATCGCGAGGTCGAAGCCGAGCGACCAGTTGCGGATGTAGTAGAGGTCGTACTCGATCCGCTGGTCGAGCGGGGTGTCGCCGCGCAGGCCGTTGACCTGCGCCCAGCCGGTGATGCCGGCCTTCACGTGGTGGCGCAGCATGTAGCGCGGGATCGAAGCCCGGAACTGCTCCACGTACATGGGGCGCTCGGGGCGCGGGCCCACCAGGCTCATCTCGCCCTTCAGGACGTTCCAGAGCTGCGGCAGCTCGTCGAGCGACAGGCGCCGCAGCAGCGCCCCCGCGCCGGTGCGGCGCGGGTCGCCCGGCCGCGTCCAGCCCGGCCCCTGGGCCTCGGCGTCCACGCGCATGGTGCGGAACTTCCACATCCTGAAGCGCCGGCCGTTGAAGCCGACGCGCTCCTGCCCGTAGAAGACCGGCCCCGGCGAATCGAGCTTGACCCACACCGCCACCGCCGCCAGCAGCGGCGCCAGCGCCAGCAGCCCGAGCGCCGAGCACGCCAGGTCGAAGCCGCGCTTGAGCACGCCGTTCCAGCCCTGGTCGGGGGTCTCGGTGACGCGCACGACCGGCATGCCGTCGAAGTCCTCGACCGCGGCGTTGAGCGCGAAGGCCCGCGCGAGGTCCGGCACCAGGCGCACCGAGGCGGTGGAGTCGGCGAGCTGCTCGAGCGCCTCCTCCTCGGCCTGCCACTCCGACCGCGCCAGCGCGAGGTACACGAGATCCACGCCGCGCGACTCGGCGAGCGCGCGGAGGTCGGCGATGGTGCCGAGCACCGGGCAGCCCTCCACGGCCTCGCCGGGGGCCCCGGGGCCGGGGGCGACGAACCCGGCGATCGCGAGCCCGAAGTCCGGGTGGCCGAGCACGCGGCGCGCGAAGGCGCGCGCGGGCGCGCCGGTGCCCACGATCAGGATGTGGCGCAGGTTGCGGCCCGAGCGGCGCAGGGCCCGGAGCGCGAGGCGCGTGAGCACCCGGCTCCCGCACAGGAACAGCGCCATCAGCACGCCGAACACGGCGAGCATCGAGCGCGACAGCTCGCCGCGCGTGAAGAACGACGCGAGGCCCGCCACCGCCACCACCGCCACCGTGCCCTTGACCAGCGCGAACAGCTCCTCGCCGAGGCGCGCGGTGCGCGAGGAGCGGTAGATGCGCATCGAGCGCAGCACTAGCAGCGACACCGGCACGACCACGGCGCCGAACCAGAGGTGGAGCGTGAAGGGGGGCACGCCGAGCGGGGCCGGCAGCCCGAGCGCGCGGAAGCGCAGGAAGTAGGCGCCGAGCCACGCCGCCGCCACCAGCAGCCCGTCGAGGGCGAAGACCGCGGAGGCGAACAGCTGGGAGTAGCGCGACAGCATGCGGAAGTCCCCCCTCGCGGGGCCGGAGCCTAGCGGCGCACGGCGATCACGATCGTCGCCACCTGCGCGGCCACGGTGATCAGCGTTCCGAGGTTCTGCCAGACGGTCCGGTCGGGACGTTCGGGCACCCAGATCAGGTCGCCCGGGGCGATCGCGTCCACCTCGCGGGCCGGGAGCGTCTGGCCGGTCACCGCGCGCGTCACCAGCGCCTGCCCGCGGGCGGCGCGGCCCGAGTAGCCTCCCGCGCTCTCCACGTAGCGCCCGAGGCCCGCCCCGGGCTCGTGGGTCACGAGCCCCGGCCGCTTCACCTGCCCCTCGACCCGCACCGAGGTGGCCCGCGGGTCCACGCGCACGATGTCGCCGTCCATGAGCAGGATGTCGGTGTCGGGCGCGAGGGCGAGGCGGTTCCAGTCCACGCGGAAGTCGGCGCGGCGCTGGATGGTCCGGGTGCGAAGCACCTCGTATTCCGAGTTGGTCATCTCGAGCCGCGACAGGCGCGAGAGCCGCTCCAGCTCGGAATCCTGCTCCGAACCGTCGGTGCGCGGGCGGTAGACGCGGAGCGCGGCGAGATCCGCGCGCGGCCGGAACCCGCCCGCCAGCCGCACCAGGTCGCTGAGGCGGGTCACGCCCGGCTCGAGCGGGTAGACGCCGGGGCTCGCCACCTCGCCCTCGATCGTGGCGGCCTCGAACCGGTGGTATTCGGAGAGGTGGTAGACCAGCAGCCGGTCGCCGTCGCGAAGCGGGGGATCGAAGCGCCCGGCCTCGATCTCGCCCGCGTCCACCCACAGGGACTCGCGCTCGGCCGGTCCGCTCCACCGCACGAAGCGCGCCCGCTCGCGCCGCGAGTAGGGCAACAGCCCGCCGCCGAGGCGCAGCAGCGTCGAGAGGCTGTCCCCGGGCGCCAGCTCGAAGCGGCCGCCGCGGGCCACCGCGCCGGAGACGTGGATCCACTCCTTCGCGGGCGGCACGAACACCACGTCGTCGTCGCGCAGGACCGGGTTGAAGCGCCGGTCGGCGATCCGCAGGAACCGGTCGAGGTCGGCGCGCTCCACGCTCCCGTCGCGGCGGCGCAGCTCGATGTTGCGCCGCGAGCCGCCCGCGGCGATCACCGCGCCGCTCCTCAGCGCGTCGCTGGCGCGCGCCGTGGCGGGAAGCTCCACCGGGCCCGGCTCGCTCACGTCCCCGGCGAGGAACACGCGCAGCAGCCGCACCCGCACCAGCTCGAGGTCGAGACGCACCTCGCGGCGCACGCCCCCGCCGAGCCGGCGCCGCAGCTCGCCGCGGGCGGCCTCGAGCGTGAGGCCCCCGAGCGCGACCGGGCCGAAGTCCGGCACCATCGCCGTGCCCTCGGGACCGACCTCGAGCGTGACCTGGCGCGAGAGCGAGCCGCTGAAGACGAGCCGCACCACGTCGCCCGGCCCCAGCACGTAGGTGGCCGCGTCCACCGGGCCCGACACGGGGGCGGTGGCGCGGGACTCCACCGACGCCTGCGAGCGGGCCTCGCGCAGGTCGCTCGCCGGGTCGGGCTCGAACTGGGCCGCCGCCGGGCGAGGCGCGAGCAGCACGGCCAGCGCGAGCAGTGCCGCCCCGACCGCGCCGGAACCGCCGAACCCCGAGGGACCCTTCACGCCCGCACCTCCTTCAGCACCCGCCGCTTCCCGTACATGCGCTCGTAGTACGCGCGGAACTCGCCGTCCTTGATCGGGCGCCACCACGATTCGTTGGCGCGGAACCACTCCACGGTGGCACGGATCCCCTCGGGGAACGCGATCTTCGGCGACCAGCCGGTCAGCCGCGTGAGCTTCCCGCAATCCACCGCGTAACGGCGGTCGTGCCCCGGGCGGTCCTCGACGTGGCGGATCAGGGTGGGCGGCTTGCCGAGTAGCCCGAGCAGGGTGCCGGTGATGGTGAGCACGTCCAGCTCGTGGCCGGCGCCGATGTTGAAGGTCTCGCCCTCGATGCCCGGGTGGAGCAGCAGCGTGGCGAGGGCCGCGCAGTGGTCGTCCACGTGGAGCCAGTCGCGGCGGTTGAGGCCGGTGCCGTAGATCGGGAGCGGCTGGTCGTCGAGCGCGTTGGTGACGAACAGCGGCACCAGCTTTTCCGGGTACTGGCGCGGGCCGTAGTTGTTGGAGCAGCGCGTCACCACGACCGGCAGGCCGTAGGTGGCGTGGTACGCGTAGGCGAGGCGGTCGCCGCCGGCCTTGCTCGCCGCGTAGGGGCTGCGGGGCATCAGGGGCCAGTCCTCGGTGGCGTGCCCCTCGAGCACCTCGCCGTAGACCTCGTCGGTCGAGACCTGGATGAAACGCCGCACCTTGCGGCGGCGGGCCTCCTCGGCCAGCACGAACACGCCGTAGACGTCGGTCTGGATGAACTCGCCGGGCTGCTCGATCGAGCGGTCCACGTGCGATTCGGCGGCGAAGTTGAGCACGAAGTCGCAGCCCGCCATGGCCCGTTCCACCGCGGCCGGGTCGCGGATGTCGCCGTGCACGAACGTGAGCTGGCGCTCGGGGATCCCGTCGAGGTTCTCGCGGCGGCCGGCGTAGGTGAGGGCGTCCAGCACCACCACGTGCGCGCCCGGGGAACGGGCCAGCACGTGGTGGACGAAGTTGGCGCCGATGAAGCCCGCGCCGCCCGTGACCAGCAGCCGCGCGCCGTCGAGGGTGGCGCTCACGCGCGGGCCGCCCTCGCGCGGCCGGCCGGCCGGCGCGTCGCGGCCGCCGCCC
>CAZIVR010000129.1:0-9329 GCA_964542745.1 uncultured bacterium
GAGCAGCGGTTTCCTAAACCGCGTGCCGCTGGTTCGACTCCAGCCGGGGCCACCATCTCCCATCGCCGCACCCAACCAGCACCCTCACTCGCCCGCGCCGCGCCCGACCTCCGCCAGCAGCGACCCCGCCGCCCCGGCGAACGCCTCCGTCCACTCGTGGCCGCCCTCGAACACGAGCGAGCGCACCTCGGCACGCACCCCGCGCAGTCGCGCCACGTCGGCTTCGAGCCGCGTCGGCGTGTACCAGGGATCGGCGGCCCCGGTGGCGGCGAGCACCCTGGGCCACGCGCGCGCGGGGTCGGGCGCCAGGTCGGGGGGCACGTCGCCGCCGGTGGCGAGGATGGCCGCGGCCTCGCGGCGCCCGAGCATCGCGGCCCGGTAGGCCATCGCCACGCCCTGCGAGAACCCCGCGAACACGATGGCGCGCGGCGGGCCGAACTCCGCTTCGAGCCGGTCGAGCACCGAGTCCACCCACGCCACGTTGTCGGCGATCGCCAGCTCGCGATCCTGCGAGGTCATCCAGCTGGCCACGATCTGCTGGCCGCGCCGGGTGTAGTGGCGGTTGAGGCCCTGCACCGAGGCCACGTGCCACTCGGGTCCGCGCGGGATTCGCTCGAGCCACTCGAGGAACGTGTCGGCGGTCTGGCCCTGCCCGTGGAACCCGACGAGCAAGTAGCGGCCCGAATCCCCGCGGCCCGGGCGCACGAAGTAGCGGCCGTGGATCTGGGTGGCGGCGATCCTGAGCAGGGGAGGGGGGGCCGCGTCGCTCACTATCGCACCGACTGCTCCTCGGCCGGCACCGCGAAGAGCGCGATCAGCAGCAGCACCACCGCGAGCACCGGGAACAGCACGAGCTTGATCGAGCGCCTGGGGCTTTCCGGGTGCTGGATCGCGGTGAGGGTCGCGATCGAGGCCTGCAGCGCGTAATAGAGCGCGAAGGCGCGCGAGGCGAAGGCCATGACCGAGAAGACGTCGAGGCCCCACACCAGCGCCATCGCCGCGAGGGCCACCGCGGGGTAGACGAGCCGCTCCTTCACGCGGCCGCGCGACTCCTGTTCGACGATTCCACCGACCCCGACCGTGTCGGCGACGGCGGCGCTGAACTGGCTGAAGATCGCGCCGAACGAGAGCACGATGCCGAGCCCGAGCGCGAGCCGGGCGATGGCCTCGATGATGGCGGTCTCGCGGGTCGGGTCAACGCCCTCCACCAGCGGGCCGACCAGCCCCACGAAGGCCACGTAGATGCCGGCGGCGATGAGCTGCGCCAGCACGAGCGCCCGCACCCGCGGCTTCACGGCGTACTGGTGGCCCAAGTACTTGGTGGTCTCGAACCCCTGGGTGATGAGCAGCATTCCGCCCAGCACCGCGAGGCTTGCGAGCCCAAAGTGGGGCGTGGCGGGCGAGAACCCGGCGCCGCCGCCACCGATCCGGAACACCGCGAGCACCACCAGCAGCCCACCGATGATCGCGATCTTCAGGTTCACGGCGACCTTCTCGACGCGCTCGAGGCCGTGGAGGCCGCGTGCGTAGCCGTAGGCGCCAATGGCGGCAAGCGCGGCGGTGCTCGCGAGCTTCACCCACAGGGTCCGGTACATGCCGAGGCTCTCGAGGGCGAAGCCGCTCATGAGCGTGATGTAGAACGCCACCGAGACGACATAGGCGACCGAAAGCATCGCCCCGGAGAGCCGGCCCAGCACGCGGAGCGGGATCGAGCGCTCCATGAATCCGGGGCGGTCAATATCGAAGTACTGGATGTTGTGCCGGATCACGAGCCCCACGGCGAGCGCGAGGCCGTTGATGGCGATCACGGCGGGCACGGCCCACGTGCCGAAGTGGGCGTAAAGGAGCGGGGCGCTGATCAGGAAACCGCTGCCGATGATCGAGGCGAGCGGCGTCACCGTGATGGTCCAGAGGCGGGATCGTCGTACCAGCGGGGAATAGAGGGCTGCGAGAATGGCCAGGCTTGTTCCGATACCGATCAGCGTGTTCAGCAGGGGGGCGGTCATGGGCGCGCATCATACCCGGATCGCCTGGGGTCGGGGTCGCGCGGGGAGTCTCCCGGGATTCGCGACCCGCCGTTCCGCTGGTGCTATCTTTCGCGCCACCCGGGGCGGTCCTGCCGCGTGTCCTGTTTGCCCCGGCCATGACCCGCGCCAGGGAGGCCACGCTTGCCGCAAGCCGGATGCACCGAACACCCGGAGTTCCGGTGGCGGACCACTTCGCCGGGGTGCGGCCAATGAGTGCCCGCCCGGCGAAGCGCGGGGGTACGAAGCGCGCCGCATCCTCGCGGCGGAAGCGCCGGCGCAAGCCTGCGGGCCCCGCGTGGACCCGGTTCAAGCGGGCCCGGCTCCTCGATGTGAGGCTCCGCGACTTGCACCTTTCGATCGAGGGCACGTGGCTCGCCCGCGGCATCGCCGAGCTCGAGCACGACCTCGAGCGCCGCGGCATCCGCTTCCGCCCGCATTACTGGCTGTCGAGCGAATGGTTCACCCCGCACGCGGTGCCGGGGATCGCGATTCCCTTCTACCTCGCGCACCCCAAGCTCATGCGCCTCGAGCGCTCGCAGATGCTCGAGGTCGAGGGCGGCACGCACGAGAGCTGCGTGCGGATCCTCCGCCACGAGTGCGGGCACGCGATCCAGCACGCCTACCGTCTCCAGCTGCGCTCCGCCTGGCGCCGGCACTTCGGCAGCCCGACGCGGAAGTACCCGGAGCAGTACCGGCCCAATCCCGCGAGCCGCCGCTTCGTGCAGCACCTGCGCATGTACTACGCGCAGAGCCACCCGGTCGAGGATTTCGCCGAGACGTTCGCGGTGTGGCTCCAGCCGCGCGCCCACTGGCGCCGGCGCTACAAGGGCTGGCCCGCGCTCCGGAAGCTCGAGTACGTGGACCGGCTCATGGCCGAGGTCGGGGAGCAGGTGGCGCCGGTGCGCACGCGGCGCCGCGAGGAGAGCCTGCCGAGCCTGAACGTGACGCTGCGCGAGTACTACGCGCAGAAGCGCGAGCAGTACTCGGTCGAGCACCCGGACATCTTCGACCGCGACCTGCGCAAGCTGTTCTCCGACGACCCGAAGCACCGGCGCTTCGAGCGCGCCTCGGTGTTCCTGCGCCGCAACCGCGCCGAGATCCGCAGGCTGGTGTCGCGCTGGACGGGCGAGTACCAGTTCACGCTCGACCAGGTGCTGGCGGACATGATCGGCCGCTGCCGCGAGCTGAAGCTCCGGGCGGTGGGGAGCGAGCGCAAGCTCCGCACCGACGCCGCGCTCATGCTCACGGTCAACACCACACACTTCCTCTACAGCCGCCGGAACTGGGTGGCGCTGTGAGGAAGCTGCGCGTGCTGGTGCTGGTGCACCCGGACCTGGTGCCCCCGGATTCGCCGGAGGGGCGCACGGAGGACGAGATGTTCCGGGTCAAGACCGAGTACCACGTGGTGCGCACCCTGCGCGCGATGGGCCACGAGGTGCGGGTGCTCGGGGTCCAGTACGAGCTCAAGCCGATCCGCGACGCGGTGGACGAGTGGAGCCCGGGCATCGTCTTCAACCTGCTCGAGGAGTTCCACGGCATCAGCGAGTTCGACGCGCACGTCGTGAGCTACCTCGAGCTGCTGCGCGTGCCCTACACGGGCTGCAACCCGCGCGGCATGACGATCGCCCGCGACAAGGCGCTCTCCAAGAAGATCGCGGCCTACCACCGGATCCGGGCGCCGCGCTTCTTCACGGTGCCGCGCCGGCGGCGGGTGCGGCGGCCGAGGAGCCTCGGCTTCCCGCTGATCGTGAAGAGCCTCACCGAGGAGGCCTCGCTCGGCATCGCGCAGGCGTCGGTGGTGGCCTCCGACGAGGAACTTGCCGAGCGCGTGGCGTTCGTGCACGGCCGGATCGAGAGCGACGCGATCGTCGAGGAGTTCATCGAGGGGCGCGAGCTCTACGTCGCGGCCTACGGCAACGAGCGGGTCACGGTGCTGCCGCCGTGGGAGCTCCTGATCGAGAACCTGCCGAAGGGGGCGGCGGCGATCGCCACGGCGCGCGTCAAGCACGACCCCGGGTACCAGGAGAAGCGCGGCGTGTTCCAGCGGCGCGCCGAGAACCTGCCGGCTCCGCTGGTCGAGCGGCTCGTCCGCACCACGCGGCGCCTCTACCGCCTGCTGCACCTCACCGGCTACGCGCGCATCGATTACCGGCTCCGCGAGGACGGCGAGCCGTTCTTCCTCGAGGCCAACCCGAACCCCGAGATCGCGCCGGAGGAGGAGTTCGCCTCCGCGGCCGAGGCCACCGGGCTCGACTACCCGGCGCTCCTCAAGAAGCTGCTGAATTTGGGGATGCGCACCTCGCGGGAGTAGGGTGGGCCGATGCCCCGCCACGTCCCCGACATCGGCCCGCCTCCGCGCGGCCCCCGCGGCCTCGTCGCGCTCGCCGCGGGCGTGATGCTCGCGATGCTGCTGCTGCGCGGGCTGCCCGCGTTCACGGTGGACTACCTGTGGTTCGGCGAGGTCGGGTACCGGGGATCGTTCCTGACCCGCCTCACCGCCGGGCTCGCGACGCAGGCCGCGTTCGCGGGGGCGTTCCTCGTGTTCTTCCTCGCCAACACGCTCGCGGCGATCCGGCGCACCCCGTCGTACGTCGCCTCGGTGCGCGAGCTGCTGGAGATCGTGCCGTCGATCGAGCGCCTCCGGCCGGCCCTGCGCCTGATGGCGGTGGCGGGGGGGCTCGGGATCGCGCTGCTGGTGGGCAGCTGGGCCTTCGGGCTCGGGCTGCCGTGGCTCCAGCTCCGCAACGCGGCGGCCTTCGGAATCCTCGATCCGGTCTTCCGCCACGACCTGAGCACGTACGTGTTCGTGCTGCCGTTCGTGCGGGCCACGCTCGGCTTCGCGACCTTCACCGCGGTGGCCACGCTCATCGCCACGGCGGCCGCCTACTTCCTGCAGGGCCAGATCGGCGTGGGCCCGCGCAGCCTGAGCGCCGGGAGCGGGGCCGCGCGGCACCTGTCGGCGCTGCTCGGGCTGGTCCTGCTGCTGGTGGCGGCGCACGACGTGCTGGGCCGCTACGCGCTGCTCCAGAGCACGCGCGGCATCGTGGAGGGGGCGGGCTACGCCGACCTCCACGGCACGCTCCCGGGGCTCATGATCGCGGCCGCGATCACGGTGGCGGCGGCGGGCGCGGTGGTCCTCGAGGGGTTCCGGGGCTGGTCCCGGCTCACGCCGATGGCGCTGGCGACGGTGCTGGTCGCGCACGTCCTGCTGCTCCAGGTGTGGCCGGCCGCGCTCCAGCGGCTGGTGGTCACGCCCAACGAGCTGAACCGTGAGCGGCCCTACCTCGAGCGCGAGATCGAGGCCACGCGCCGCGCCTACGGGCTGGACCGCATCGAGGAGGGGCGCTTCCCCGCCACCTCGACCCTGAACGCGGAGCACGTGGCCGCCAACGCGCCGACCATCGACAACGTGCGACTGTGGGAGACCAACCCGCTCAAGACCACCAACGCGCAGCTGCAGGAGATCCGCACCTACTACGACTTCGTGGACGTGGACAACGACCGCTACGTGCTGGACGGCGAGCTGCGGCAGGTGGCGCTCTCGCCGCGCGAGCTCAACCCCGCCGCGCTCCCGGCGCGCATCTGGATCAACGAGCACCTCACCTACACGCACGGCTACGGCGTGTGCGTGGCCCCGGTCAACCGGATCTCGCCCGAGGGCCTGCCCGAGTATTTCGTGAAGGACATCCCGCCGGTCTCGTCCAGGCCCGAGCTCGAAATCACCCGGCCGGAGATCTACTACGGCGAGCTGGCGGCCGAGTACGCGTTCGTGAACACCGCGGCCGAGGAGTTCGACTACCCGTCGGGGGAGGAGAACGCCTACGCAAGCTACGCGGGCCGGGGCGGCATCCGGGTGGGCGGGTTCGTGGGGCGCCTGCTGTTCGCCCTCCACTACGGCGAGCCCAAGATCGTCCTGTCCACCGACCTCACGCCGGAAAGCCGCATCCTGATCCACCGCACGGTGCGCGAGCGGGTCGCGCGCATCGCGCCGTTCCTGCAGTGGGACGCGGATCCCTACATCGTGATCCGCAAGGACGGGACGCTCACGTGGATGCTGGACGGCTACACCACCACCGACCGGCTTCCCTACTCCGCGCCCACCGGGCGGATCGGCAACTACCTCCGGAATCCGGTGAAGGCCACGGTGGACGCCTACCACGGCAACGTCACGCTGTGGGCGGTGGACGACGAGGACCCGCTGCTGCGGACCTACGCGAAGATCTTCCCGGGCATGTTCGCGCCGTTCGACTCGATGCCGGGCGACCTTCAGGCGCACATGCGCTACCCGCAGCGCCTGTTCGCCGTGCAGGCGCAGGTCTACGCCACCTACCACATGACCGACCCGCAGATGTTCTACAACAAGGAGGACCTGTGGCGGGTGGCGCGCCACAACGACGGCGCGAGCATGGTGCCGTACTACACGGTCATGAAGCTCGCGGGCGTGGGGGAGCAGGAGGAGTACATCCTCATGCTGCCGTTCACGCCGGCGCGCAAGGAGAACATGATCGCGTGGATGAGCGCGCGCTGCGATCCGCCGCACTACGGCAAGCTCCTGCTCTACGCGTTCCCCAAGCAGCGGCTGGTGTACGGGCCCCAGCAGATCGAGTCGCGCATCAACCAGGACACCGAGATCTCGAAGGAGCTGACCCTGTGGAACCAGCAGGGCTCCCAGGTGATCCGCGGCAACCTGCTGGTGGTGCCGGTGGACTCGTCGCTCATCTACTTCCAGCCGCTCTACCTGCAGGCGCAGGGCGAAGCCGGCCTGCCGGAGCTGAAGCGGATCCTGGTGGCGTTCGGCGACCGCATCGCCATGGAGCCCACCATGTCGGCGGCACTCGCCCGGGTGTTCGGCTCGGGCGCCGGGGGAGGGGAGCCGGCGCGGACGCGGCCGGCCGGCGCGGCTGCCTCAGGCGTGGCCGCCACGGCCGCGCCGGGGACCGCGACCGCGACCGACGAAGCCGCCCGGCTCCGCCGCGCGGCCGAGATCTACGAACGCGCCCAGCAGGCGCTCCGACGCGGCGACCTGCAGGACTACGGCCGCGAGATCGAAGCGCTCGGGCGCGTGCTGCGCGGGGAGCGCTAGCCGCCCTGCCCGGCCGAACGCATCGGAAGCGGTGCGCGACGGCCGGCTCGAGGGTCCATCGCCGGCCGCCGCACGCGGAGCGCGGATGACCCGCCGCGTACGCGTGGACGAAAACCCTGTCCCGATCGGTACGCGGCTTCCGCGCTCTTCGCCCCGGTTCGCCGCGCTCGTCGGCTGAAACGGCGGGCATGTTCCGTGCAATTTTCCGGACGCGGAACCCGACTCCCCCACGACGCGCCCTCACGCTTCGGGCATCGGTGTCCATTCCCGATCACGGCCGCGACCGTCAAGCTTGTCCCGAACCTATCCGGGGTGCATGGTCGTGTCCTTTCTCGCCGATCTCCGCCGGTCGTCGCCGTGTTTTCTCCTCGCCCTCGCGGGAAGCGTGGGGCTCGCTCCGAACCTCGAGGCCTCGCCCGATCGTAGCGCCCCGGCCAGCGTGATCTACTCGTCGCCGGTCCCGAACGCCCGCTACGTGAGGCCCGAGACACAACTCATCCTGCGCTTCGACCGCGCCGTGGACCCGTTCGCCCCCGGATTCACCGTCACCGTGTCGGGTTCACGGAGCGGGCCGCATCCGGGACGCGTTCGACTGGTCGAGGAGGGGCGGACCCTGCTGTTCCAGCCCGAGCGGCGCTTCGAGGCGGGAGAGCGGGTCCGCGTGAGTCTCGGCGCCGCGCTCCGGCTCCGCACGGGAGGTCCGGAGGAACGCCAGCGCCTGGAGTTCACGATCGCCGCCGTCCCGCCCCCCGCGGCACCGGGCCGGGCCGCCCGCGCCGCCGCCCTGCGCAGGCTCGCCGGCGCAACGATTTCGCCGCCCGACGACCTGGGCTCGCCGGACACGCTGCCCCCGGGGTTTCCCTCCCTCGCGATCACGCGCCGGGGGAACACCGAACCGGGAAACCTGTTCCTCACCAACTTCGTCCTCGGCGCCGGCGGGCCCCACTTCCTCATGGTGCTGGACGATGCAGGAACGCCGCGGTTTCACCGCGCCATGCCCGCCAACTGCATCGACTTCAAGCTCCAGCCGGGCGGCAGGCTCAGCTACTTCGACTATGGCGCCTCCAAGTTCTTCATCATGGACAGCACCTGCACCGTGGTGGACAGCATCGCCTGCGGGGACGGCTTCACCACCGACCCCCATGAACTTCTGCTGCTCCCGAACGGTCACGCGCTGGTGATGGGCGAGGATCCCCAGGTCGTGGACATGTCCGCGGTGGTGCCGCTCGGGGACCCCTCCGCCCTCGTCCTCGGGCTCGTGATCCAGGAACTCGACGCGGATCGCAACGTGGTGTTCCAGTGGCGAAGCTGGGATCACTTCGAGATCACGGATGCCACGCACGAGGACCTCACGACCGCCAACATTGACTACGTGCACGCCAACGCGCTCGAGGTGGACTCCGACGGACACCTGCTGCTCTCGTCGCGCCACATGGACGAGATCACCAAGATCCACCGGGGGACCGGCGAAATCCTGTGGCGCTGGGGCGGCAAGAACAACCAGTTCGTGTTCCTCGACGACCCGCTGGGGTTCTCCCACCAGCACGCGATTCGCCGCACCCCGGCCGGGACGTTCACCCTCTTCGACAATGGGAACTACCACGTCCCGCCCTTCTCGAGGGCCGTCGAGTACGAGCTCGACGAGGGGGCGCGCACCGCCCGGCTGGTGTGGCAGTACCGTCACCAGCCTGACATTTACGGCCGGGCGATGGGCTACGTTCAGCGCCTCCCCGGCGGCTCCACCCTGATCTCGTGGGGCACGGGGAAGCCCGACGTCGTCGAGGTCGCCCCCGATGGCACACCGGTGATGGAGCTGAGGCTCCCGGCGGGACAGGTGACCTACCGCGCGTTCCGCCGGGAGTGGGCCCCGACCACGGGCCTGCCGGTGCCGTCCCCGCCGGCCGCCGTGCGCCTCTCGCAGAACTTCCCGAATCCCTTCCGCGGGCAGACCGAGATGACCCTCGGGCTCCCGAGCGCCGCGAGGGTGCGCCTGCGAGTCCTCGACCTGCAGGGTCGCTCGGTTCACGAGGAGTCGGACGCGGCCCCGCGCAGCGCGGGGACCCACCGGCTGGTCGTGAACCTCGAGGGCCGCGCCGGCGGCGTCTACTTCTGTCACGTCGCGACCGAGACCGGTTCGGTGACGCGAAGGATCGTGCACCTCCCCTGATATGGAACGACCCTGATTCAAGGCACTAGTTTCTCTCTGCGGCCACCCTCCG
>CAZIVR010000130.1:0-8940 GCA_964542745.1 uncultured bacterium
GGTGGCCCCGGGCGACCTGGCCACGGTGCTGGACCGCGCGCTGGAGGCGCTGGTCACGCGGCTCGAGAAGCGCAAGTTCGCCGCGACTTCGAAGCCGCGCGATGGCGGCGGCGCAGCGGGCAGCCGTGGCACTTCGGCCGAGGCCTCCCGGCCCGCCCCAATCACGAGCCCGCGCCGCGACTCGAACGCGAACCCCGATCCCCGGGTGGTCCCGGCGCACGTGAAGCGCGCGGTCTGGCGGCGCGACGAGGGGCGCTGCACGTTCACGAGCGCCGGGGGGCGTCGCTGCGAGTCGCGGCGCGGGCTCGAGTTCGACCACGTGACGCCGGTGGCCCGCGGCGGCGAGGCGAGCGTCGCGAACCTGCGGCTCCGCTGCCGGGCGCACAACCAGTACGAGGCCGAGCGGGTCTTCGGGGCGGAGTTCATGCACGGGAAGCGCGAGTCCTCGCGGCGGTCGCGAGTCGGCGGCTCGAGCGCGTCCGAAGCCACGCTTCGGCCCGAGGCCACGCTTCGGCCCGAGGCCACGCGCCGGTCCGAAGCCACGCGCCGATCCGAGGCCACGCGCCAGCCGGATGCCACGCGCCGGTCCCAAGCCACGCGCCGACCCGAAGACTCGCTTCGGCCCGAAGCCACGCGCCACTCGGAAGCCGCAACGCCCCGCCCGGGACGATGCGAGAGGCTTCATCCCGCGACACATGACGCCGAGCGGGCGCGAGCGGCGGAGGAAGTGGTGCCGTGGCTCGAGGCGCTCGGGTTCGGGACGCGCGAAGCGCGCAGCGCGGCGTGGGATCGCGGCTCGGAGCCCGGCGCGCGGCTCGAGGCCCGCGTGCGCGCGGCCCTCGCGAGCCTCGCGCCGGGGCGGCGTGTTCGGCCCGAGGCGGTCGCGGCGATCGCGACGACGGCGACGTGAGTGCGCCGGGGAACGTTCCTCGCGCGGCCCGGGTCCCGACCGGGAACGCACCGGAGGTGCGCCGCGTTCCGAAGCGAACCTAGTCGCGCCGCACGGCCTGCCCCAGCCTCAGCAGCGTCAGCACCATGCGCTTCGCCTGCGTCGGCAAGGTGCGCAGGTCGGCGATCTCGTCCACCGTGTGGCCGCCCTCTCCCATCAGGCCCACGCCGTCCATCGCCATGACGACCCGGCCGTCGCAGAAGGAGATGTCCGCGGCGCCGGCGCGCGCCGGATCCACCGGCGTCACGCCGCCGAGCCCGAGATCGCGGCTCGCACGGTCGTAGATCGCGAGCAGCCGGTCGTTGCCGGGCGCGGGGGCGAGCGGTGGATAGCCGTCTTCGAACTCCAGCGAGGCGCGGGCGTGCGGCGCGCCCGAGGCGGCGAGGCGCGACAGGGTGGCGCGGGCGCGGGCCAGCTGTTCCCCCGAGAGGGCGCGCAGGTCGCCGGTCACGATCGCGCGCTCGGCGATCACGTTGCTCTTGCCGAACGCCGTGCCGCGGCTTCCCGACGAATCGAGGGTGACCGTCGTGCCGCCCACGATCAGCCCGGGGTTGTACGTGAGCAGCCGCTCCCCGGCCAGCGAGTCGCGGAACGCCTGCAACAGCCGGGACGCCTCGAAGATCGCCCCGGCGCCGACGTCCTCGCGGAAGATCTGCGACGAGTGGTAGGGCTTCGCGGTCACCTCGAGCCGCCAGCCGGACGATCCGCGCCGCGCCACGACCGCGGTGCGCGGGTCGCCGTCGCCGTCTTCGAAGCCGATGGCCACGTCGGCCCAATCCGCGAGCTCGCGCAGGCGCCGGCGTGAGAGTTCGAGGGGCGTTCCCGCCTTCTCCTCGTCTCCCGTCAGGATCACCGCGAAGTCCAGCCGGTCGAGCGCCCCCGCCTCGCGCAGCGCGCGGAGCGCGAGCAGCATCACCACGTTGCCGCCCTTCATGTCGGTCGAGCCCGGCCCCTTCGCGGTCGAGTCGGAGAGCCGCTCCCAGCGCTGGAACGGGCTGTCCTTCTCGAACACGGTGTCGAGGTGGCCGATCAGCAGCACCTTCGGGCGACCGGCCGCGCCGGCGTCCGCGCCTCCGGCGCCGGCTCCCAGGTCGCGCACGCCGGGCCGCCCGCGCGCGGGCGCCTTCGCGGCCGCGGCGTCGCCCGCGATCCGCCGCGCGATCAGGTGGCCCGCGCGGCCCCACGCGGCGCCGTCCACCCACTCGGTCGCGAAACCGAGCGCCGCCAGCTCCGCCTCGAAGAGGCGGCCGGTCTCGCGCACGCCGTCGAAATTCATGGTGCCGCTGTTCAGGTTCACGGCGCGCTCGAGCAGCGCGAGCGCCGCGGGCACCCCGGGATCCACGGCGGCCACCGCCCGCCTCTCGACCTTGCCGAGCGCGGCCATCGGGTCGGCCGCGCGCGCGCCGCGGCGGATCGGATCGCTCTTCTCGCTCGCCGGCTTCGAGATCGTGCGCGCTTCGGCGGGAACCGCCACGAGCAGCACGGCCAGCGCCGCCGCGGCGGGGGCGACCGCGCGCCACGCGGCCAGCGCCGCCGCGGCCGCGCCCCTCGCGCGCGCCGCGGCCCGCCCACCCGCAGGACCCGCCCCGGCGCGACTGCCCCGCGAAACGAGCGCGTTCGGGATCGCGGACTCCCGCAGCCCCGCGCGCGTCATGGCCGCGCCTCGACCGGCACGACCAGCTCGGCGTCGTCCCACTGGAGCAGGAGCGTCCCGCCGCCCGGGCCCGGCTCGAGCCGGATCGTGAAGCGCTCCACGGCCTCGTCGAGCGGGCGCTTCTCGAGCGGCACCTCGAAAAGGTCGCGCGCCGGATCGTGCACGGTTCCCCACTGGCCCGTCTGGGAGTTGACGAGCAGGAAGTAGCGGTCGCCGCGTACCCGCGTCCAGAGCGTGTAGCGGCCGGCCGGGAGCGCGTTGCCGCCGATCGCGACCGCACACTGGGTCGCGAGCTGCGTCGCCGCGTTGGCGCCGGTGCGCCACAGGGTGTCGCCGAGGACGCCGCGCTCGAACACCTTCCGCCCGCGCTTGGAGGGACGCCCGTAGTCCACCCACAGGGAGCAGGCGCCGAAGGCCGCGTGCGCGGTGTCGCGCGGCGACGTGGAGCCGAGCCCCTTCCCCCGCCGGTCCGCCTCGGCCCACGCGGCGGCCAGGCCGTCGAGGTCGAGGGTCCGCTCGCGCGTCACGAGGTGCTTCACGGGCGACAGGCTGCCGTCCAGCGCGAGGAGCCGGCCGCGCCGGTCGGCGCGGATCCGGAACGGTCCGTTGGGCAGCTCGAAATAGGCCGAGTCCCCCCCGCCGCGCCGCACCGGCCAGCGGCCGCTGATGCCCCCGAGCGGCGCGACCAGCGTGATCGTCGCGGTGTCGGCCTTCCCCGCCATCAGGCGCGCGAGCCACAACTCGGCGAGCCCGTAGGAGTCCTGCATGCCGAGGTCCCCGCCCCCGAGCGCCCACGCCCGGCGCACCACGGTGTCGCGCATCTCCTCCGAGAACGCCGAATCCGGCCGCAGCGTCACGCGCACGGTGCGCGGCGCGGGCCCGCCGGTGACCCCCGCCGGCGGCGCCACGCGGAACGTGGCGCGCTCCGGCCTGCCGTTCTTGCCCACGGCCACGTCGTAGTCCACGACCGAGGTGCGCGGCGTGCGGCGCACGATGCGTCCGGTGACGCGATCGTCGCGGCGCTCGAAGCGCTCGACCGAGAGCGTGTCGGTCCCGAGCGTCGTCACCAGCGCGCCTTCGCTCACGGACTTCCCCGCGGCCGTCCCGGGTCCGGAGGCCGCCGAAACCAGCGCCAGCCCCGCCGCCACGGCGAGCCGTGCGGCGCGCCCCCACGTTTCCGTCGCGTTCATCCGGCTCCTCCGATCGTGCGGGCGCCGCCCGGCGGCGGCGACCCGGTCACATCCTCCGCGTCACCGCCCCGGCCAGCCGCTCGAAATCGGCGGCCTCGACGTAGGGCGGCGTCGAGACCCGCGCCCACAGGCGCCCGCGCGCCGCGTGCATCTGCACCTCGATCCGATCCTCGTAGAGCAGCGCGTCGCGCAGCCGCTGGGCGTCTTCCGGCGTGGCGCCGGCGCGCTCGGGAAGCGGCACGGTGACCATCGAGCCGATCATCGAGCGCGGCGTCTCGAGGCGCGTGCCCCACGCGTCCGCGAGCGCCCGCCCCGCTTCCCACGCGCGCTCGCGCTGGTACGCGCGCAGGGCCTCGACGCCGAAGCTTCGCAGGAACCCGATCCCGGCGGGCGCGGCGAGGAACGGCGAGGGGTCGCGGGTGCCGACCAGGTCGAACTCGGCGAGGAAGCCGTGGCCGTAGCCCCACGAAATGACCGGCGGGTGCAGGCCCTCCTGCCGCTCCGGCGGCGCCCACAGGAAGCCGCAGCTGCGCGGCGCGAAGGCCCACTTGTGGAGGTTGGCCACGTACCAGTCGGCGCCGAGGGCCTCGAGGTCGAGATCGAGCGCCCCGGGCGCGTGGGCGCCGTCCACCAGCACCGCCACCCCGCGCGCCCGGAGCGCGTCGAGGATCTCGCGCAGCGGCAGCACCAGCGCGCTCTCCGAGGTCACGTGGTCCACCACCGCGAGCCGCGTGCGCGGCGTCACCGCGCCGAGGATCGCCTCGGTCACCTGGCCCGGGTCCGAGACCGGGTAGGGGATCTCCGCCACGCGCACCGTGGCGCCGCGCTCGCCCGCGGCGTGGCGGGCCGCGTTCGTGACGGCGCCGTAGCCGAGCCCGGTGACCAGCGCCTCGTCTCCGGCCTCGAAGGGGAACGAGCGCAGCACCGCGTTCGCTCCGGTGGTGGCGTTGTCCACGAACGCCAGGTCGGGCTCGCGGGCGCCCACGAAGGCCGCGACTTCGGCGGCCGCACGCCTCAGGCGCGGCGGCCCGGGCGGGGCGCCCGGCTGCCCGGTGGCGAGCTCCCGGAGCTGGAACCGCGCCGGTTCGCGCTCGATCTCGTCGCGGATCCGCTGCTGCTCGGCGAGCACTGCGCGCGGGGTGACGCCCACCGTGCCGTGGTTGAGGTAGAGCACCGCGGGATCGAGCGGCCAGAGTTCGCGCGCGGGGTGCCCGAAGGCGCGCGACGGAGGAGCCGCCGCCGTGGCCGGCCCGGCGTCCTTCACCTCAGGCGGCCTCGGAGAGGCCGTCGGCGACCGCGCCGCCCTCGGGGGCGCGGGCCAGCAGCAGCAGCGCCCCGGCGTAGACCGCGGCCGCGATTCCGAGCACCAGCGTGAATCCCATGAGCATCGCCCCCATGACCGAGAGCACGGAACCTACCACGCTCCCGCAGCCGTTCGCCGCCCAGCCCCAGGCCACGAGCCCGGGGCGCCGGGCGCCGAGGGCGCGCACCGCCAGCGGGAACGGCATGCCCATGAGGAACGCCGCCGGCGCGATCACCAGCAGCGCGAGCAGCACGCGCACCGGGAGGGCGTAGGGAAGCCACGCCGCGACCAGGCCCGGCAGCGCGAACGCGGTGAAGAGCAGGACCGCCAGCAGCGGCGGGAGCAGCCGCACGGCGGCGGCCCCGGCCGGGCGGTGGATCGCGTCGGCGCGCGCCGCGCCCAGCCCCGAGAACAGCAGGATCGCGAACAGCGTCAGGGTCACGGAGTAGGTCGGGTGCCCGAGCAGCAGCGCGAGCCGCTGCATGATCGCCAGCTCGACCGCGATGTAGGCGACGCCGAGGGCCCCGAAATACGCGAGCCAGCGGCCGCGACCCTCGCGCGGCACGGCACGCGCCGCGAGCGGCACGGCGAGGAGCACGGCCGAGAGCGCGAGCGAGATCACGAGCGCCGCGACCAGCACCAGCTGGGCGGCCGGCAGCGCCTGCGGCTCCAGGACGTTGTCGCCGGTGTAACCCGCGAGCGGGGCCGCCGAGAGACGGCTCCAGCGCGCCAGCTGGAAGAAGAACGGCGCCTCGTCGTGGACCGGGTGCAGCGCGAACTCGGTGGCCCGGTAGAACGGGCGAGGGTCGCTCGCCGCGAGGAATACGCCGAAGAAATTCGCGTCCGAGGGCGCGTTGGGGTCGTGCTGCACCACCCGGCCCGCCACCCGGCCCGCGAAGTCGCGCAGGCGCGCCGACTCCCCGGGCGTGAACGGGGTGTTCTTCACCAGCAGCGTCGTGCGCAGCTGCTGCTCGATCACCATGACGTGGCGCGAGGGCTCGGCGACGCCGCGCCGGGCCAGCGTCTCGCGGGCGAGCGAGGCGAGCCGCGGGGCCTCGTAGTACCAGCGCGTCACCGAGAGCAGGCCCCCGGGCGCGAGCCGGTCGAGGAACGTGGAGAACGCCTCGACCGTGTACAGGTAGTTCTCCGAGAGGCTGTACGCCCCGGCCGCGCTCGCGGCCCATGTGTCGATCAGCGTGCTCTGGATCACGTCGTAGCGGTCGCGGCTGCGGGCGAGGAAGTGGCGGCCCTCGTCCCGCGCGATCTCCACCCGCGGATCCTCGAACACGCGGCCGGCGGCGTCGCGGTAGCGGCCGGTGACCAGCTCGAGGATCACGGGATTGATCTCGATGGCGGTCACCCGGCGCGCCCCGAGGGCGAGCGCGTTCTGGACGTCCACGCCCCCGCCCGGGCCGATCACGGCGACCGATCCCCCGTGTCGCAGCGCGGGGGCGAGCGAGCCGACGTCGGCGAGCGCGGCGCCCGAATCGCGAGGCGCCGTCACCGGCGTGGCCGCGCCCGCGTCGAGGTAGATCACCGGGGGCCCGCTCCGGGACTCCACGACGTCCACCCGCGCGAGCGGACTCCACCGCGTGAACGCGAGCCTCGCTCCCGGCCGCCGCGCGTCGGCCGTGACCGGCTTCGAAGCGTCGAGCCGGACGTCCGGCAGGACGCCCGGCCACGCCACGGGCAGCAGCAGCGCCACCGCGACCACGCCCGCCGCCGTGCGCCACGGCCCCGGCGCCGCGAGGCACCACGCGCCCGCCGCCCCCAGCAGCGCGGCCAGCGCCACGGCGCCCCCGGCCCCGAGCGCCGGCAGCGAGAAGTAGAGGAGGAGCACCCCCACCGACGCCCCGAGCAGATCGGCCGCGTAGAGCCGTCCCGCCCGCTCCGGCCACGCGCGGAGCGCGAGGGCCACCGCGGACCCGAAGCAGAAGAACGGCACGGCGAGCATCAGGTCCAGCAGCAGGAACCAGCCGGCCTGCGCCGGGTCCTGCGCGATCCGGAACGGCTCGAAGGGGATGGCGCGGGCGCCCCCGTAGGCCCCGAGCGCGGTGGCGGCGAAGCCCAGCGCCGCGAGCGGCCGGGCGCGCGCCTCGCCGGCCGCGTCGCGCCGCCACAGCACCAGCGCGACGCCGCTCGCCCCGATCCCGAACAGGGCCACGGAAACCACGAGGAACGCGAAGTGGTACCAGAGCGCCGCGGAGAAGATCCGCAGGAACGTGACCTGGAAGAGCAGGGCACCGGCGGAAAGCAGGAAGAGGCCAGCGTAGGCGAGTCGCATGTGCCCGCACGATAGCGTCGTGAACGCACGCGCCGCGCCGCGCCGAACCGGGCGCCGAAATTTCCGGGACGGGCGCGACCGTCGCCCGAATTGCCGCGATCGGATCGCGGCCCCCCGGGGGATCCAGCGGCGCCGGGCTTCGCTCGCGCGTCCCCGAGCGCGTCGGCTCCACACCGCCCCGACCCGCGGCCCGACTCTTCGCCACCGGCGCCGCTTGCGCTAGAGTGCCCGCCATGACGAACCACCTCGAGACGCGCCGCCGCCGCGCCGCCGCGGCGTGGAACCTCACCGACGAGCTCCTGCTCGTCGGCGCCGGCGAACCCCTCGGCATCCCCGGCGGCGCCGACCAGACCTATCCGTTCCTCTCCCACTCCGACTACTTCTACCTGGCCGATCGCGAGACGCCCGGCGGGGTGCTGGCCTTCGACCCGAAGGAAGGCTGGACCGACTTCGTGCCCGAGGTCACCGAGGCCGAGCGGGTCTGGGAGGGCCGCACCGACGCGCCGGGCACGCCGGCCACGCAGCTCGCGGGCTGGCTCGCCGCGCGCCGCGGGCGGCCGGTCGCGATGCTCGGCACGCCGGTGCCGGGCCTGCGCTTCGACGCCGCGCGCTCGGAGGAGCTGCGCGAGGCCCTGCTCCACGTGCGGCGGCCCAAGGACGCGGTGGAGCTGGAACGGATGCGACGGGCCGCCGCCGCGACCGCCGCCGGCTACGCCGCGATCGAGCCGCTGATCCGCGCCGGCGCCAGCGAGCGCGAGATCCAGATCGAGCTCGAGGCGGCCTTCTTCCGGAACGGCGGCGACCGCACCGCCTACGGCACGATCGTCGCCGCGGGCTCCAACTCGGCGGTGCTCCACTTCACGCCCACCGGGCGCCGGCTCCGCGAGGGCGAGGTCCTCCTGATCGACGCGGGCGCCGAGATCGGCCGCTACGCCTCCGACGTGACCCGCACCTGGCGCACCGAAACCGGCTCCGGAAAACCGGCGACCGACGAGGGCTTCTACCGGGAGCTCTACCAGGTGGTGCTCGGCCTCCTCGAGCGCGGCGTCGGCCGCTGCACCGTGGGCGCCGAGTGGCGCGACGTGCACCTCGCCGCCTGCCACGAGGTGGCCGAGGGCCTCGTCGCGCTCGGGCTGCTGCGCGGATCGGCCTCCGACCTCGTGGAGCGCGACGTGCACGCGCTGTTCTTCCCGCACGGGCTCGGGCACATGGTGGGGCTCGGGGTCCGCGACGCGGGCGGCTACCTCAAGGGCCGCGTGCGCAGCGACCGGCCGGGACTCCGCAACCTGCGCACCGACCTGCCGCTCGAGGCCGGCTACGCGATCACGGTCGAGCCCGGCATCTACTTCATTCCGGCGCTGCTGCGCGACCCCGCCCGCCGCGAACGCTACCGCGACGCGGTGAACTGGGACCGGGTGGACGGCCTGATGGAGTTCGGCGGCATCCGCCTCGAGGACAACGTGCACGTCACGAAGGACGGCCCCGAGAACCTGACCGCCGCGATCCCGCGCAACCTCGCGCCGGTTCGCTAGCCGGCCGCGGGGGCCGACGGTCGTTCGC
>CAZIVR010000131.1:0-8875 GCA_964542745.1 uncultured bacterium
AGCCGCACCGCGTTCTCGATCGCCTCGGTGCCGCCGTTGGTGAAGAACACCATGTCGAGATCGCCCGGGGCGAGTTCGGCGATGAGCCGCGCCGCCTCGCTGCGCATGTCGTTGGCGTGGAACGGCGCGATGGTGCACAGGCGCCCGGCCTGCTCCTGGATCGCCGCCACCAGCTTCGGGTGCTGGTGCCCGATGTTCACGTTGACGAGCTGGCTCGAGAAGTCGAGCCACGAGTTCCCCTTGTCGTCCCACATGCGCGAGCCCTTCGCTCCGGCGATCACCGTCGGATTCAGGGCGCTCTGGACGGACCAGGAGTGGAAGACGTGGGCGCGGTCGCTGGCGAAGGCCGTCGCCAGGTAGGGCGAGGTGTTCGTGTCGGTCTGGGTCATGGCGGCCATGGTAGGGGAGTCCGGGGCGGATGCAAAAGTGTCCTCGACGAGGCGATTCCGCCTGTGCTCCAATATTGCGTTCCTTTCGGGTCGCGCACGCCGCGGCCTGTCCGTACGGCTGCGGACCGGCCGTCCGGCATGACGACGACTTTCCCGGGCTCGCCAGGGCGGCGGGCCGGGTCCGACGAGCGCCAACTTGCACCGCATCCCGAGCCGCCACCCAGAGGCTTCCCGCGCCTTCCGTGCCCGTTCGCTGGCCATCGCGCTGGTGGCCGCGCTCGCCCCGCCCGTCGCGGCTGCCGCGGCCCGGCTTCCCGGATACGCCTACGTCTCCCCGGTTCCCGGCAGCGTGGGGCATCCGGTGACGACCGGCATCGCGATCCGCGAGGGCTCGGCGCTCGACCCGGCGATCGCGAGTCCCGGGGTGCTGCGGGTCCGCGGCGAACGGAGCGGGGAGCACGACGGTGCGCTCGCGCTTTCCGACGACCGGCGCACGCTGGTCTTCCGGTCGGCCGCGGCATTCGAGCCCGGCGAGTGGGTCACGGTGCGGGCGCCCTCCGGGCTCGGGCGCGCGGACGGCGGTTCGTCGCCCCCGCTCGAGTTCTCGTTCCGCGTCTCGGCGGACCCGCCGCGCCGAGCGGGCCTCTCGCGCTTCGCGGCCGCGCTCGCCGCGGTGGCCGTCCCGGGCGGCTCCCGGCGCGAGGCGCGCGAGGGCAACGCCGAGCCCGCGCACGCGCCTCCGGGTCCGGAAGGAGCCGCGCTGCCGTCCGGCTACCTTCAGCCCGCGGTCACCTTCTCGGACCGGCCCGAGCCCGGGGCGCGTTTCATCGCGCCCTTTCGCCCGAGCTTCCGCACGGATCGCGGCCGGTTGCAGATCCACGACGAGCGGGGGGAGCCCCTCTTCTTCCGGTCCATCCCGGGCTTCGCGTTCGACTTCAAGCGCCAGCCGAACGGCCTGCTCACCTACTTCACGCTGCCCGCGACCTACCTCGCGCTGGACTCCGCCTACACCGTGGTGGACAGCTTCAAGACCGGGAACGGATACGAGACCGACGAGCACGACCTGCAGCTGCTGCCCAACGGGCACGCGCTGCTGATGTCGTACGACGTGCAGCCGGTCGGCATGGACACGGTGGTGGCCGGTGGGCGCCCCGACGCGCAGGTGATCGGGCTCGTGCTGCAGGAGCTGGATCCCTCCAAGAACGTGGTGTTCCAGTGGCGGAGCTGGGACCACTTCCAGATCACCGACATGATCGAGTGCACCGGCCGCCTCACCGACTCGATCGTGGACTACGTGCACGCCAACGCGGTCGAGCTCGACACCGACGGCAACCTGCTGCTCTGCTCGCGCCACATGAGCGAGATCACCAAGATCGACCGGCAGACCGGCGAGGTGATCTGGCGGTTCGGTCCGCGCGCCAAGAACAACCAGTTCGCGTTTTCGGACGACCCCAGGGGCTTCTCGCACCCGCACGACATCCGCCGCCTTCCCAACGGCAACCTCTCGCTCTTCGACAACGGCAACTGCGCCGGCCCGCCGTTCTATTCGCGCGCGGTGGAGTACGAGGTGGACGAAACGCTCCGCACCGCGCGGCTGGTGCGCGAAATCCGCCAGAACCCGGACGTCTACGGCCCGTTCATGGGCAACGCCCAGCGGCACGACGACGGCGGCTGGACCATCGGCTGGGGCGGGACCGGGCCCGACCCCAAGGTGACCGAGGTCCATCCCGACGGGTCGCGCGCCTTCGAGCTGAGCTTCGGCGAGTTCTTCCTGTGGACGTACCGGGGGTTCCGGTTCCCGTGGCAGGACCGCGCGTTCACGCTCGACGCGGACTCGCTCGACTTCGGGGAGGTCGAGTTCGGCGAGAGCGCCTCGCGGTGGCTCCGGGTCACGAACCGCCGCGCCGCGCCGATGGAGATCAACCAGCTGGTGGGCCTGCCGCGGGGCTTCTCGGTCGCGACCCCGCTGCCGCTCCCGCTCGCGCCCGGCGCCGGGGACTCGCTCCGCATCGTGTTCGCGCCCGACTCGCTCGGGGCGTTCGGGGGCGACCTTTACGCGCGCGCGGTCAACGACACGGAGCTGGTCGCCCACCGCGTGCGGCTGCGCGGCACGGGCACGGGGCAGGCGCTGTCCGTGGACGACGTGGCGCTTCCCGAGGGCGAGCCCGGAGCCGTCACGCCGTTCGAGTTCACGGTGCGGCTCGCGGCCCCGGCGGTGAAGGAGGTCACGTTCGACTGGGCCTGCGAGGACAGCACCGCCGTCGCGGCCGAGGGGGACTACGGCGCCACCCTGGGGAGCGGGGTGATTCCGGTGGGCGACAGCCTCACGACCCTGCAGGTCGAGGTGTACGGCGATTCGCTGCTCGAGCCGCACGAGGTGTTCCGGGTGCGCTTGAGCCACATCGTGAACGCGGTCGGGGTGCGCCCGGTGGGGCGCGGGGTGATCCTCCACGACGAGGGGGCGCTCGGGATCGCCGGCCCCGACGGCCGGCCGCACCGCTTCCGCCTCGAGCCGCCGCGTCCCAACCCGGCGCGGTCCCGCGTGGCGCTCGCGTACTCCCTCGCGGAGCGCGGCCGCGTCACCCTCGCGATCTTCGACCTGCGCGGGCGCCGGGTGGCGACGCTGGCCGACGGGATCGCCGAGCCGGGCCCGGGGAAGGTCGTCTGGGACGCCCGCTCACAGCCCGCCGGCGTGTACTTCGCCCGGCTCCGCGTGGGCGGGCGGTCGGTCAGCCGCCCGTTCACCCTGGTGCGCTAGTCCCGGGGCTCCCCGCGGCCGGGGGGCGGGGGTGTAGATTCCGCCGGTCGGGCCGAAACTGGCGGGAGGCGGGTCCGGTTCCCGGCCGCGAGCCGGGCCCGCACGGCATCCCACGGAACGTATCGCGCGCCTCCATCGGGGGTCTCAGGTGAACACGCTGGCCTCGTCGCCCCGCGCGTGGGTGGTGACCGCCGACATGGGGTTCGGCCACCAGCGCGCCGCGCACGCGCTCGGGTTCATGGCGCAGGACGGCGTGCTCACCGCCGGGAGCCCCGAGACCACCGATCCGTCCGAGGCCCGCTTCTGGCGGCGGCTCACGGGCTCCTACGAGTTCCTCTCGCGCACCAAGAGCATTCCCCTGGTCGGGGGCACGATCTTCAGCCTGCTCGACGGCTTCCTGAGCATCCCGCCCTTCTACCCGCTCCGCGACCTCTCGCATCCGTCGCCCAACAACCACATCGTGGACCACCTGATCCGCCAGGGACTGGGACGCTCGCTGATGGAGAAGATCCGCGGGCTCGCGCTGCCGGTGGTTTCCACCTTCTACGCGCCGACGCTGGTCGCCGACCGCAGCCATCCGGGCGACGTCTTCAGCGTGATCTGCGACGCCGACCTCAATCGCGTGTGGGTGGCGTCGCGGGCGCGCGAGAGCCGCATCCGCTACTTCGCCCCGTGCGGCCGCGTGATGCGCCGCCTGCGCCAGTACGGGGTGCCCGACGAGCGCATCTTCATCACCGGCTTCTCGCTGCCGCAGGAGAACCTCGGCGGGCCGGGGCTCGAGGTGCTCAAGGGCGACCTGCTGCGCCGGCTCGGGCGTCTCGATCCCGAGGGCCGGTTCTCGGCGATCTACGGCTCGACGATCCACGAGATGCTGGGGGCGCATCCCGAGCCCTCGCGCGGCAAGGCCCGCGTGACGGTGACCTTCGCGGTCGGCGGCGCGGGCGCCCAGAGCGAGATCGGCCTGATCCTGGCGCAGGCCCTCAAGCCCGGGATCCAGGACCGCCGCTTCCGGCTGGTGCTGGTGGCGGGGGTGAACCCGCTGGTCGAGAGGCTGTTCCGGGACTTCGTCGCGCGCATCGGTCTCGCGTCCCATCTCGACGACGGGGTGCTGGTGGTGCGCGAGCCGGACAAGCGCGCCTACTTCGACCGCTTCAACGCGCTGATGCGCGAGACCGACATCCTGTGGACCAAGCCGAGCGAGCTGTCCTTCTACTCGGCCCTCGGCATCCCGATCGTGATGGCCCCGCCGATCGGTTCGCAGGAGATCAAGAACATGCGCTGGATGATGGACAAGGGCTGCGCCCTTCCCCAGTACACGCCCCGGCTCGCGCTCGAGTGGCTCGGCGACATGCTCAAGGACGGCGTGCTCGCCGAGAAGGCGTTCAGCGGCTTCGTCAAGAACCGGAAGCTCGGCGTCTACAAGATGCAGGAAGTGCTCGAGACCGGGACGATGGGCCGCGAGACGCACCCGCTGCGCCGCTAGCGGCGCGAGCGTCTGCTCCGGCGGAGCCCGGCGCCGCGCCGCCTCACGGCGAAGTCGTCCGCGCCGCTCAGCGGAAGGTGTAGGTGAAGACCGCCTGCACGTAGCGGCCCAGCGCCCGGTCGCGCTGGTCCTGCACGTAGCTCTCCGTGATGCTGCGGTTGACGCTGCGCTCCTGCTCCAGCACGTCGGTGGCGGTGAGCCGGAACTCGCCCCGGCCGTCCTTCAGGAACCGCTTGCCCAACGTCGAGTTCCAGAGCACCACGTCCTGTCCGTAGGCCGAGGGCACGCCGGTCTGCAGGCTGTGGGTCAGCTCCTGCCGGAACACCACGCCCGGCCCGGCCACGGCGTTGAAGCGCAGGCCGAGGCTGTGGGTGTAGTAGTCGCCGTTGTTGGAGGTGGCGATCGTGCTCCGCGCGAAGGTGTAGGTGCCGAAGTAGGAGAGGGTGAAGTCGAGGTTCGGGCTGATGTTGCTCGCCAGCGTGGATCCGCCGCGCGCCGACCAGTTGTTGGCGATGTTGATGGCGTCGTGGACCTGCGTCGGGGTGCGCGAGAACTGGCCGCCGCCGTGGAAGCTCAGGTTGCTCTTGAGCCGCGCAGCCGGAAGGCTGTAGACGGCGAAGACGTTCGAGTTCCACGACTCGAGGCCGAGGTTGACCGGGCGCGTGAGCTGGGTCCCCCGCGGCAGCGCGATCCCGTCCACCACCATGTCCGTGACCGCCGTGATCGTGGCGTTGGAGATCGGCCGCGAGGTGCGGCTCAGGTTCGCGAACAGGAAGCGGCTGCGCGAGCGCGCCGGGTCGGCCTCGGAGACCCGCAGCGACAGGCTGTGCGTGGTGGTCGGGCGCAGGCCGGGATTGCCGGTGGTGAGCGCGAGCGGGTTCGAGTTGTTCACCACGTTCTGGAGCTGGCCGATGTTCGGCGCGTTGGTCGCGGTGTTGTAGGCGAGGCGCAGGTTGCGGCGCCCGACCGTTCCGCTCAGCGTCACCGACGGCAGCACGTCGTCGAAACTCCGGTCCACCGTGGCCCGCGCGGGCCACGTCTGCTCCGACAGGAGCCGCTGGCGCTGGAACGACGCGGAGGCCAGCAGCCGCCACGCTCCCCGCGTGTGGAGGATCGAGAGCCCCGCCGCCTGGGCGGTGGTGCGGTTCTCGAACGAGTTCGAGATGGCGCTGTCGGGCCGCGTGTAGGCGCCGGTCACGGGGTCGCGGTCGAAGGCCCGCGCGTCGGCGGTGCTGCGCGTCCACGACGGATTCCACGTGAGCTGCGCCTGCCAGCCCCGGGCCAGCGGCTCGGTGAAGGCGATCCGGGTCGAGAAGCTGTTGGTCACGGTCTCCGAGTTCGAGCGCTGGTCGAGGGTGTCGCTCGACGCGCCGGAGGCGTCGTAGTAGTCGGCGAGCGAGCGCCGCTCGCCGTCGGTGTCACGCAGGTTGTGGCCGAAGTTCACGTCGGCCGAGACGTTGCGCCCGCGCCTGGCGAAGCGCCGGCGCAGCGTGACCCGGTTCGTGAAGTTGTTGGCGGTGCCCGAGGAGCCGAGGTCGTTCCGGGCCTGGCTCAGCAGCGAGCCGCTCGAGGCGTTGTTGCTCGCCCATTCGTCGCTGCGGCTGTCGGTCTGCTGCAGGTAGATCCGCGGCTGGACGATCACCGAGTTCAGGGAGTCGGGCGTCCACTCGAAGCGCGCGTCGAGCCGCTGGTTGCCGTTGCGGCTGTCGGTCGTGGCGCGCTGTTCGTAGAACTCCAGCGAGTCCTGGGGCGGGAGGTACTGGCGCGAGAGGGTCTGGGTGTTGTCGGTGTCGGTGTCGTTCGCGAACAGGCTCGAGCTCACCTGCAGCTTCTTGCCCCACGGCCCGACGTAATTGATCCCGCCCGAGTGGGTGGTGCTGATGCCGGACTCCTGCCCGACCAGGAAGCTGCTCGGATCGAGGGCGCCGCCACCCCCGCCGCCCATGCGCATGATCCGCATGCCGCCGCCGCCCCCGCCGCCACGGTGCGGGCCGCCCCCGAACATCACCATGCGCGGGCCGCCCGATCCGCCGCTCCCGCTCAGCGCGCCGAACAGGTCCTGCGGCGAGAAGTTCCGCTGGTTGACGTTGTTGGAGAGCCCGAGCAGCGTGAGCCGGGTGGCGCCTTTGACCTGAGTGACGTTGCCTCCGGCCTGGTAGCGTCCCTGGTCGCCCTGCCCGGCGTACACCTTGCCGAAGCGGGCCTTCTGGTCGCGAAGGATGAAGTTCATGGTCTTCTGGGACTGCCCGTCGTCGAAGCCGCTGAACTCGGCCTGGTCGCTCATCCGGTCGTAGACCTGGATGCGGTCCACCACCTCGGCGGGGAGGTTGCGCATGGCGGCGGTGGGATCGCTGCCCATGAACGGCCGGCCGTTCACCAGCACCTGCTGGACCTGCTCGCCCTGGGCGCGGATTTGCCCGCCCTCCATCGTGACGCCCGGCAGCTTCTGCACCAGTTCCTCGGCGGTGGCGTCGCGATGGGTCTTGACCGCGCCGGCGCGGAACTCGGTGGTGTCCGCCTTCTGCACCGCGGGCGCGGGGGAGTCCTGCACGGTGAGCCCGCCCACCGGAATCGCGACCGGGGTGAGCGCGAGGACCCCGGCATCCTGCATCGGCCGGCTCACCGGGATCGTGACGCGCAATGTCGCGTAGCCGAGGCGTGCGGCCTCGAGCCGGTAGCTTCGCACCTCGAGGCGCGGGAGGCGGAAGCGGCCGCTGTCGTCGGCCGTGGTTTCGTGGACCACCGTGGTGTCGGCGAGGCTGACCAGCCGGACCTTCACCGCGGGCACCGGCGCGAGCGTGGAGGCGTCCTGGAACCGGCCGCGGAGGCCGGGCGGCGCATCGGGCCCGGGGGTGAAGGCCTGGGCGAACGCGGGCGCGGGGGCCAGCGCGAGGAGCAGGGCGATCCAACCGGGGAAGCGGGTCATTTCGGGTTTCCGGGGTGAAAGGGGAGGCCGGCCGGACCGGCGGGGGAGTCTAGCGGTTCGAGGCGGGCCGCGCCCGTTCGGGGGCCCCCGCCCGGCCGCGAAACCCCGGCGCCGGTGAGGTGGACGACCCCGGGGCCCCGAAGGTTGGACGGACGGAGGGGACCGCCGTGAAATGCCGCCCGGACGCGGAAAGGCCTTGACCCGGTCCTCCCGCCGGAGTCTCCTTGCGCCGCAGTCGAGGTCGTTCGGAGGTGGGCCGCACCCGCCGAATCGGCGTTCGCCGTCGCTGCCGATCCTCCGCCCCAGTCCCCAGGCCAGGCGCCGCGCTTCGATCGCCAGGGCGGTCGAGCCGCAGGGCTCTCGAAAGCCCGCGCCGAGGAGGAACGCAGCATGCGAGTTTCGCCCGCCGCGACGATGCTCACCGCCGCCACGCTCGCCGTTTCGCTCATCGCCGCACCTTCGTTCGCCGGTTCCATGCACGCCCGCGCCCAGGTCGGCCTGGGGATCACCGGGCAGACCACCGGTCACAACAATTGCGCCAACGCCTACCAGGCCACCGGCTCGTGCTGGGTCTCGGCGAAGGAATGCAAGGGCACCAACTCCGTGAACAAGGCCGTCGCCTGCGGCGACAAGGGCAGCGGGCATGCGCACCATCACGGCGGAAACTCGCCGCAGGAAATCGGAATCGGCACCGAGGGGTCCGGCGGCACGGTGACCCCGGATCCCCCGACGATGCTTCCCGGCACCGCCGGCAACAACGCCTTCGCCCGGCAGGAGTACGCCACCGTCGGGGCGCTCGGCGACAGCCTGCGGGTGATGTTCGATTCCGAGTCGTCGTTCGTGCAGGTGGACCTGAGCGTGATGCCGCCCGGCCAGCACTACTACAACGACATCGCCATCGAGGTGGACGGCGAACGCAGCGTGGTGTCGCTCACGGGGACCTCGGGATCGCCGGTGAGCGTGTCGCGGACCGGCCGCTTCGCCGCGGAGCCGTACACCGTGACGAACATGCCGGGGACCGAGATCTACTACCTGACCTTCGACAACCCCATCACGTTCGATGTCCCGGGCAACATCGAGGACACCGACGTGGCGATCGAGTCGAACGGCTGCCCCGGCTCCTCGCCCTGCACCCTGATCGGGAACGATCCGGTGCCGGGGGTTTCCCCTGGCGCGGTCGCGCTGCTCGCGCTCGCCACCCTCGGGCTCGGCGCGGCGGTGGCGCTGCGCCGCCGGCGGGAGGGACGTCTCCCCGCCTGATCCGAGGGTTGTGCGGCGCAGCTTGTTGACGGGCGGGATCGCGAGGAGGGGAGCCACGA
>CAZIVR010000132.1:0-8629 GCA_964542745.1 uncultured bacterium
CTCAACTTCGGCTGCCCGCACGGCATGTGCGAGCGCGGCATGGGCTCGGCGGTGGGGCAGGAGCCCGAAGTGCTGAAGGTGGTGGCGGGCTGGGCGGTCGAGTACTCCACGGTGCCGGTGCTCATCAAGCTCACGCCCAACATCGGCGACATCCTCGAGGCCGGCGTCCCCGCGGTCGAGGCCGGCGCCCACGGGCTCTCGCTCATCAACACCATCAAGAGCATCGTGGGCGTGGACCTCGACCGGATGGTCCCCCACCCGGTGGTGGGGAAGCGCTCGACCAACGGCGGCTACTGCGGACCTGCGGTGAAGCCGATCGCGCTCCACATGGTGGCCGCCCTCGCCCGCGACCCGCGCATCACCGTGCCGATCTCGGGGATCGGCGGCATCGCCACGTGGCGCGACGCCGCCGAGTTCATCGCGCTGGGCTCCACCAGCGTGCAGGTGTGCACCGCGGCCATGCACTACGGATTCCGGATCGTCGAGGACATGATCGAGGGGCTCTCGAACTTCCTCGACGAGAAGGGCATGAAGTCGGTGAACGAACTGCGCGGAAAGGCGGTGAGCGCCTACTCCGAGTGGGGAGACCTCGACCTCAACTACAAGGTCGTGGCGCGCGTGGACACCGAAAAGTGCATCGGCTGCAACCTGTGCTACGTGGCCTGCCGCGACACGGCCGTGCACTGCATCCACAACGCCGGCGACCCGCTCGCGGCCGGACACCACGCGCCGGGGCGCGACGCGGCGATCGCCGCCTCGGAGGCCCGGCACGCGCACGTCGTGTGGGTGGACGAGACCGAGTGCATCGGCTGCAACCTCTGCTCGCACGTCTGCCCGGTTCCCGGCTGCATCACCATGACCGACGTGACCGACGGCCGTCCGGAGGAGACGTGGAACGACCGGATCGCCAAGGGCACGGCGAAGGTGCCGGGCGGGCTCGAGGACTGGCGCGCGTCCCGCGGAGCGCGGTCCTGACCGGAGGATCCGTCGGGGCCGCGATTCCATGAACTCCATGCCGCACGCGGGCTAGCCGGATGTCCCCGCCCGGCGGCATCGTCCGCCTCACCACGCGCCCCGGGCACCCGGACTTCTCGGACCTGCCGTGGAACCTGCCGCTCGCGGCGTGGGACGCCGCGTGTTCCCGGCTCGTCGAGGTGCCGCGCGGGCTGTCGCGCCACGACGTGCGCTTCGTGGGGTACGGCTCGGCCATCTACGCGATCAAGGAGCTGCCCCCCGGGACGGCCGCGCGCGAGCACGAGCTGCTCGAACGCCTGGGGGCGCGGCGGCTCCCGGCGGTCGAGCCGGTGGGTCACGCGCTCACCCGCACCGAGGCGGGCGAGGACCTGAGCGCGCTCGTCACCCGGTACCTCGACGATTCGCTTCCGTACCGGCTCTTGTTCCGCACCCCCGGGCTCGCGCGCTACCGCGACCGCCTGCTCGACGCGATCGCCGGCCTGCTCGTGCGGCTCCACCTCGCCGGCTTCTACTGGGGCGATTGCTCGCTCTCGAACACGCTCTTCCGCCGCGACGCGGGGGAACTGCAGGCGTACCTGGTGGACGCCGAGACCTCGGACTTCCCGCGGGACTTCGGCGACGGGCACCGGCGGCAGGACCTGCTGGTGCTGCGCGAGAACGTCGCGGGCGAGCTCGCCGACGTGGCCGCGCTTGAGGGAGCGCTCCCGCCGGGGCTCGGGCTCGCGGGGACGGGGGCCGAGATCGCGCGCCGCTACGAGCGGTTGTGGGGCGAGGTGACGCGCGAGGTCGTGTTCCACGCCGGGGAGAGCTTCCGGCTCCACGAGCGCGTCGCGGCGCTCAACGCCCTCGGCTTCTCGGTCGGCGAGATCGAGTTCGAGGTGGCGCCCTCGGGCGAGCGCAACCGGGTCCGCATGCGCACCATGGTCACCGACCGCGACTACCACCGGCACCAGCTCCACGGGCTGACCGGGATCGTCGCCGAGGAGCGGCAGGCCCGCCAGATGCTCGACGAGATTCGCGAGATCCGCGCGTGGTTTTCGGCCGAACGCGGCCGGCCGGTCTCGCTGACGGAGGCCGCGTACCACTGGATGAGAACGCGCTACGAGCCGGCCGCGGAGCGCCTCGCCGGCGTCGCGCAGGGCGAGGCTCCGTTGTCCGAGCTGTACTGCCAGGTGCTCGAACACAAGTGGTTCCTCTCCGAGCGCGCCGGCCACGACGTCGGCTCCGACCGCGCGCTCGAGGATTTCCTGCGCGAGTTCCCCGGCCTTCCCGGCGCCGCGTCCGGCGAGGGCACGGAGGGGAACCCGGGGGGGGCGAGATGATCGGGGCGGCCGTGCATCCCGCGTGGCCACCCGGATGGGGGCGGCCGCCGCGTTCGCCCGGCGAGGCCGAGTGGTTCCGCGCCCTGCTCTTCGCCGCGGCCGGGGATCCAGTGGGGGGCGGCTCGGCGCCGGACGCGGCCCGCGCGCCCGGTCCCGACCCCGACCGGGAACTCCTGGACCGGGTCCTCGCCGAGTACCCGCACGGAACCGCGGCCTTCGCGGAGCTGATGGAGCGGCACTGGAGGCGCGCCTGGAACCTGAGCCAGTCGGTGCTGCTCCACGAGCAGGAGGCCGAGGAGGCGACCCAGGACGTGTTCCTCAAGGTGCACCGATACCTGCCGAGCTTCCGGGGCGAATCGCGGTTTACGACGTGGCTCAGCCGGATCGCGCGCAACACGGCGCTCTCGCGGCTCGCCGCGATCCGCCGGCGCCGCGACACGCGCCGGCGCGTCGAGCGCGACGTCTGGCTCAAGGAGGCGTGGAGCCCGTGGCGGCCGCCCCGTCCCGGGTCCGGCACCTCGGCCGTCCGCCAGGCGCTCGAGTCGCTGGAGGATGAGGACCGGGCGGTGCTGGTCCAGCACGTCCTCGAGGGTGTTCCCTACGAGGAGATCGCCGAAGCCTTCGAGATGACGGCGGGAGCGGTGCGCATGCGCGCGATGCGCGCTCGGCAACGGCTGCGGGCGGCCCTGGAGACCCTGCGCGAGGCCGAGACCCGGCTCCTGAAGAAATAGTTCTGACGAATCCGTGCCCGCGGGAGTCTTGCAGGGATAGGAGGCGGGGATCCCGCCGGGCTCGAGGGGGGAGACGCGATGACGGACGAGGATGGGGCTCCGGCCCCGGAGGAGGCGCGGTGGTTGCGCGAGGGGCTGGGCGAGCCCGGGCCCGAGCGCGTGCGGCGCGCCCTCTCCGAGGTCGAGCAGCAGATCGCGCTCGAGGACCTCGTGCTCATGATCGTCGAGACGGCGCAGGACGCGGCGCGCGCCTTCATCGACGTGCTGTCGCAGGTGCACACCGACGTGGCGCCTCATCGTACCGAGACGTCCGGAGACACTGAGAGGGGAGGGACCGCATGAACGACTGGACCGAACTGGCCCGCAACGCCCTTCAGCACCTCATGGACCAGTCCGCGGCGCTGCTGCCGCGGCTGCTGGTGTCGTTCCTTCTCGTCGCGATCGGCGCGGGGATCGCCTACCTGGTGATGATCGTGCTGCGCGGCCTGCTCCAGCGCGCGGGACTCGACCGCGTGGTGGACCGGACCGGGCTCGGCAGCCTGCTCGCGCGGTCGGGCTACGAGAACCCGGCGTCGCACCTGGTGGCGTTCGCGAGCTTCTGGGTGATCCTGGCGGTGTTCCTGGTCTCGAGCGCCGACGCCGTGGGTCTGCCGCAGGTCTCGCAGACCCTCACCGGTCTGCTCGCCCTGCTGCCCCCCGTGGCGCTCGCCGTGCTGGTGCTGCTGGTGGGGCTCAGCATGGCGCGGACCGCGCGGCGCACCGTCGAAGGCGTCGCCGAACGCTCTCGGCTCGCCGGCGCGCGCCCGCTCGGCGCCGGCGTCTTCTACCTGATCACCGCCCTCACGCTCGTGATCGCGCTGAGCGGGCTGGGCGTGGACTTCACGATCGTCACGGCGGTCGTCACCGTGATCCTCGCCTCGCTCGGCACCGGCTTCGCCGTGACGCTCGGGCTCGGGTCGCGCGACGTCGCCCGCAACACGATCACGGGGATCTACGTGCGCCGCGAGGTGCGGGTCGGGGATCGGGTGAAGTTCGAGGCGCTCGAGGGCCGGGTCGCGGCGGTCGGCCAGGTGAGCGTGACCCTCGAGCACGAAGGGCGCCGCTGGCTGGTTCCCTACGACCGGTTCCTCGCCGGTCCGGTCGAGATCCTCGAGAAGGCCGGAAGCCCGACCGCCCGCTGACGGCGCGGTCTCCGCGCTCGCGAATGCCCGCGGCGCGGAGCGCGCGTGGCGCGCCACCCCGGAGTTTCCCGGGAATTTGCATCTCCGCGCCGATCGCGCCCTCCCCGGGCGCTCGAGCGCGTCGGCCCGGACTTTTCCCGCGCGTCGCGTGACGCTTCGCACTCCGCACGGGTCTGTTGTTGACGAACGACCCCCGGCCCGGCCGGGGCACGGCGTCACCCAACCCGTCGTCCTCAGCAGCCATTCACTTCGAGGGGGTGCGACTTGAATTTTCGAATCATGCGCGGCCGATGCGTGGCCGCCCTGTTGACGCTCGGACTCGCGTTCGCCCCGGCGGGGGATGCCGGCGCGGTCCTGTCCGAGCGGGGAGGCACCGGCGTCTGGGAACTCCAGAGCGCCGAGAGCAAGCGGGCGGGGAGGCTGGAACTCGGCTTCTTCGGCTCGTACAAGCGATTCGGGCTCGGCGATCCGTCGGGCACGCGCCTGAACGGCCTGCGCGGGGGCGCCAACGCCGCCTTCGGGCTCGCGGGAGGTTTCGAGCTCTCGGGCACGATTCCCGTCTACGGCTACTACACCAGCACCGGGACCGGTTCCGGCATCCCTGTGGAGAGCATCAGTGCGCGTCTCGGCGACGTGTCGTCGCGCCTGCGCTGGACCGGTCCCTTCATCCTTCCCGGGCTGCGGCTGGGCCTCGAGGGTGACGTGCTGTTCGCCACGGGCGACGACCGCGTCGAGAGCTATCCCGGGCGCGGGGCGGTGCGCCCGTACACCAACCGCGAAAACAACTACACCGGGCGCGCCATGCTGACGTGGGACGCGACCCGGGCGGGCACGGCGGCGCCGATCCGGCTGCATGCGAACGGCGCGTACACCTTCCAGGGCGACGAGAGCCGCTACGGCCTCCCGCAGGTGCTGCTGCCGCTTCCGGCGCCCGCGCCGGCGAGGAACCGCGACAACGACTTCCTCACGCTCGGCGGCGCCATGGAAGTGGACCTTCCGCGCGTCACGCTGTTCGGCGAGGCGGTGACCGACCAGTTCGTGAACGAGCGCGGCACGTTCGCGGGACGCGAGAACCGCATGTTCGTCACGCCCGGCATCCGCTTCTGGCTGCCGGGGGGCGCGGCCCTGACCGGCGCCTACAGCTTCGACATCTCCAAGGACGACGGGCGCACGGCCTTCAAGCCGCGCGAGGCCTGGGCCAAGAACGAGTGGCGCGTGGCGTTCTCGCTCGGCACGGTGTACCGGCGCGCGGGTTCGGGCCCGGCCGTGGCCGCCGCGGTGAGCGAGCCGCTGCCGGCCGTGACCGCGCAACGCCCGGCGCCACAGCCCGGCCCGCCCGCGCCGGCGGACCCCGCTCCGGCCCGGGTGGCCGCGCGCGACACCGCGACGACCGCCCGCGCCTCCGCGACGGTCCCGTCGCGGCGCGAGCGCCGCGACGTGCAGGAGGACTCGCCGGTGCCCACGAAGGCCGCGGCGGCGCCTTCGGCTGTCGTCGCGCCGGCGGACACGCCGGGCGTGGCGTCACCCACGGGCGGGGCGGTGTCTCCCGCGATGCGTCCGGCTTCACCGGCGCCGGCGGCCTCCGGGCTGCGCGACACCGACGGCGACGGGATTCCCGACGACCGCGACGGATGTCCGCTGCAGGCCGAGGACTGGGACGGCTTCCAGGATCTCGACGGCTGCCCGGATCTCGACAACGACCAGGACGGGATCCCCGACGTGCGGGACCAGTGCCCGAACGATCCCGAGACCTACAACGGTTACTACGACTTCGACGGCTGCCCGGACGAGGTGGCGCCGCGCTGGATCGGGGCGCGGGACGCCGCGCCCGAGCCCGGCCCGCGCGCCGCGCTTCGCGCTCCGGCCGCGACCGACACGCTGAGGGGGCCGGGCGCACCGGCCCGCGCGGCCGTGGCGCCCACCGTGACGGGCGGCGCGGCGCGTGCCATGGCCGCCCCGCCCGCGGCGGCGACGATGGGCACGGCGGTCCCGCCGGTGGCGGGGGTCTCCGCGGCTTCGCCCGCGGCGACCGCGCCGACGGCCGCGGCCCCGAGCCCGCTCGCGGACTCGCTGCGACTTCAGCTCGAGTTCGAGCGCGCGCGCCGCGAGGACCTGCAGGCGCGCCTCGAGCGCAGCGAGACCGAACGGCAGCAGGCGGTCGGCATGCTGGGCGAGGTCCGCCGCACGGCCGCCGCCTCCACGGCCCGGGAAACCGTTCAGGTGCCCCGCCCCGTGGCGGCGGCGCCCGCCGCGACCACGCCGGCCGCGCCGCGTGTCGCCTCGACTTCCGCTTCGGGAAGCGCGGCCGCGACGGCCGTCATGGCGGAGGAGAACCAGCGGCGGCTGCGCGATCTGGAGATCGCCAACGCCGAGCTGCGGGGCCGCATCGAGTCCTACGAACGGGGCCGGAGCGTGACGACGCAGACTCCGGCCTCGCCGGTCGTCGTGTCGTCGCCGCGCATCGAGCCGGCCGCGTCTTCGCCGGCGGCCGTCGGCGGCCCGGCGCCGGGGGGCACGAACGCCGCCGCCGAACGCCTCGCCGTGCTCGAGGCCGAGATGGCGCAGCTCAGGAACCAGCCGGTCCCGGCCGGTGCGCGCGACACGAGCGCGACGTTGATCCTGCAGCGGCTCGCGCGGATCCAGGCTTCCATGGACTCGCTGCGGAACGCCGAGCCCGTTCCCGTGCCGGTGGAGCCGGCCGGAACCGATCCCGGCGCCGTGAGCGAACTGGACGCGATGCTGCCCCTCGGTCGGGCGCGGGTCTATCCCGAGGTCCGCTTCGCGCCCGGGGGCACGGCGCTCGCCGCCGAGGCGGGCGCCGTGCTCGAGCGGCTGGCGACGGCGCTCGTCCGCGTGCCGGGGGCGCAGATCCGCGTGATCGGGCACACCGACGACTCGGGTGGCGCGGCGGACAACCTGCGGCTGTCGAGGGATCGCGCGGTGAGCGTGGCCGAGGACCTGTTCGCGCGCGGCGTGGCCCGCGCGCAGGTGGCCGTCGAGGGCCGGGGCGAGGAGGCGCCGGTCGCGTCGAACGCGACCGCCGCCGGACGCCAGGCCAACCGGCGCGTCGAGTTCGTGAGGGTGAAATGAAAGGGGGCGGGAGCATGAGGATGTCGAGAATCGGATGGGCCTGGGTCGCGGCGTGGATGCTGGGGGCCGGCTTGATGGCGGGCCCGGCCGCCGCGCAGGGCACGGTGGGGAGGACGGCGGTCGGGTTCGAGGCCGGCCTGCCGATGGTGCTCGGGGTGGACGCCAGCCACCGCATGACGCCGCACCTCCGGATCGGCCTCGGCTTCGGTCGCATCGGCGGGCTGACCTCGCTGCGTTCCGAGGCGCGATGGCTGCTCCAGGAGGAAGTGCCGCTGCGATTCGTGCCTTCGTTGGTGGCGGGCGCGGAGCAGTACTTCCTCAAGCGGGACGAGCTCGACGCCACCCCGCTCGGCGTCCACGCCGCGTTCGCGGTGGACTACCACTTCGCGAGCCCGGTCTCGGTGGGCGTGCGGGTCGGGGCGCTCAAGACGTTCGGTTCCTCGGGAGCCGGAGACGTGAAGGTTTTCTCGATCCGGAACGGATACGAGAGCGGAACGTTCAACCTCGGCGTCCGCTATCACTTCTAGCCCGCGGCTCCGGCACTCCCGGGCCGCAGGAAGGCGGTTCCCATGACGTGGATGGAATTCTTTCTGGCGCTGGTCGCGCTGGCGGCCGTGGCGACGGCGATCGCGACGATCGTCCTCGTCCGGCGGCTCCTCCCCCTGATTCGCAGGACGGACGAGCTGGCCCGCAACGCCAACGCCACGGTGGTGCGTCTCGAGGGTGTGACGCGGGAGGCCGAGGCGATGGTGCACGGCGCCCGGAGCGTCGAATCCCGCGTCACCTCCACGGTGCACGGGCTGCTCGACCAGGTCGAGCCTCCCCTCCGGACTCTCGGATCCCTCGTCGCGGCGGTGCGGGCCGGCGCGGCGGTGTGGTTGAACGCCCGCGGTCGGCCGTCGGACCAGACGGTGAACGGTGAACCCCATCGGGGCGCAGGCGCCCCTGCAAGGAGCGAATCATGAGCGAGAACAGGAATCTGGACGTGATGATGGCCTTCGGGCTCGGAGTGCTCGCGGGCACGGTCGGCGCGCTGCTGCTGGCCCCGGCCTCCGGCGAGGAGACCCGTCGCCGGCTCGGCGAGATGGCGAACGACGTCGCGGGGCGCGTCAAGGAGGGCGCCGGCACCGTGACCTCGGCGGTAAAGGATCAGGTGAGCCGCGTGTCGCACGCGGTGGAGGAAGGCAAGCTCGCCTACCAGCGCGAATCGCGCGGAGCCTGAGACCCTGACCCGACGCGCGGCGCCCCAGGAGGGGGCGCCGCCTTGAATGGTTCGGTTGTGCCGCGGAGAATGTGGCTGGCGGTGATCCTGCAGGGGGATCGCCGGCAT
>CAZIVR010000133.1:0-8617 GCA_964542745.1 uncultured bacterium
GCGACGCCGCGCGCCGCACCGGACGCGCGCCGCCCGGACGCGGCGTCACAGCAGCTCCCCCGGCGCGCCGCCGAACTCGGCCATCGCCTCCCCCACCGCGAACAGCGACCCGGCGAGCAGCGCGCGGCGCCCGGGCCCCGCGCACGCGAGCGCCTCCCGGCACGCGGCGGGCACTCCCGGCGCGATCCCGGCCTCCAGGCCGCGGGCCCGCGCCGCCGCCGCGATCGCCTCGGGCTCGAGCGCCCGCTCGTGGCGCGTCCGGGTGGCGACCACGCGGGTTCCGGCGAGGATCGGCGCGAGGGACTCGAGCGAGGCCTCGACGGGCTTGTCGCGCGAGAACGCGAGCACCGCCGCCGCCGGCGGGTCGAAGCCGCGCGCGCGCCAGGCGGCCGCCAGCGCCGCCAGCCCGTGCGGATTGTGGGCGCCGTCCCACCACAGCCGCGGCTCCGCCGGACACGGCTCGAAGCGCCCGGGCCAGCGCGCCGCCGCGAGCCCGCGCTCGACGGCCCCGTCCGGCAGGGCCAGCCCGCGTGCGGCGAGCGCGGCGAGCGCCGCGCGCGCGGTGGCGAGGTTGTCGCGCGCGAAGGGCTCGAGGCCGGGCGGCTCCGCCGCTCGCCCGCCGGCCCGCCCGGTCTCCCCGGCCGCGATCCACGGGGCGCCGCGCTCGTCGGCGATCCGCCGCAGCACCGCGGCCGCGCCGGGGTCCATGCCGGCGCCGATCACCACCGGGACGCCGGGCTTCACGATCCCGCCCTTCTCGGCGGCGATCGCCTCGATCGTGTCCCCGAGGATCTCGGTGTGGTCGAGCCCGACCGGCGTGATCACGCACAGCTCCGGCGCCAGCACGTTGGTGGTGTCGAGCCGTCCGCCGAGGCCCACCTCGACCACCGCCCACTCCACGCCGCGCGCCGCGAAGTCGAGGAAGCCGAGCGCGGTCGCGACCTCGAAGAACGTGCGGTCGCGGCTCCCGGGCAGCGCCTCGATCCGGCGCAGCGCGGCGAACAGCGAGTCCTCGGCCGCCCAGCGCCCGTCCACGCGGATGCGCTCGCGGAAGTCCACGAGGTGCGGCGAGGTGAAGAGGCCGGTGCGGATCCCGCACGCGCGCAGCGCGCGCTCGACGCGGGCGCACACCGAGCCCTTGCCGTTGGTTCCGGCCACGTGGATCGCGCGGAACCGGCGCTCCGGGTGGCCGAGCGCGGCGAGGAGCGCGCGCGTGCCCTCGAGCCCCAGCTTGTCGCGCCGGCGCTCCAGTCCGTAGAGCTGTTCGAGGGCGTGCTGAAGGGTCTCGGTGACCACCGCGTCAGGGATCCGGCCGGTTCTCGCCGTCCACCGCGGGGAGTTCGGTGAAGCTGGAATGGGGCGATCGCCCGCCCTCGGCCGCGAAGCCGCGCGTGGCGCGCCAGAAGAAGTCGAGCAGGCGGCCGGTTTCCTCGCGCATCCGCTTGCGGTGGACGATGCGGTCCACGAAGCCCTTCTCCAGCACGAACTCGGAGCGCTGGAAGCCGGGCGGGAGGTCCTCGCCGATGGTCTGGCGGATCACTCGCGCGCCGGCGAAACCCACCAGCGCGTTGGGTTCGGCGAGGATCAGGTCGCCGAGCGAGGCGTAGGAGGCGAGCACGCCGGCCGTGGAGGGATCGGTGAGGATGGACACGAACGGCAGGCGCACCCGCTGCAGCTCGGCGAGCAGCGCCGAGGTCTTGGCCATCTGCATGAGGGAGAGGATGCCCTCCTGCATGCGCGCCCCCCCGGTCGCCGAGACCACGATCAGGGCGCGGCGCTCGTCCATCGCGCGCTCGATCGAGCGCGCCACCTTCTCGCCCACCACCGAGCCCATGCTCCCGCCCATGAAGAAGAAGTCCATGATCGTGAGCGCCACCGGGACGCCGCCGACGGTGGCGACGCCCGAGAGCGCGGCGTCCTTCATGCCCGTGTCGCGCTGGGCGGCCTTCAGCCGGTCCGGGTACTTCATCTTGGCGTCGCGGAACTCGAGAGGATCGCCCGCCTCGAGCCCGGCGTCGCGCTCCTCGAACGAACCTTCGTCGGCCAGGTAGCCGAGGTAGGTGCGCGCCGGCACGCGGAAGTGGAAGTTGCAGTGCGGGCAGGTCCAGAGGTGCTCCTCGAGCACGCTCTGGAACAGCGCCTCGCCGCAGCCGTCGCACTTGGTCCACAGCCCCTCGGGCAGGTCGGGCCGTTCGGACTTGCGGTCGGTCTTGATCCCGCTCGGTTCGCGTTTCAGCCAGGACATGGGTGGGCTCGGGGTTCCGGGAGCGCTCAGCGCTTCGCGCGCCACGTCATGAGGAGCGCGTCTTCGCCGGTGTCACGATAATACCCGCGCCGGAGCCCCGCCAGCCGGAAGCCGAGCCCCCGGTAGAGCTCCTGCGCGGCGAAATTCCCGGCCCGGACCTCGAGCGAGACCGAGCCCGCCCCGCGCTCGCGGGCCGCGCGCTGCAGGTCCTCGACCAGCGCCCGCGCCACGCCCGCGCGCCGGTGCTCGGGCACGACCGCGAGGTTGCCGAGGTGGGCCTCCTCCTCCCCGAGCCACGCCAGCAGGTACCCCGCGAAGGCGGGATCGGATCCGGGCACGGCGCGTTCCGCGACCCGGGCGTAGGCGAACGGCTGCGCGATCTCGCCGCGGAAGAACGATTCGGGCCAGGGATCGCTGAACACCCGGTTCTCGAGGGCGGTGGCGACCGGGAGATCGGCCTCCGTGAACGGCCGGAGGCGCGGGGGCGTGCGGCCCTCGATGCGGTGCCGCACGCGCTCCTCCGCCTGCGGCGGGCGCACGTAGAGGGGTTCGAGATCGCCGGGACGCGCCGGGAGCCCGGCCGCGGGGCCGAGCCCCGCGGTCGCGGCGCGCGCGAGGTCCTCCGCCGAAAGCCCCTCGTGACGCCAGGCGGGGAACGTGCTGCCCTCGAAGGCGCCCTCCAGCCGTTCGCGCTCGCGTCCGGCGCCGGGGCCCACGAAGCGCACCGCCGCCGAGGGCAGCAGGGCCAGCGCCTCGTCCACCGCCGCCAGCACCGCGTCGAGGTCGCCCACCCGCGGCGCCGCGAGCAGCGCGACCTTGCCGCGCGCGTCGGCGCGGAAGAACCCGGCGTAGAGGTCGCGCCGGCCCGCGGGCACGAGCGGCACCACCAGCGCGCGGCGGGCGCCGGCGGCGTGCGCCAGCGAGGCGAACGACGAGGCCCCGAGCCGCCGCGCCCCGCCGGCGAGCGAGAGCGCCGCGGCGGTGGCGAGTCCCACCCGCACGCCGGTGAACGAGCCGGGCCCGAGATCGGCGGCGACCCACGCGAGCTGCGAGGGCTTCACCCCGGCGCGCGCCAGCGCCTCGCCGGCGAGGACGCTCAGCCGCCGCGTGTGTCCGTGCCCGATCTCCTCGCGCAGGTGCGAGGCGAAGCCGCCCCCCTCCCGCGCCACCGCGACCTCGACGTGGGAGGTCGCCGACTCGAGCACCAGCCCCGGCCCGGCCGCCGTCCCCGCGTCCGGCGCGGGCGCGGCCCCCTCGTCCCGCGGCCCGCTCACGCCCGGGGCGTCCACGCGTCGAGCAGCGCCTGGCCGCGAGCGCCCGAGGCGGTCGCGACCAGGCGCCGCCCGGTCCCGGAAGCGATCTCGATCTCCACGAACAGCGCGTCGCGGAGCAGCGGGGACGGCAGGCGCTCGGCCCATTCCACGACCAGCGCGCCGCGCTCCAGCGCCTCCTCGAGGCCGAGCGCCCCGGTGTCGCGGGTCTCGAGCCGGTAGAGATCGGCGTGGAAGAGCGGCAGCGGCCCGTCGTACTCGTGGAGGAGCGTGAACGTCGGGCTCCGCACGCGCGCCGCGTAGCCGAGCCCGCGCGCCAGCCCCGCCACGAAGCGGGTCTTCCCGGCCCCGAGCGGGCCGCTCAGCGCCACCACGTCGCCCGCCGCGAGCAGCGGCGCGAGCGATTCGCCCACGCGCTCGGTGGCCTCGGGGGAATCGCTGGTCCAGGTGGGCACGACCGGCCGGAGCTCCGGGAGGCTCACGCCCGCCGCGGGCGGAGGGTCATCATCGGCAGCACCATCTCCTCGAGCGAGATGCCGCCGTGCTGGAACGATCCGCGGTATTGGCGCTCGAACTCGTGGAAGCGCGTCGGGTACACGAAGTAGTAGTCCTCGCGCGCCAGCACGTAGTTCTTGTTGAGCCCGTCGTCCGGGAGCAGGTAGTCCATCGGCTTGCGCACGATCACCGCGTGCTTGGAATCGGTGTTGAGGTTGACCCCGAACTTGTAGCGCAGGCTGGTCGAGGTGTCGCGGTTGCCGTAGACGAGCGCCGCGCGCTTGCCGAGCACCGAGCCGTGGTCGGTGGTGACCACCAGCACGCAGTCCTGGCTCGCGAGCGCGTGGAAGATCTCGTAGAGCGGGCTGTGCACGAACCACGCCTTCATGACCGAGCGGAACGCCGCCTCGTCGGGGGCCAGCTCCTGCAGGATCTCGCTCTCGCTGCGGCCGTGGGCCAGGATGTCGAGGAAGTTGAACACCATCGAGACCAGCGACAGGCCGGCGAAGGAGTTGATCTGGCGGCGCGTGTGCTGCGCCTCCTCGGCCTCGTAGATCTTGAGGTACTTGGTGCCCTTTTCGGGCGTGGCCTTGAGCCGGTCGAGCTGGAAGTCGAGGAGCTGTCGCTCGAAGCGGTTCTTGGTGCGCTCGTCCTTGCTGGACTCCTGCCACAGGTCGGGATGCTTCTGGTGCAGCTGCGCGGGCAGCAGCCCCGAGAAGATCCCGTTGCGCGAATACGGCGTCGCGGTGGGCAGGATCGAGCAGTGGTAGCCGCGCTCGATCTCGAACCAGTCCTCGAGCAGGGGCTCGAGCGTGAACCACTGGTCGAGCCGCATGCAGTCGATGACGATGAACATCACGCGCCGCCCCTCGCGCAGGTGCGGCACCACCGCCTCGCGCACCACGTCGGTGGAGAGCGTCGGGCGGTTCCCGGTCCCGCCTCCGGCGGCGTCCTGCACCCAGCCCGGGTAGTGCTCCTCGATGAAGCGCCCGAAGTCGATGTTGAGGCTGCGGCGGAAGTCGCCGTGGGCCTGCTGGAGCCCCGCCTCGGGGGCGCCGTCCAGCCCCACGTCCCAGCGCGCGATCTCGATGGCGAGGTCCACCCACCCCTTCCAGTCCAGCCCGCGCCGGTCCAGCATCTGCCAGCCCTGCATCTCCGCGACGTAGTCGCGGGCGCGCTGGGAATCCTGGATCTTCTGGGTGTCGAACACGCGCTTGCAGGCGAGGAACACCTGCGACGGGTTGACCGGCTTGATGAGGTAGTCGGTGATGTGCTTCCCGATCGCCTCCTCCATCAGCCGCTCCTCCTCGCTCTTGGTGATCAGGATCACCGGGAGCGAGAGGTCCTTCTGCTTGAGCCGGTCGATGGTCTCGAGGCCGCCCAGGCCCGGCATCATCTCGTCGAGCAGCACCACGTCGTAGCGGGAACGCCCGAGCTCGGCCACGGCGTCCTCGCCGTTGGGGACGGCGGTGACCTCGAAGCCCTTCTGCTCGAGGAACTTGATGTGGGGCCGCAGCAGGTCGATCTCGTCGTCGGCCCACAGGATGCGGCGGCGCGCGGGTTCGTTGGGCATGGTCGCTTCGCGGGTGGAGGTCCGGGGAGGGGGCGCGCCGCGGACTATAGCCCGAAGCCCGGCCCGGGCGCGAAAGCCCGGCGAAGCCGCGACCCTGAAACCCCCGGGGAGAGCCGGGCGTAGCAGCCGCACCCTTCGGAGGAACTCCCGTGACCCTCATCCGCTGGACGGCCGCGCTCGCGGCGCTCGCCCTCGCGCCCGGCCCCGCCGCCGCCGAGGTCAAGAACTGGCAGGAGAAGTTTCGCGTGTCGAACGCCCCGGTGATCCGCGTGGAGGCGGACGACGCCGACGTGCAGGTGCTGACCGGTCCTCCGGGAGGCGTCGAGGCGAGGGTGCGCTACGAATTCAAGAACCTGGGCTTCACGACCCGCCCGAGGGCGCCGCGGGTGTCGCTGTCGCAGCAGGGCGACGTCGTGACCGTGATCGCGCGCGATCCGGTGTGGGCGATGTCGGCCGGCATCACCGTCGAGACCATGAAGGTCGAAGTCACGGTCCCCGAGAGCTGCGACGTTCGCGTGCGGACCGGCGACGGGGCGGTTCGGGTCGAGGGCCCCCTGTCCGGCCGCCTCGACGTCGGGACCGGGGACGGGCGCATCACCGTGCGGGGCTGCCGCGGCGAGTTGCGCTTCGCCAGCGGCGACGGAGGCATCACGGGCTCGGATCTCGCCGGATCGGTTTCCGCGGGCACCGGGGATGGCCGCATCGAGCTGGAAGGACGCTTCGATGTCGTGACCGCCCGGTCGGGTGACGGCGCGCTGCGCGTGGTGGCGGGCCCCGGCTCCACGATGGGCGGCGAATGGCGGCTCGAGACCGGCGACGGCACGCTCGACCTGAAGATCCCGCGCGGCCTGCGCGCCACCCTCGACGCCGGCACGCGAGACGGGCGCCTCGCGTTCGAGCTCCCCGTCTCGGTGCCGGGCGGTGTCGGCCGGCACGGCATCCGCGGACGACTCAACGGGGGCGGGCCGCCGCTCGTCCTGCGCACCGGCGACGGCACCCTGAGGATCGGCGTGTCGAACTAGCCTCGGTTCGAGAACTCCCCGCGAGCGTGACGTTCTCGAACGGGGGGTGGGGATTCTCCCGCGCATCGCCGGGGCCGGGAGGCGCGCCCGGGGGACGCACCCCGGCGCCTACGTCGGGAACCTCGCCACGATCGTGGTGCCCTCGCCCGGGATGCTGGAGCGGATGAAGAGCCGGCCGCCGTGGTACTCCTCGACCACCCGGCGCGCCAGCGCGAGCCCCAGCCCCCAGCCGCGGCGCTTGGTGGAGAAGCCGGGCTCGAAGGCGCGCCGCTGGTCGCCCGGCACCATGCCGCGGCCGTTGTCCTGGATCACGATCTCGACGGTCTCGGTCTCGCGGCGCCGCTCCACGGTCACCGCGATCCGCCCCGGCCGCTTGTCGAGCGCGTCGAGCGCGTTCGAGAGCAGGTTCTCGACCGCCCACTCGAGCAGCTCGCGCGACAGGTTGATCGGGGGCACCTCGTCGTAGCGCTCCAGCACCTCGATCTCGCCGGTGCCCTGCGGGAGGCGCCGGCGCAGGTAGGCCACCGCCTCGCGCACCACCGGCGTCGGGTCCTGCGGCTGCAGGTTCGGGGTCGAGCCCACGTGGCTGAAGCGCTGCGCCACGCGGTTCAGCCGGTCCACGTCGCGGTCCATCTCGCCGAGCGTCTCCGCCATCTCGGCGCGGTCCACGGCCACGGTGGCGCCACCCTCCGAGGCGTCCACCTGCGCGCGCATCAGCTCGATCCAGCCCATGAGCGAGGAGAGCGGCGTGCCGAGCTGGTGGGCGGTCTCCTTGGCCATCCCCACCCAGATGGTGCGGCGGTCCACCTGCCGGATGCTGGCGAGACCCCACAAGCCGATGGCGAGCAGGACCAGCACGCCCGCGACCGAAAGGAACGGCATCCAGCGCAGGCTGCGCAGCTGGGGCGGCTCGCCGTAGTGCACCGCACCGAGCTTGAGGCCGGTGCCGGGCTGGGTCATCGGGATCGGCTCGTAGGTGCGGTCGAGCCGCCGGACCTCCTCGCGCACCCGGTTCACGCGCGCGGCGATGGGCGCCGCGATGGGCAGGCCCTCGACCAGGCTGTCGAGCGAGGCGGCGGGCACCAGCGCCGGGTCCACGTCGAGCTGGCGCCAGGCGCGCGGCAGGCCGGTCTCGTCGGTGATCACGATCGGGAACTCGATCCCCGAGAGCACGTCCGAGAAGATGCGCTGCAGCTCGGGATCGCGGGTCGCGGGGATCGAGGCCTGCGCGCAGAAGCGCGCCAGCACCCGGGACGTCGTGGCGACCTCGTGGGTGAGCCGCCCGATCACCTGGTTGGTGACGAGGAAGATCAGGACCGAGAGCGCGCTCGCGCCCACGAACAGCCCGACGCGGACGATCTGGGAGCGTCGCATGGCCGCGGGCGCCGGTCAGCGTTCCGGCGCCAGCACCTCCAGCCCGCCGAGGTACGGCCGGAGCGCCTCGGGGATGCGCACCGAGCCGTCCGCCTGCTGGTGGTTCTCGAGCAGCGTGGCGAACGTGCGCGGAAGCGCCACGCCCGAGGCGTTCAGCGTGTGCGGGAACTCCGCCTTCGCCCCCGCCTCGCGGCGGAAGCGCATCCCCATCCGGCGCGCCTGGAAGTCCTCGAAGTTCGAGCACGAGGAGCACTCCAGCCAGGTGCCGGTGCCGGGCGACCAGACCTCGAAGTCGTAGCACTTGGCGGCGGCGAAGCTCATGTCGCCGGTGCACAGCAGCATCACGCGGTAGGGAAGCTCGAGCGCCTCGAAGATGGCCGACACCTCGCGCGCCAGCGACTCGTGCTCGTCGTCGCTCGTCTCGGGGGCCACGATCTTCACCAGCTCGACCTTGTCGAACTGGTGCACGCGCACCATGCCGCGGTTGTCCTTGCCGTAGGTCCCGGCCTCGCGGCGGTACGAGGCGCAGTGCGCGGTCAGGTAGCGGGGCAGCACGCCCGGCTCGAGGATCTCGTCGCGGTGGATGTTGGTGACCGGCACCTCGGCGGTCGGGTTGAGGAACAGGTCGTCCTCCCCG
>CAZIVR010000134.1:0-8290 GCA_964542745.1 uncultured bacterium
CCGGCCCCCGCGCCGCCGAAGCGGACGCGCGCGCCGCGGCCGGCGCCCGTGCCCGCCGCGCAGGCCCCGGCGGGGCCGGTGAACCACGCCGACAGCCTGCGCCTCGCGCGCGAGGCCGAGCGGCTCGCGGCGATCGCGGCGGCGCAGGCCGGGCGCGACTCGATCTGGCGCGAGCAGCGGGCCGCGGCGCTGGTGCGGAAGGCGTACGGCGATTCGATCCGGGCGGTGCGGGAGGCGGCCGAGGACTCCGCGCGCCGCGTGCGCCTCGGGCTTCCGCCGCGGGTGACGGTGCCGGCCGGATCCTCGAAGGCGCCCCCGAGCCCGGTCGAGAAGGCGGGAGCGACGCCGGGCAAGAAGGCGGGTGCGAAGCCGCCGCGCGGCAGGCGCGAGGCGCTGCCGGCCGAATCCGCGCCGGCCGGATCGGGGCGCGAGGGGGAGCACGGCTACGCGCCGACCGTGGATCCGCCCCCGGCCCCGGGCGGCCTCCGGCGCGTGGAGGTCCGCGCCGATCTCGATCCCGGCCCCGTCGCGGGCGCGGAGGCGCGCGCCCGGCTCGAGGCCGACACCTGCACGTGCCGGGTGAGGGGCACGATCGAGACGGAGTTCCACCGCCTGCTCACGAGCCCGCTCCAGGTCGAGGTCTCGATTCGCGAGCTGCCCGCGCTCCGGGACACGGTGAACCTGTTCATGGGCAGCCCGCGCGCCTTCGAGATTCCGCGCGTGCCGTGCGGCACGTGGAGCCTGGCGCTGCGGCCGTTTTCGGAACGCCCCTTCGGGGTCACCACGCCCCGGGAGGTCGCGCCGTTCGACTGCCGCCAGCGCGGCATGCGCCAGGTCCGGATCGTGATCGCGCCGATGCGCTCCGGGCGCTGAGGGGCCCGGGCCCCGATCCCGGGCGGGCCGGGGATCCGGAACGCGTGCGCTTCCGGACCGGGTCCGGTCGTGGCCCGGTCGGGGCGCGCACCGCGGCGTTCGGCCGTTCGGATCCGTGTTATCCTCCGACCGTCGTGTGACCCACCGAGTTGGGGGGAAGTCCCGTGAGCCGCGTGTTCCTGCGGGATCGTTACCTTGCCGCCGGTCTGGTCATCCTGTTCGGCAGCCTGCTCGCCCCGATCCTTCCGGCCTATCGTTCGAGTTTCGCGGAAACCTGGGCTCGATTCGTCGCCGAGCCCGTGTTCCTGGTGCTGGCGCTCGCCGCGCTCGCGCTCACTCCCCAGGCCCGCGAGCGCGAAGAGGAGCGCTGGTTCTGGCGCCTGATCGGCGCCGGTCTCCTGCTGTGGCTCGCGGGGGTGGGTCTGCGCCTCGGTTCCATCGAGTGGGCACCCGCCAAGGTGGCGCATCTCCTCAGCTATCTCGCGCTCGCGCTGGCGGCGGACCTGCGCCCGCACCTGGCCGCGGGCTGGCGCGCGGGGAGCGCGGAGTTCCCGGTGGGGGTCGCCGCGTCCACGCTGCTCGTCGCGGCGCTGATCGCCTACTTCCTGATGGTCCCCGCGTTCCAGCGGCAGGGGACGGGGCTGGAATCGGCGCGCATCGCCTGCCTCGCGCTCGACATCCTGCTCACGCTCCGGTTCCTTCACCACGCGCTCCGGTCTCACTGCCTCGCGTGGCGGCCCGTCTACCTGTGGCTCAGCGCGGGCTTCGCCGCCGCGGCCGTGGGTGACGCGCTGACGCTCGCGATCCAGGCCGGCCAACTGCGGCTCCCCTTCGGAACTCCGCTCGACGCGCTGTGGTGGCTCCCGTTCCTCGCCATCATCGCGGCCCGGCGACTGCGATTCGCGCAGGTCCACGGGCTCGTGCCGTCCCCATCCCCCGCCCCGGGGTCCGACGAGCCGCGCACCGACGTCGGGGAAATGCTGCTCCTCTACGCGTTCGCGCTCCCGGCCATGCACCTGATCATGGATGTCTCCGGCCTGCCCGGCGAGCACGCGACGGTGCCGCGGGCCACCGTGGTCCTCGCGACGCTGCTCGGCTTCCTGATGCTGGCCGGACTGCTGCACCGGAGGCTCCAGCGCAGCCATCGCGCGCTGAGCTCCGAACTGCGCGTGCTGGTCCTGAACGAGCAACTGGTCCAGACGCAGAAGATGGAGGCGATCGGGCGCCTGGCCGGAGGGCTCGCCCACGACTTCAACAACCTGCTCATGGTGGTGTCGGGGCACGCGGAGCTGCTTCGCACGCGGCTCGGCTCCGGCTCGCCCGCCCACGATGACCTCGAGGCGATCGGCCGGGCCGCGAACGGCGGAGCCGCGCTGACCCGAAAGCTGCTGGCGTTCAGCCGCGACCGCGCGATCCGGACGGCGCCGCTCGACCTCGGCGCCTGCGTCCGCGACTCCGAACACCTCCTGCGCCGCCTGGTCGGCGAGCGGGTGAGGCTCGAGATCCGGGCCGCCGGCACCCTGAGGCCGGTCGAAACGGAGGGCAGCGAGATCCTGCAGATCCTGCTCAACCTCGTGACCAACGCGCGGGACGCGATGCCGGAGGGCGGCTCGGTCACGATCGAGACGCGCGAGGTGTTCCTCCCGCACGGGGATCCTGCCGCGACCCCGCCGTGCCGCCCGGGCGAGTACGTCCTGCTCGAGGTCCGGGACACGGGCCCCGGGATCGCCCCGGCGATTCGCCAGCGGATCTTCGAGCCGTTCTTCACCACGCGCGCCACCGGGACCGGTCTCGGGCTCGCCGTCGTCTACGCCATCGCGACCAAGGGGGATGGACACGTCCGGGTTCGCGACGGTCCGTCGGGCGGAACGGTCGTTTCGCTGCTGTTTCCGCCCTCCTCCGGAAAGGTCCTCCCACCGGAAGCGGCCCGGGTGCCCGGCACGAAGGAGCGGATCGAAGCCCCGAGCCTGCTGCTGGTGGAGGACCAGGCGCCGGTGAGGGCCACGGTGCGCCGGATGCTGGAGATCCTCGGCTACCGCGTGACCGAGGCCGGCTCGGGCGCCGAGGCCATCGAACTCGCGCGCCGGTCGCGGCGCCCGCCGGACGTGCTGCTCACCGACATCGTGATGCCGGACATGCGCGGGCCGCGCGTGGCGGCGGGGGTTCGTGAGGTGCACCCCAACGTGCGCGTCCTGTACATGTCCGGGTTCGTCGAGGACTCGGCGGACGCCGATCTCGCGCGCGACGTGGACGCCGAGGTCATCCAGAAGCCATTCGATCTCGAGACCCTGCGGCGCTGTCTCGAGAACGCCCCGGCGCTCAACGGCTGAGGCGCGAGGGCCGGCCGCGCCGCACGGCTAGTTCGTGCGGTAGTTCCCGAACTTGAGCTCGACGCCGAAGTCGTGGCCCTTGAGCAGGGCCATCACGCCCTGGAGCTCGTCCTTGCTCGCGCTCGAGACGCGCACCGTGTCGCCCTGGATGGACGACTGCACCTTGCGCAGCTTCGCGTCCTTCAGCACCCGCACCACCTCGCGGGCCTGGTCCGCGGTGAGGCCGTCCTGGATCTCGATCTCCTGGCGGGCGCTGCCCATCGTGGCCGGCTGCACCTTGCCCGGCTTCAGGTTCTTGATCGGCACCCCGCGCCGCACCATCTTGCCCTGAAGCACGTCCCAGATGGCCTTGAGCTTGAACTCGTCGGGCGCGGCGAGGGTGATCTTCTTCTCCTTCTGGTTCAGCGTGATCTCGGTCTTCACGCCCTTGAAGTCGTAGCGCTGCGTGATCTCCTTGGTGGTCTGGTCCACCGCGTTGTGGACCTCCATGAAGTCCACGCCGGTGGTGACGTCGAACGAGCTGGTGCTGGCCAAGGCCTCTCCTCCGCGTGCGGGGTTGGACTGGGGGCTCCGGGTGCCGGCCTCAGCGCGACGGTCCGGCCCGGGCGCGGCGCACTGTATCAACCGGGGCGCGAGGCCGTGGCCGGCGGGATCGCAACTCCGCGAGCAGCGCCGTGCACTCGAGGAGGTGCGCCGACCGTCCGCGCAGCACCTCGCGTTCGAGCGCCGCCAGCGCGCGCCGTTGGGTCTCCCAGGCGAATCGCGCGCCCGCCGCGCGCGGCGCGAGCCAGGCGAAGGCGTCGTGCTCGCGCGACAGCCGAACGTCGGCGTCCGGCGCGACTTCCGCCGCGTAGATCGGGAGCGCCACGAAGCGGTCGCTCGCCGACTCGAACCAGATCGAAAGCGTCTCGAGCCCCCACCAGCGCACCGGCTCGAGCCCGGTCTCCTCGCGCACCTCGCGCGCCGCCGCCACGAGCGCGCGCTCGCCGCGGCGGCGCCGGCCCGTGACCGGCTGCCACACCCCGGGAAGCGCGATCCCGGCCGCGCGCCTCAGGCAGAGGATCCGGACGCGGCCGCGGAGACGGCGGAAGAGGTAGGTCTCGACGTGGTGGGAGACGATGGGGATCACGGCCGCAGCATAGTCGCACCCCCCCGCGCGCTTCTAATGTGGGGTGGTGCCGCGAAGAATGTTGTGGATCGCGCGGACGCCCGTCCGGGCAAGGGGTTAGCCCGGATTCCGCCTTTCCGGGGCAACTCCCGTGGGGAGGCCGGGTTGCGACTCCCGACAACATTCTCCGCGGCACAACCGAGGCAATCTCGGGCAACGGCCCCGTTTCGGTTGACCATCGGGGCGGCGGTTCCCTATTTTCCCCCGGCTTCGTGCCAATCTCCCAGACCGGGACCCCGCACCTCCGGGGCGCCAACCTTGACGGACCCACCACGGCCGGATCGTGAGAGTTCGGGGCTGCGCAGCGCCGGTTTGCTGCTCGCGATCCCGACGCTCCTGATCGTTTCCCCGCTGGTGGGGTTCTTCGTCGGGGGCGCGCTCGACCGATGGCTCGGGACGTCGCCCTGGCTGGGGCTCGCGGGGCTCGCGCTCGGGTTCGTGGCGGGCGGCCGCGAGACGCAGAAGATCTATCGCCGATACGTGAACGAGGAGGAACGATCGAAGCGGCGCTGAGCGCCCTTCGGATGCCATGGGTCTCGAGTTCCTGAACCGGGTGCGGGTCGCTTCGCTGGTCGCCGGCGGCGTGCTCGCGGTGGTGATGGCGACGTACCGGGGGCCCGCGGAGGGCCTCGGTCTCGCCGCGGGTGCGGCGTGGACGCTCGCGAACCTGTTCCTGATCGAGCGGCTGGTGGTGGCGCTCACCGGGCCCGGCCGCGGGACTCCCGCGGCGGCGAAGGGCGCGGCATTCGCGCTCGCCGGGATGCTGCCGCTGTTCGCGGGCGGCGCGTGGCTCCTGACGCGGCTGCCGGTCCCCACGCTGCTCTGGGGCTTCGGGCTTCCGTTCGCGGTGATCGTGCTCAAGGCCGGCTCCTCGATTCTGCTCGGCTCGGGACTGTGGCGCCGAACGGTGGCGAGCCCGTGGCGCGCGGCGCTGGTGGTGGCCACGGTGCTGGTCGCGGCGTGGTGGCTGGTGCCGGCGGCGCTGCAGGGCGGCGCCGAGGCCGAGACCCACGCGGCGGCGACGCAGGCCACCGGCGATCACGCGGCCGCGGGCGCGACCGACACCCATGCGACGGGCGCGGCCGAGGGGCACGCGGCGAGCGAGGGCCACGCCGAGGCGGGCGAGGGCCAGGCCGAGGCGGCCGGCGGCCACGGCGAGTCCAAGGGCCCCCAGAAGTTCGCCAACGTGATCACGATCCTGTCCCGCGCGTTCCCGGACGCGGGCTGGGCGCACTTCCTCCACGAGTTCGAGGCGGTGATCTACGCGCTGTTCGTGGCGGTGCTGCTCTCGCTGATCGCCTTCTTCGCCTCGCGCAACCCGAAGATGATCCCGGGCCGGCTCCAGAACGTGGTCGAGATGCTGGTCGAGGGGCTCTACGACTTCATCGCGGGCATCATCGGCGAGAAGCACGCGGCGCGCTTCGTTCCGTTCCTCGGCACGCTCGGCCTCTACATCTGGTTCATGAACCTCTTCGGGCTCGTGCCGTTCATGGACTCGCCGACGTCGAACCTCAACGTGACGTTCGCGCTCGGGCTGATCGTGTTCCTGTACGCGCAGTGGATCGGGCTCCGGGGCCTGGGCCCGGCCGGCTACGTGGACCACCTGCTCGGCCAGCCGCGCGACCTCACCGGCTGGCTGCTGGCGCCGCTGATGCTGCCGATCCACGTGCTCGGCGAGCTGGCCAAGCCGATCTCGCTCTCGTGCCGTCTCTTCGGCAACATCTTCGGCGAGGACATGCTGCTGGTGGCGTTCGTGAGCCTCGGCATCACGTCGCTGTCGTTCCTCAACCTGCCGATCGGACTTCCGCTCCACGTTCCGTTCCTGTTCCTGGCGCTGCTCACCAGCACGCTCCAGGCCGCGGTGTTCATGGTTCTGGCCACGATTTACTTCCTGCTCATGCTTCCGCACGACGATCACGGGCACGAGCACGAAGCGCAGCACGCTCACTCGCACTAACACGGAGGATTCCCAGATGGATTTCCACGCGGCATTGGCGCTCGGTCTTCCCCTCGGCATCGGCATCGCGGCGATCGGTTCCGGCATCGGCCTCGGCCTGATCGGCCAGGGGGCGATGCAGGCGATCGGCCGTCAGCCCGAGGCGACCGCCAAGATCCAGCTCGCGATGATCATCATCGCGGCGCTGGCCGAGGCGCTGACGATCTACGCCTTCGTCACGATGTTCCTCCTCTCGGGCAAGATCTAGCCCCGGACGACATCGCGCGGCGCGTGAGCGTGGTTCGCGCGGGCGGCCGGCCCTTCGGCCGGCCCCGCGCGGACGCGGGATCGCGCCCCCACGACACGAGGAGCGTTCGATGAACGGTTTGATCGACATCCGGCAGGTCGCCACCCAGATCCTGGGCTTCCTGATCCTGCTCTGGATCATGCGCCGCTTCGCCTGGGGCCCGGTGCTCGCGACCCTCGAGGCGCGGCGCAAGAAGATCGCCGACGAGTTCGCGGCGGCCGAGCAGGCGAAGGCCGAGGCGGCCGAGGCGAAGGCGCGCTTCGAGGCCGAGATGCGCGCCATCGAGGCCCGCTCGCGGCAGCGGATGCAGGAGACGCTCGCCGAGGGCCAGAAGGTGGCCGCCGAGATCCGGGCGCAGGCGGCGGCCGAGGCCGCGGCTCGCGTGGCGCGGGCGCAGGACGAGATCGCCCGCGAGCGCGAGACGGCCAAGGAACTGCTGAAGGAGCAGATGATCCACCTGTCCATGCGCACCGCCGAGAAGATCCTGCGCCAGAAGCTCGACGATCCCGCGCAGCGCAAGCTGATCGGGGAATTCGTCGACGAGGTGGGCGCGATTCGATGATCAAGGACACCACCGTCGCCGCGCGCTACGCCCGCGCCCTGTACCTCGTCACCGAGAAGCGCGGGGAGACCCCGCAGGCGCTCGGCGACCTGCAGGGGGTGTGGGAGGCGCTGAAGCCGGGCACGCCCGCGGCGCGGCTGCTGGCGACGCCGATGGTGCGCCTCGCCGACAAGCGGACCGCCCTGCGGAAGGTGTTCGAGGGCAGGACCCTGCGCTTGGTGGCGGTGTTCGCGGACCTGCTGCTGCGCAAGAAGCGCCTCGCCGAGCTGCCGATCATCGTCACCGAGTTCGAGGCGCTGGTGGAGCGCAAGCAGGGGATCCAGCGCGCCCAGGTGGTGAGCGCGGTTCCGCTTCAGGAAACCGAGCGGGCGCGGCTGCACGCCGAGATCGAACGCATGACGGGCAAGAAGATTCGCCTGACCGCCGACGTGGATCCGCGGCTGGTGGGGGGCGCGCTGGTGCGCATCGGCGACCGGGTGTTCGACCGCTCGGTGCGGAGCCTGCTCGAGGCCATGGAACAGAGACTTCTGGAAACGAGTGTGTGAGCGGCACACCCGCGCGAGCGGGATCGCCGCCTGACTTTCACGAGACGAGGTTGAGCGAATGGCTTTCCGACCCGAAGAAGTGAGCGCCGTACTCGCGCAGGAACTCGAGCGCTACGAGGCCAAGCTCGAGACGAAGAGCGTCGGCACCGTGCTGTCGGTGGGCGACGGCATCGCCCGGCTCTGGGGCCTCGAAGACGCGATGGCCGGCGAGCTCCTCAAGTTCCCGGGCGACGTCATGGGCATGGTGCTCAACCTCGAAGAGGACAACGTCGGCGCGGTGCTGTTCGGCTCCGACAAGGAGATCAAGGAAGGCGACCGCGTCGAGCGCACCAACCGGATCGCCTCGGTGCCGGTCGGAAAGCTCATGATCGGCCGCGTGGTCAACGCCATCGGCCAGCCGGTGGACGGCAAGGGGCCGATCGGCTCCGACAAGTTCCGCAACATCGAGTTCAAGGCGCCGGGCGTGATCGAGCGCCAGCCGGTGACCGAGCCGCTGCAGACCGGCATCAAGGCCATCGACTCGATGATCCCGATCGGCCGCGGCCAGCGCGAGCTGATCATCGGCGACC
>CAZIVR010000135.1:0-8229 GCA_964542745.1 uncultured bacterium
CCGCGCCCTCGCCGTAGGCGAGCAGCACGTTGGCGTCGTTGTCGCCGATGAAGTGGGCGCCGCCGGGGTTGTCCGAGCGGGAGAAGTTGTCGTCGTACCAGTGGCCGGTCTCGTGGAGGATGACGGTGTCGGACCAGCCGTCGGTGTCGTTCCCCTGCCCGGGCGAAGAAAGCAGGATGGTGTTCTGCGTGTAGTTGGAACCCTCGTTGGCGTTGAGCGGTCCCCAGCTGTACGTCACGTACTCGCTCGCGTTCGGCAGGCGGCCGAGCAGCGACGGCTGGCTGATCCAGTCGAAGAAGTCCACGGCGCAGTCGAAGATGTTGAAGGCCTGCGCGACCCCGGTGCCGTCGGTGTCCTGGATCAGGACGTTGCCGAACCAGTGGTCGAACGCGGGATCGTGCAGCAGCGCGATCGGCGTGGTGATGGCGTGGATCGGCGCGTTGGGCGGGATCCATCCCCCCATCAGGTCGCGGTTGAGCGCGTCCACCACCCAGATCTGGTAGTTGGGGCGCCCGTCCGTGAGGCAGCGGGCGTAGAGGCTCACCGGCGCGATCTGCCCGGTGACCTGGATCGAGTAGTCGCCGTTGGCGTCGGTGACGCCGCTGCCGAGCACCAGCGTCGTCGCGGCGTTCACGATTTCGACCCGGGCGCGCCGGATCGGGAGGTTCTGGACGGTTCCGGTGTAGCCGTTGCCGTCCCAGATCCGGTCCTCGTAGAGGAAGCGGCCGGTGACGGTGAAGGCGTGCGCCGCGGCGGGCAGCGCGAGCAGCAGGGCGAGGATCGCGAGGGTGCGCTTCATCACGGCATCCTCCGCGCCGGGTACTCGGCGATCCTGGGACCGTCCGCGCTCTCGACCACGCGGGCCGGGCCGGTCGGGCCGTTGGGAAGCAGGTTGAAGGTCGCGCCGCGCCCGATCCGGCCGGCGGTTCCCTCGCCCTCGACCCTGAACTGGACGAGCGCGCGCTCGCCCCGCTCGGGCACCCGCACCGCGAATTCCGCGGCGGCCGGGCGGCCCGGGGACATGCGGCCGAGTGAGGCGCGCGAGCGGCCGATCACCGTGGCGCCGCCCGCCGAGGTCACCCGGGCTTCCGAGTCCGAGAGGCCGAGGGCGGAGCTGGAGGTGACCCTCAGGCGCACCGGCGCGCCCGGGCGGACCGGGTCGAGGGCCTCGATCCGCACGTCGATGGGATGCCGCACGGCCGCCTCGCAGACGACCGGCGGACGGGCGGAACTCGCCGCGACCCGCGGATTCGCGGGGACGGCGGCCGCGAGGCTCCCGATCGGAACCGGGAGCAGGGCGAGGCCGAGGAGCCAGCGCCAGCGGCGCGGCGGGAATTGGGTGGGTCCGGGCATGGAAGTCTCCTTTGGGCAGAGGGACGGGTACCGCGTGAACATCCGTCCCGGAGGAGACTCCCGGGGGCTTGACTCGGGCTTGAGTGGGGCCGGATCCGGTCCGGCCGGTCCGCGCCGCCGGAGGGGCGGCCGGAGGCGCGGCCTAGCCGGCGGCCGCGAACGCCTCGACCAGCCGCACCACGTGCCTGGCGTGCTTCAGGTAGTCGTCGAGGCGGAAGTTCTCGTCGGGCGCGTGGGCGCGGGTGTCGGGGTAACCGATCCCGGCGCACGCGATCGGCACCCCGAGGACTTCGATGAAGGCGTGGTTCGGGCCCGAGCCGCCGATCATCGGGGCGATCTGCATCGGCACGCCGTAGACGGGCGCGGCGGTTTCGCTCGCGAGCCTCAGGAACGGGTGGTCGGGATCGGTGCGGCCGGGCGCCTCGCCGCCGAGATCGGCGATCCGCACGTCGGCGAAGCCCTCGGCGTCGAGGTGGGCGCGCAGCAGCTCGCGGATCTCCGCGGGCCGCTGGTCCGGGACCAGCCGGAAGTCCACCTTGGCCGTGGCGCGGGCGGGCAGCACCGTCTTCGAGCCGGGCCCCTGGTAGCCCGAGGTGAGCCCGCAGATCGTGCAGGTCGGCTCGAACACTTCCGCGAGGCGAAGCTCGACCCCGCCGGTGAGCCCGCGCAGGAATTCGCGGTTGCCGAAGCGGCGGCGGTACTCCCCGGCGGTCTCGGGAAGCGCCGCCGTGAGCTCGCGGTCGCGCGCCGAGGGCTCGCGCACGCGGTCGTAGAAGCCCGGGATGCGGATCCTCCCGTCCGGCCCCTTGAGCGAGGCGAGCGCCCACGTCAGCCGCCACGCGGCGTTCGGCAGGATCGAGCCGCCGATCCCGGAGTGCACGTCCATCGTCGCGGTCTCGACCGACAGCTCGACGTAGGCGAGACCGCGCAGCCCGGCGAACAGGATCGGCACCTCGCGGTGATCCACCATCCCGAACTCCCAGAGGCAGGCGTCGGCCGCGAGCCGCTCCCGCTGCCCGCTCAGGAACGCGGGCAGGTGGACGCTGCCCACCTCCTCCTCGCCTTCGACCACGAACTTGATCCGGCAGGGCAGTTCGCCCGCGGCCGCGAGCAGCGCGTCGATCGCGAGGAGCCGCGCGGTCAGGTGCCCCTTGTCGTCGCTCACGCCGCGGCCGAAGAAGCGCCCGTCGCGTCGCGCCGGCTCGAACGGCGGCGAGGACCAGAGCTCGAGCGGCTCGGCGGGCTGGACGTCGTAGTGGTTGTAGACGAGGAGCGTCCGGTCGCTCCGTCCCGCGCGCTCGGCGGTCACCACCGGGGATCCGGCGGTGGCGTGGATCTCGACCGCGAAGCCCCGCGCCCGGAGCAGTTCGGCCGTCAGCGCCGCCGCCTCCGCGATCCCGGTGCCCTGCGCCGCCACGCTCGGGATGCGGACCAGCGTCGCGAGCTCCTCGAGGCTCGCGTCGAGGCGCGCCTCGATGTGGCGGTCGGCGGCGGGGGCGACGCTCACGCGCCCGCCGGTCTCGTGCCTTCGGCCCACGACATCGAGTACCAGACCGCCGCGTCGGGCCGGCGGCCCCACGCCCGCAGGGCGTCGAGCCCGGCGGCGAATCCCGCCGCGTCCAGCTCGCCCACCGCGAGGATGGCCTCGCGCGCGCCCTCGAGAATGCGCACGATGTTCTCCACGTAGGCCGCGAGGTCGGGATGCCCCGCGCAGCTGCCGAAGAACAGCGTCCGGTTGCGGCGCGGCGCGGCGCCGGCCTGGTGGAGCAGCGCCACGAGCCGGCGGCCGACGATCGGGTCGGCCCCGAGCCGGTCGTAGGTGCGCTGGTAGGCGCGCCACGCCACCGCGAAGCCCGGCGGCTCGGGCCAGAGCCGGAGATTCTCGTGATCGTCGTCGCACAGCACGATCCGCCCCCCCGGGCGCACCGCGCGCACCATGGCCCGAACCACCGCGAGCGGATCTGGCACGTGCTCGAGGATGAAGCGCGCGTGGGCGGCGTCGAACGAGCCCCATTCGCCGGGCGCGAGCGGCGGGTCCATGGCGTCGCCGGCACGCAGCTCGAGCAGCGCCTCCTCGCCCGCCTCGCGCGCCTGCCGCATCGCCTCGGCGATCTGCTCGGGGCTGCGCTCGATGCCGAGCACCCGCGCTCCCGCGGCGCGGCCGATGGCCCGGCTCATCTGCCCGAGCCCCGCGCCGAGGTCGAGAAAGCGCTCGCCCGGCGCGGGCGAGAGCGCCGAAAGGCAGGAATCGTTGATGAGGCCGTTGAGCCGCGTGAGCCTGGACTGCTCCTCGGGCGCGGTGCCGTGGACGTAGGCGTGGGACGGAGCCATGGCCGAAGGGTTCCGGACGCCCCGCTCCGAGTCAAGCGAGCGGGCGCGGGTCCCCGGCGGGACCGGGAGAAACGAGCGACGGGCCCGCGAATCATCCGCGGGCCCGTCGCCGTGCCGGGCCGGTGGGCCGGGCGATGCCGCGGGGTTCAGGCCGATTCGGCCGCGCGCCGCCGGCGCGCCAGGTACGCCACCGCCGATCCGCCCATCAGGGCGAACAGCACCCACAGGCCGGCCGGGGACATCCCGGGCGTCGGGTTGATCCCGGAGGTCATGGGCTGGGTCGCATCCTGCTGGAGGATCTGGACCTGGTGGGGTTCGCCTTCGAAGATGTGGCTGGTCGAGTAGCACACGTTCTTGTCGGTGGTGATGCCGGTTCCGAACTGCGTGCCCTCGAGGAAGTCGGCGAAGCGGTTGGCGGTCGCCTCGCCGTCGTCGCCGGGGAGCGGTGAGAACAGGTGCGGAACGCCGTCCACGATGACCTGCACCACGCCGTTCCCGGTGGCCGCCGTCAGCGCCCACTGGTTGCGGATCTTCGGGTCTTCGCTCAGCAGGTGGCGGTCGTTTCCGGTGTTCCGGACCCGGATCGTGTCCTCGATGCCGGGCGTGATCGTGTTGCCCTTCGTCCACCACGACTTCTTCACCTTCGGCGGCTTGTTGGCGCCGAAGTCGAGGGACACGACGACGCTGCCGCCGGGACCGACCCCGGTGCCGGTGAACCCCTCCGCCAGGTCCACCGTCTGCGTTCCGTTCCCGTTCGAGGTGCCGAACGTTCCCGCCGGCGTCTGGGTGGGATTCCCGCCCGGCCACGTCACCGGCCCGTCGAACTCGATGTGGAGGTCGGATGCGTGCGTCTTGGGAGTCGGGTTGATGAACTTGTACTCCTGCTTGCCCGCCGCCTGCGCGGCGACCGCGAAGAGCGAGAGGGCGGCGAGGAGCACGATTCCGCGGACGAGACCACGGTCGGCCCGTGACATGGCGAACCCCTTCCTGTGGTGAATGGTCCTCGCGCTCGGGGAACGGCCTCGAAACGCCGGCGGCCCGGGACGCGTGGCGCACGTTCCCACCGCGGGGCCCGGGGAAACAGCCGAAACCGACCCGGTGCGGCGTTTTGCCGCAGGCCGGGCTCGGGGCGACTCCGGCCGTGGCGAAGAAGCCGGCGCCGCGAGGGTCCCCGCGCGGCCGGGCGCGCGCCTTTGACGGCCGCTCGCGGGGCCACCTATGTTCGCGCCGCATGCCTCTCGTCCAACTGGAGCCGACCCGCCGGAAGTCGAGGCGGAACACGGTCGTGTGCACGGTCGGCGGGGTCCCCGTCGGGGGCGGACACCCGGTCGTGGTGCAGTCCATGACCAACACCGACACGGAGGACGCCGCGCGCACCGCCGCGCAGGTCGCGGAGCTGGCCGCCGCCGGATCCGAGCTGGTGCGGGTGACCGTGAACACGCGCGAGGCGGCGGCCGCGGTCCCCGAGATCCGCCGACGGCTCGCGGACGCGGGCGTGACCGTGCCGCTGGTCGGCGACTTCCACTACAACGGCCACCTGCTGCTCACCGAGTTCCCCGGCTGCGCGGCGGCCCTCGACAAGTACCGCATCAACCCCGGCAACGTGGGCGTGGGCGAGCGGCACGACGAGAACTTCCGGCGCATGGTCGAGGTGGCGGTCGCGCACGGGAAGCCGGTGCGGATCGGCGTCAACTGGGGCTCGCTCGACCGTGCGCTCCTCACCGAGCTGATGGACGGGAACGCGCGGCGCCCGGATCCCCTCGAGGACCGCGAAGTCGTGCTCGAGGCGATGCGAGAGAGCGCGCTGCGCTCCGCCGCCCTGGCCGAGAAGTTCGGGCTCGCGCACGACCGCATCATCCTCTCGGCCAAGGTGAGCGACGTGCGCGACCTCATCTCCGTCACCCGCGGCCTGGCCGCGGCCTGCGACTATCCCCTGCACCTCGGGCTCACCGAGGCCGGGCTCGGCACCAAGGGCATCGTCGCCACCACCGCAGCGCTCGCGGTCCTGCTCAGCGAAGGCATCGGCGACACGATCCGCACCAGCCTTACCCCCGCGCCCGGCGGGGATCGGGCCGAGGAGGTGCGCGTGTGCCAGCAGATCCTGCAGTCGCTCGGGATCCGGCACTTCTCCCCGCAGGTGACCTCGTGCCCCGGGTGCGGCCGCACCACCAGCACGTTCTTCCAGGAGCTGGCCGCCGACGTGACCGCCCACATCCAGCGGCGCATGGCCGCGTGGCGCGAGCGCCATCCGGGCGTCGAGGAACTGCGCGTCGCCGTGATGGGCTGCGTGGTCAACGGCCCGGGCGAGAGCAAGCACGCCGACATCGGCATCTCGCTGCCCGGAACGGGCGAGGACCCCCGCGCGCCCGTCTACGTGGACGGCAAGCTGGCGGTGACGCTGCGGGGCGACACGATCGCCGCCGACTTCGCGCGCCTGCTCGACGAGTACGTCGAGCGGCGCTTCGCGGGCGGCCCGGCGGCCTGACCCGTCACCGGGCGCGGCTCAGCCCCGCCGCGGCCCGCGCGACCGGATCTCGAGGAGGATCGCGCGCGCCAGGTCCGTGAGCGAGGGATCGCGCGCGCCCATCACCAGGACCAGGTCGCCCGGGCGCGCGAGCGCGGCGAGCCGCTCCACCAGCGCCGCCCGGCTCTCCGCGAACTCGGCCGGAGCCCCGGCCGCCGCGATTTCCGCCGCGATCTCCGCGGAGCCGAGATCGCGCGTGGCGGTGCCGCCCGCGTAGAAGATCTCGAGCCAGAACGCCCGGTCCCGGGCCCCGAGCCCGCCCACGAACGCGCGCACGAAATCGTGGCGCAGGAAGCGGGTCGGCCCGTAGCCGTGCGGCTGGTACACCGCGAGCACCCGCTTCGCCCGGCGCCGGGCGGTGGCGAGCGCGGCCTCGATCTTCGCGGGGTTGTGGGCGAAGTCGTCCACCACTTCCACGCCGTGCGCCGTGCCCAGCGACTGGAAGCGGCGCCCCACGCCCGCGAAGTCGCGCAGCGGCTCCACGAGCGCTCCGGCCGGCACCTCCAGCGCGCGGCCGATCGCGATCGCGGCCAGCGCGTTCAGCACGTTGTGGCGGCCGGGCACGCGCAATTCGAACGCCACCTTCCCGACCCGGAACCGCGAACCGTCCCGCCCGAGCGACAGGCCGAGGGCGCGCACGTGGGCGCGCGGACCGAATCCGAAGCGGAGCGCGCCGGGCAGCAGCGCCTCGAGCGTGGGATCCTCGCCGGTCACCAGCGCCTCGCGGGAGCGGGCCGCGAACGTCTCGAACATGCGGGCCACCTCCCCCATTTCGCGGTGGTCGCGCTGGAGGTTCAGCACCACCCCCACCGCCGGCGTGTAGCGCACCAGGGAGCCGTCGCTCTCGTCCGCCTCCACGACCAGCAGGCCGGAACGGCCGCGCCACGCGTTCCCCCACAGGCCCTCCCGCTGCAGGGCCACCAGATCGCCCCCGGTGATGACCGAGGGATCGCGCCCCGCGCCGCGCAGCAGCTCGAAGGCCATCGCCACCACGGTGGACTTGCCGCTGGTGCCGCCCACCGCGACGGTGCGGTGTCCCGCGACGAAATGGGCCAGCAGCTCCGAGCGGTGCAGGATCGGCACCCCGTGGACACGCGCGCCGCGCACGTCCGGCACCGATTCCTCGACCGCCGTGGACACCACGAGCGCGGCGCAGGAGGGGTCGAGTCCCGATCCGTCCTGCGGGTGGACGTCGATCCCGAGCCGCTCGAGCCGTTCGCGCGCCTCGCCCCGCTCACCGCGGTCGAAGCCACGGTCGCTGCCGCTCGCGGCCCCCCCGCCCATCGCCTGGAACTGTGCGAGCGCGCTCATGCCGCTCCCGGCGAGCCCCGCGTAATGGAAGCGTCCCGGGCCAAAGGGATCGGGGATCTCGGGCCCGTCGCCGGGCACGATCACCAGCGGGTCGCCCTCGCGGACCCGCTCGAAGAGCAGGGCCACGTCGCGGTTCGAGAGCCGCACGCAGCCGTGGGAGGCCGGAGCCCCGAGCCGGCCCTCGTGGTTGGTGCCGTGGAGGTAGATGTAACGCTCGAGCGAATCGCAGCCGGGCCCCGCGTTGACCCCGGGTTCGAGCCCGGCGAGGGTGAGCACGCGCGTCAGGATCAGGTCCTCGTCGCGCGCCTCCCCGCTCCAGCGCTCGCCGGTCGCCTCGCGGCTCCGGAACACGGTGCCCGCGGGAGCGCCCGCCCCGATGCGGCGCCGGATCTCGTGCCATCCGGGCGGCGTGCGCCCGGAGTCCGCCTCGCCCCCGATGCCGGCACGGGCCGTGGAGACCGGGAACTCGACCGGCGCGGCCCCGGGCTCGAGCCAGATCAGGCGCTGGCGCTCGACGTCCACGATGGCCAGCCGCGCGGGCGGCAGGCAGAGCGGCGCGAGGGGCCGGCGGAGGGCCCGCTCGATCAAGTGCAACGCGCGGCCGGGGGGCCGAAAACTCGGGGGGGACTCCATGCGCCGCGCACTGTGCCACAAAGGTTGTGCCGCGGAGAATGTTGTTGGGTGAAGGCGCGGGGCTTCGGTGGGGCGCC
>CAZIVR010000136.1:0-8188 GCA_964542745.1 uncultured bacterium
CCGCCCAAGACGCAGGCGGCGCTGCTCCAGGCCATGCAGGAGAAGGAGGTCACGGCGGGCGGCGAGACCTACCGGCTCGACCTGCCGTTCTTCGTGCTCGCCACCCAGAACCCGATCGAGCTGGAGGGCACCTACCCGCTGCCCGAGGCCCAACTCGACCGCTTCATGTTCAACGTCCGGGTGGACTACCCGACGGCCGACGAGGAAGAGCGCATCGTCGCCACCACCACCTCGGCGCACGAGGCGTCGCTCGAGCGGGTGCTGGGCGCGGCGCAGATCGTCGAGCTCCAGAAGCTGATCCGCCGCGTGCCGGCGGCCGACCACGTGGTGCGCTACGCGGTGCGGCTCGCGCGCGCCACGCGGCCGTCGGGGGCCGACGGCGCCGCCGGGGGCGCGCCCGAGTTCGTGCGCCAGTGGGTGTCGTGGGGCGCGGGCCCGCGCGCCTCGCAGTACCTGGTCCTGGGCGCCAAGACGCGCGCCGCGCTGCGCGGCCGCTTCGCGCCTGGGATCGAGGACGTGCAGGCGGTGGCGGCCGCGGTGCTGCGGCACCGCATCGTCACCAACTTCACGGCCGAGGCCGAGGGCGTGAAGCCCGACCGCATCATCGCCGACCTGCTGAAGACCGTGCCGAGCGAGTAGCCGATCCCGATGGCCGAGAGCCCCGCGGGCGACCGCTTCGAGCCCCACCGCCGGATCGGCCTCTACGCCGCCACCGCGATCACGGTCGGCAACATCATCGGCTCCGGGATCTTCCGCTCGCCGCACGGCGTGGCGCAGGAGCTGCCGGGCGTCACGCTCGTCATCCTCGCCTGGGTGCTGGGGGGCGTGCTCTCGATGGCGGGCTCGCTGGTCCTCACCGAGCTCGCGGTCAAGCACCCGAAGACCGGCGGGCTCTACGTCTTCATCCGCGAGGGCTTCGGGTCGGCGTGGGCTTTCGCGTTCGGCTGGGCGAGCCTGTGGGTGATCAAGCCCACGGTGATCGCGTCGATCGTGAGCGTGTTCGCGCTCTACTTCTGCCAGATCCTCGGGCTCGCCAAGGGCGCCGAGTTCCCGGTCGGGGCGGGCGCGATCCTCGTGCTCACGTTCGTGAACTGGCTGGGAGTGCGCGAGGGCACCCGCACCCAGTCGGTGTTCACCACCGCCAAGATGCTCGGCATCGGCGCGCTGTGCGCGCTCGCGTTCCTGCTGCCCTCGACCCACGCCGCGCACCCGGTCGAGATCACGCCCGCGGGCGGGGCCGGGCATCCGCTCGCGCTGGCCTTCGCGCTCGCCATGATCGGGATCCTCTTCTCCTATGACGGCTGGACCGACTCCACCTACGTGGCGGGCGAGGTCAAGAACCCGACCCGCAATCTGCCGATCGCGATCCTCGGCGGCACGGCGCTGGTGATCGCCACCTACGTGCTCACCAACCTCGCCTACTACCGGGTGCTCGGCCCCGACGAGGTGGCGAGCTACGAGGCGGTGGGTTCGGAAACGATCTTCCGACTGCTGGGCGACGGCGGCGCCCGCGCGCTGGCGGTGTTGGTCGCGGTCTCGACCTTCGGCACCACCAACGGCGCGATCCTCACCGGACCGCGCGTCACGCAGGCGATGGCGGCGGACGGGCTGCTCTGGAAACCGCTCGCCGCGCTCGACCCCAGGCGCGAGACCCCGGCGCTCGCGCTCGCGGTGCAGGCGGTGTTGTCGGTCGCGTGGCTGTGGGCGGCCAACGGCTTCGAGGACGTTTCGGGCTGGTTCGTCACCACCTCGTGGGCGTTCTACGGGGTCACCACCGCCGCGCTCTTCGTGCAGCGCGCCCGCGAGGCGAGCGCGCAGCGAGCGGGCGGGGCGGCGGCCGCGCCCGCGGGCGGCTACCGCACGCCGCTCTACCCGCTCACGCCGATCCTGTTCCTGGTCGTGACCGCCGTCATCATCTGGAGCGATTTCTCCTCCAGCGCCCCGTTCGAGGGGCTGGCGAAGCTAGGAATCCCGATTCCGCGCGCGATGGCCGGCGTGCTGATCGCGGCCACCAGCTTCCCCATCTACTGGCTGTGGCGCGGCAGGCGCCGTGGGTGAGGCCGGCGTGAGCGACGCGAACTACTACCTCGAGCCGCGCAGCTACGACCTGATCTACGGCACGTTCACGGCCGACATTCCCCACGCCGTGGCCCTGGCGCGCGACGCCGGAGGCCCGGTGCTGGAGGTGGCCTGCGGCTCGGGACGGGTGCTGGCGCCGATGCTCGAGGCGGGCGTCGAGTGCGACGGGATCGATCTCTCCGCGCCGATGATCGAGGCCGCCCGCGCGAAGCTGTCCGCGCGCGGGCTCGCCGCCGGGCTGCACGTGGGCGACATGCGGTCGTTCCGGCTGCCGCGCCGCTACGCGCTGGTCCTGATCGCGTTCAACTCGTTCCTCCACAACCTGACCCAGCCGGACCAGATCGCGACCCTGCGCTGCTGCCGCGAGCACCTCGCGCCCGGCGGCCGGCTGGCGCTGGTCGTGTTCCACCCCAGCGCCGGGAAGCTGATCGAGTTCTCGACCGGCGAGCACATGACGGTGGAGCGGCTGGTGGACGGGGCCCTGCTGCGGGTCTTCGACCACGCCGACGACGACCGGATCGAGCAGGTTCGCACCGTGTCGCGCCGGGTCGAGCACCTCGACGAGGACGAGCGGGTCACCCGGGAGGAGCGGTACACGTTCCAGCTCCGCTACGTGTTCAAGCCCGAGATGGAGCTGCTGCTGCGGGCGGCGGGGTACTCGCGCTGGACGGTGAAGCCGCTGTTCGCGAACTACCAGGACCCCGTGAGCGAGGCCGGCGACCGCCCGGCCCGCGAAGGCGACCACCTGCTGTGGGAGGCGTGGGCGTGAGCGTCGAGACCAGCCGCCGCTATCTGGACCCGGGCGTGGTCGCGCGCCTCGGCCACCTCGACGTGCGCGCGCGGCTCGTGGTCGAGGGGTTCATCTCGGGGCTCCACCGCTCGCCGTTCCACGGCTTCAGCGTCGAGTTCGCCGAGCACCGGCCCTACATGCCGGGCGATCCCTTGAAGAACCTCGACTGGAAGGTGTGGGCGCGCACCGACCGGTTCCTCGTCAAGCAGTACACCGAGGAGACCAACCTGCGCTGCCACCTGCTGCTCGACCTGTCGGGCTCGATGGGGTTCCGCTCGGAGCGCGCGGTGATGAGCAAGCTCGACTACGCCCGCTCGCTGGCGGCCGCGCTCGCCTACCTGATGATCCACCAGCAGGACGCGGTCGGCGTGCTCACCTTCGCCGATCGCCCGATCCAGTACGTGCCGGCCCGCGCCGTGCGCTCGCACCTCGACGTGGTGCTGCGCACGCTGGTGGCGGGCGAGCCGGGCGGCGGCACCCGGCTCGGTCCCGCGCTCCACGAGCTGGCCGAGCGCATCAAGCGGCGCGGCCTCGTGATCCTGCTCTCCGACCTCCACGACCGGCCCGACGAGGTGTTGTCGGGGCTCCAGCACTTCCGCCACCGCGGGCACGAGGTCGTGGTGTTCCACGTGCTCGACCCCGACGAGGCCGACTTTCCCTACACCGACACCGCCACGTTCGTGGACCTCGAGAGCGGCGACCGCCTCACCACCGAGCCGTGGGAGATCGCGAAGCGCTACCGCGAGAAGCTCGAGGCGTGGCGCGACCGCTACCGCCGCAGCTGCCGGGAGCAGCGCATGGACTACGTGCCGCTCGACACCCGCACCCCGTTCGATCGCGCGCTGCTCGCCTACCTCGAGAAGCGCGCGCGCCTGATGTGATGCCGCGCCTCCTCGCGATCGCCGCGGTGGCGGGCGGCGTGGCGGCGTTCGCGCTCTACCTGCACGCGCTCGGGCGCGGGCCGTTCGCGTCGCTCGAGTCGCGGCACCTGCGCGAGCGGAAGGACCGTTCGGCAACCCCCGCCGCGATCGAACCGATGACCCACGCGGCGTTCCTCGCGCTGCCGCGGGGCACGAGCGTCGCCGAGTACTCGGCGCTGGAGCGCCGCGCGGTGTCGCTCGAGGGCCGGGTGCGCACCCTGCTGCGCGCCACGGACGGCGACTTCCACGCCGAGCTCGAGCCGATTCCCGCGTCCGCTTCGGCGCCGCGCGGCCCCGCGGTGACCGCCGAGCTCACGCCCGTCTGGCACGGCGACGCCCTCGACGGCTGGGGCTACGAGCGCCTGGTCGAGGTATTCCGTCCCGACCTGGGCGGCGTGACCCCGTGGGACGGCGGGCCGGCGCGGGTGCGGCTGTCGGGCTGGCTGCTCTACGACCGCGAGAGCGACGTGCTGCCGCGCCTGCTCGGAATCCCGCTTCCGGTCCGCACGACCGAGTGGGAGATCCACCCGGTGACGAAGATCGAGCGGTGGGACGAGCCGCTCGCGGCGTGGGTCGAGGTGAAGCGATGAACTTCCTCAACCCGCTCTTCCTGTTCGGGCTCGCCGCCGCCGCGATCCCGATCGTGATCCATCTCTTCACGCGGCGCCGCCCGCGCGAGGTGCCGTTCCCCTCGCTCGAGTTCCTCTCGGAGGTGAACCAGAGCGAGATCCGCCGGCTGCGGCTCCGCCAGTGGCTGCTGCTGCTGCTGCGCGCCCTCGCGGTCGCCGCGCTGGCGCTGGCCATGGCGCGCCCGGCGCTGCGCGGCTACGCGGGGGCGGGCCGCGCCTCGACCACGGTCGTGGTGCTGCTCGACCGGAGCGGCAGCATGGCGGCCGAGGGGCCGCGCGGGCCGGTGTTCCGCGACGCGCGACGCGCGGTCGAGGACCTGTTCGGGACGCTCGGGCCCGCCGACGAGCTGCTGCTCGTCCCCTACGACCGCGCGCCCCGGCCGCTCACGCCCGAACCGAGCTCGGACCTGCCGCGGATGCGCGCCGCGCTTCAGGCCCTCGAGCCCTCGGCTGCGTCCACCGACCACGCGGCCGCGCTGGCCTTCGCCGCCCGGGCGCTCGGCGCGAGCCACGCGCTCAACCGCGAGCTGTTCTGGATCTCCGACTTCCAGCGCGCGGGGTTCGCGGCGGGCGCCGACTCCGCCGGCGCACCCGCGGCGTGGTCGGGGGTGCGCGCCTACCTGGTCCCGACGCCGCCCGCGAGCCGCGCCAACGCGGCCCTGCTTGACGCGTTGCCGGCCCCCGCCGAGCAGGGCGCGGCGCTCTCGGTCACCGGCGCGGGCTTCGGCGCGGGCCCGGGCGACGTGGCGATCGCCGTCACCTCGGCCGGCGCCGAGATCGGCCGCGGGTTCCTCGCCCTCCCGTCGCGCGGCGAGGCCTCGACGCTCCTGCCGCTCGCGTCGGTGCCCGAGGAGGGCGGCGTGGTGAGCCTTCCCTCCGACGCGCTCGGCCTCGACAACCACCGCTTCTTCGCGGCGGGGCGCTCCGGCACGCTGCACGTGCTGCTGCGCGAGGACGGCCCGCCCTCGCCGCTCGCGCTCGCGCTGGCGGCGGGTTCTCCAGCCTCGGGGCTCGAGGTGGAGCGGGTGGACGCGGCCCGCCTGCCGCAGCGCGTGGCCGACGCCGACGTGCTGGTGCTCTCGGGCCTCGAGCGGCTCGGGCCCATCGAGCTGCAGGCGACCCTCGACTACGCGCGCGCCGGGGGCGCGCTGCTGGTGGCGCTCGACGAGCGCGCCGACGCCGCCCACTGGAACGAGGCGCTGCTGCGCGAGCTCGGCGCCGGCACGCTGGGGCCGCTCGAGCGGGCCGAGGGCGCCGCGGCCTGGCGGCTCACGCGCGCCGTCGCCGGCCACCCGGTGCTCGCGGGGTTCCCGGCGCGGCCCGGCGAGCCGCTGTCGAGCGCCCGCTTCCGCGCGGTGCGCGCCTTCCGGCCCTCCGCCTCGGCCCGCGCGCTGCTCCGCTTCGACGAGTCGCGCGCCGCGCTGGTGGAGACGCCGCGCGCCCTGGTGCTGGCGGCCGCGCTCGGCCCCGACGCCTCCGACTTCGCGGTGAGCGGCGCGTTCCTGCCGCTGGTCCACCAGGCGGTGAAGGTGCTGGCGCGCGGCACCGCGGCCGCCTCGCTCGCCCCCGGCGACCGCTACTCGAGCCCCGCGCGCACCGGGACCTGGCGGATCGAGAACGAGGCCGGGCACGAGGTCGCCTCGGAGCTGCGCGCCGAGCGCGGCGCGACCCGGCTGGTCTCGGCGCCGCTCGAGGCTCCGGGGCTCTATCGCGTGCTGCGCGACGGGCGGCTGCGCGCCACCTTCGCGGTCAACGCCGACGCCCGCGAGTCGGACCTCGACGGCGAGGAGGACGCCGCCCTCGCCGGGCGGCTGCCGGGCGCGCGCACCGTGGTGCTGCGGGGCGGCGCCGACCTCGCGCGGCGCGTGCGCGAGGCGCGCTACGGCCGCGAGCTGTGGGGCCTGTTCGTCCTGCTCGCCCTCGCGCTGCTGGTCGCCGAGACCGTGATCGCGCGCTGGGGCGCGGGCGGCGGGGCCGCCCCGGCGCCCCCTAGAACAGCCGGTAGGTGAACCCGAGCGCCAGCGTCTCCTTGAATTGCCCGGCCTTGCGCACGTTCTTCAGCACCTCGGGCCGCAGCGCGTTCAGGGACTTCTTCAGGTCCACGTTCGCCGCGGCGTCGAACTTGTCGTAGACGAACTGCGCGAACAGGCCGACCGAGATGTGCTTCGTGATTTCCGCGGTGAAGCTGTTCTGGAAGCTCACGTCGGTGGCCCTCCAGAACTCCGAGACCGGCTCCGCGCCGGGAATCGCCGCGAGCGTCGGGTCCCCCGCGCGCACCCGGGCGTCGAACGCCTCGAGCTCGTCGGACTGGGAGTAGAAGAGCGGCTGGAACACCAGCAGCTCGGCCTTGTAGAGCACCTTCTGGTCCAGCACCGGCCGCGTCACCTGCGTCTGCCACTCCAGGCCACCGTCGTTGGTGCTGAACCGGCTCTGCGCGAGCGTCAGAATGTCCACGCTGCGCGCGAGCGTCTGGCGCAGGCCGAAGCCGAGCCGGGTCTTGATCTCGCGGTCGTCGCGCTTCTCCAGCACCTTCGCGATGCCGGCGCTCTCCTTGAGCTTGACCGGGTTGAAGCCCAGCACCGCGAACGGCGCGTAGCTCTCGTCGCGGAACTGCGAGTCGAGCCGGAGGCTCGAGTAGGGATCCACCCAGCCGCCGAACGTGAAGCGCGCCGTGGACTCGAAGACGATCTGGTCGGTGGTCTTGGCCGGCGACTCCCAGAAGCGGTCGGCGGAGTTCGGGCGCTGCTGCTGGCGCGAGGTCTGCCCGTAGGCCAGCTTGAGCTCGTTGGCGAGGTTCACGCGCGACCCGAACTGGCGCTCGGCCGTGCTGTTCGAGTTGAACACCCATGCGACCGACCCCTTGTCGCCGCCCGCCCAGTTGGTGCTGAAGGAGCTCTGCGACAGGTTGAGGCCGAGGGTGGTGCCGACCTTCCAGCCGGGCGGGTCGGGCAGGGTGATCGTGACGGCGTCCTGCGCCGCGGCCGGCGGCGTGGGGGCCGCCAGCGCGGCGAGCACGAGAGCCGGGAGGGCGAGCATCCCCGCGACGGGGTGACGACGGTTCATGGCATCTCCTTTCGGGGTGGAACGCGGGGGCGCGGCCGGGGAACGGATTCGCCCGCCTCCCTGCGGACGCGGGCCGGTCCGAACCACCGGGCGCGCCGCGGGAAGCGGGCGATCGACTGCGGGCGCGGCGGCCGGCTAGACGGCGCTCGCGCAGGCGCGGCACTTCCGCGCGTCGGCCGGGACGGTCTCCTTGCACTCGCCGCACACCTTGGTCGCCGGCTTGGGCGCCTCGGGCGCGGGCTTGAGCAGCGACTTGGTGATCATGAACACCACGAACGCGATGATCACGAAGTCCACCACGGCGCCGAAGAACTGCCCGTAGGTGACCGCGTTCGCGACCGTGCCGTCGGCGTTGGTGGCGAGCACGAACTTGGCCTCGCGCCACGCGCCGCCCGGAATGGCCATGCTGATCAGCGGCATCAGGATGTCCGAGACCAGCGAGCCGACCACCTTGCCGACCGCCGCGCCGATGATGACGCCGACGGCGAGCGCCATGGCGTTGGTCTTCATGAGGAAGTCCTTGAACTCGTTGACCATGGGGAGCGCCTCCCTTTCAGGGTCTGGAAACGGTGAGGGTTTCGCTTCGGCGCGTCAGGGCTGCTCGAGCTCGACGCCCTTCGGCAGCACCTCGGGATTGAGAACCCGCAGCACCACGCGGCGGTTGCGAAGCAGCTCCTCGTCGTTGCGCTCCTCGGTCTCGGGGCGCG
>CAZIVR010000137.1:0-8158 GCA_964542745.1 uncultured bacterium
GGACCGGGCGAGGACCCGCGCGTGCGCGGCGCGGATCGCGACGGGACGCACGCGGCCGGCGAGCAGCGGCAGCGCCGCGATCCGCACCTCGAGCGTCTCCGCGAACGCCACCGTGTCGCCGCCGGCGGCGCGCACCAGCGCGAGATCCCGCACCCGCAGCGAAGGACCCCAGCCGAGCCGGGCGGTGGCGAACGTGGCCTCGAAGCCGCGGCGGCGCGCGGCCTCGGCCAGCGCGCGGCGCGCGAGCGCGGGGGCGAGCGCCGCGGCGAAGGCGGCGAGCGCGAGGAGGGCGGCCCCGGCGAGCAGGAGCGGGCGGTGCGGGAGGGCGCGGGGCATGCGCCGGGCAATCTAGCGCCGGCGGGCGCCGTCGCGAAGCGCCCGCCGGCGGCGGGTCAGGCGACCGGGGCTTCCCGGCCGGCCTGCCACTCGCGGTGGAGGTCGTCCACCTCGCGAACGAAGTTCGAGTGGCGGGGCACCCAGCCGAGGTCGCGGCGGGCCCGGGCCGAGGTGCAGCGGAAGTCCGCGAGCAGCGCCTCGCCGTAGAGGCCCAGCTCCTCGATCACGGCTTCACGGTCGCGGGTGCGGAACTCGGCGCCCGTGGCGCGCGCGATCGCCTCGCCGATCTGGCGCACGGTGAGCTGCGACTCGTCGCAGAGGTTGTAGCGCTCGCCCCCCTTGCCGTGCTCGATCGCGAGCGCGAAGGCTTCGCTGACGTCGTCCCGGTGCACGAGGCCCCAGTGCTGGGAGCCGTCGCCGGGCACGGTCACGGTGCGCTTCTCGCGCGCCTCCTGGAAGAAGCCGCCGAGGATGCCGCGGGACTCGCCGTAGACGATGGTGGGGCGGAGCACGATGGCGTCCACCTCGAACTCCGCGAGGTCGAGCACGACGTCCTCGTGCGCGGCGCGCCACGTGACGAGCGGGAGCGGCGCGAGCGGGCGCGATTCGTCCACGACTTCGCCGCCGGTGTCCCCGTAGACCCAGGTGCCGCTGGTGTAGAGCACCCGGCGCACGCGCCCGTCCTGGACGGCGGCACGGATCGCGGCCAGCGCCTGCTGGTCGAGGGCGGCCGTGTCGGAAGCCTCCCACGCGGCGTGCACCACGGCGTCGGAGTTGCGCAGCGCCCCGTCGAAGGACTCGAGGTCCGAGAGATCGCCCAACACCGGGCGGACGCCGGCGGCCTCGAGCGCTCCGGCACGGTCGGGACTGCGGGTGAGTCCGTGCACCTCGTGCCCGGCGCGCGCGAGCCGCGCGGCGATGCCGCTTCCGAGGTAACCGCTCGCTCCGGTGACGAACACTCTGCGCTTCATGGTCGGGTACTTCCTTTCCGAAGTCTCAGGCCGGACCACCCCTCGCGCCGCCGGGAGTCGGGTCGCGGAACGGGCACCGGTTCAGTCATCGTCCAGTCGCGCTCCCCGCCACAGTCCGGGTTGGGCGGAGGGTCCGCCGCGGGGAGTCGCACCCTTGGATAGCTTCTCCTGCCAAAGGGTTCAGCGGGCGCCCGGCGGGCGCCCGGGGACCGGGGCGCGGGCCCGCGACGCGACGGCGCGGCGGTCACACGCCGCGAATCGTGCAGCGGGCGGTGCAGGTTTCGTGAACCGTGAGCGCCGTCAATCCGGGAAGCCGGGGCGCGAGCCGCCGCCACAGCCACGCGCACAGCATCTCGGACGTGGGGTTCTCGAGGCCGGGCACGTCGTTCAGCGCGCGATGGTCCAGCTCGCCCTTGAGGACCGGCTCCACCACCGCGGTGATGTCGGCGAAGTCCACGAGCCAGCCCGTGGCCTCGTCCACCTCGCCCGCGACCGTGACCTCGACCACGAACGAATGGCCGTGCATGCGGTGGCACTTGTGATCGGCCGGCACGCGCGGCAGGCGGTGCGCGGCCTCGAAGCGGTATTCCTTGGTGAGCTCGACTCGCATGGCGCGGAATCCGTCCGGTCAGTGGGTCGCGGGGCCGCCCGCGTCGCGCGCGTAGCGCGTCGGGTCGGGCACCCCCGCCTCGCGAAATCCCCTGCGGCGGAGCGCGCAGGAGTCGCAGCGCCCGCACGCGGCGCCGCCGGGGGCGGGATCGTAGCAGGAATGGGTGAGCGCGTAATCCACCCCGAGCGAGATCCCGAGCCGCACGATCGCCGCCTTGTCGAGCGCGAGGAGCGGCGCGTGCACGCGCCACGCCGCCCCCTCGACCCCGGCGCGGGTGGCCACGCGCGCGAGGGTTTCGAACGCGCGCACGAACTCGGGCCGGCAGTCGGGGTAGCCCGAGTAGTCGATCGCGTTCATGCCCGCCACCAGGTCGGCCGCGCCCAGCGTCTCCGCCAGCCCCAGGGCCAGCGCGAGCATCACCGTGTTGCGTGCCGGCACGTAGGTGACCGGGATCTCGGCGGCCATCGCGCGCTCGTCGCGGTCGCGCGGCACCGCGAGGTCCGCGGTCAGCGCCGACCCGCCGATCGCGCGCAGGTCGGCGCGCACCACGCGGTGGGTGGCGGCGCCGAGCGAGCGCGCCACCCGCTCGGCCGCCTCCAGCTCGATCGCGTGCCGCTGGCCGTAGTCCACCGCCAGAGTGTGGCACGCGAAGCCCTCGCGGCGCGCCCACCCCAGGCAGGTCGCCGAGTCGAGGCCGCCCGAGAGCAGCACCACGGCGGGCTTCGGGACCGCGCTCACACGCCCCGCCTCGCGCCCCACAGCCACACGTGCAGGCGGGGGCTCAGGCGCAGGCCCTCGCGCCGGCAGGTTTCGGCGAGCGCGACCGCGCGCTCGCGGAGCACGGCCTCGGTCATGCCCTCGGGCATCAGCATCACCCGCTCCCGCGGCAGCGCGTGCTCCGCGACCAGGCGCAGCGCGTCGTCGAGGTCCGGCGGGGATCCCACCACCAGCTTGAAGACCGCGCGCGGCTCGGCCTTCCAGCGCGCGGTGTGCGCCCAGGTCTCGGCCCAGCGCGGGGTCGCCGACGGCAGCTTGGGCGAGACGTTGTAGTGGAGCGCGGGCGCCGAGCGCGGCGGGGGCAGGAGGCCGCTGGTCTCGATCTCGACGCGGGGCCACGCGGCGAGCGCCGCGTCCAGCAGTGCCGGAAGCCCCGGGCTCTGGAGCGGTTCGCCGCCGGTGAGGACCAGCAGCGGGGCGGCGCCGAGGGCCAGGGCCTCCTTCACGATCGCGTCCGCGTCCAGGGCGCGCCCCGCCGCGGGGTCCCACGTGTACTTGCTGTCGCACCACGCGCAGCCCACGTCGCAGCCCTGCAGGCGCACGAAGTGGGCGGGCGTCCCGGCCGAGGGGCCCTCGCCCTGCAGCGAGAGGAAGATCTCGCTCACGCGCGGCGGGCCGGAGCGGTCGTCGCGGGTGGCGGGGGCGTTCATGACCGGAGACGGCGGGACGGGATCGGCCCGCTCAGGGCCCGGCGAAGACGGCCGGGTCGAACTCGGTCACCGTCTGGACGTCGCGGGTGAAGACGTTGCGGCCCTCGTTGCGGTGCGCGGACGGGAACCACAGCCCGCCCACCCGCACCCAGTCGTCCCAGGTGTAGCGCACCGGGGGCGGCTGCTCGCCCTGCAGCACCATCTCCCACAGTTCGATCCGACGCGTGGCGCGGTTCACGAACACCCAGTAGCGGTCCTGCGGCGTCTGCCCGACGCCGGCGAAGGACATCGCGATCACGTCGTAGGTGCGGCCGTCCACGCGGCGCTCGGAATCCCAGGCCAGGTTCACGCCCGGGTCGCGCATCTTGTAGGGCATCAGCATCCAGTACATGTCGTTGGTCCAGAGCCGCATGCCGCGCGCGATCAGCTTCTGGAGCGAGTCGCCCTCGATCGGCTGGCCGTTGGCCCACGCGCGCCCCTCGGGCGTGCCGACCCGGTGGATGATCACGAAGCTGTCGCCCGCGGCGGTGCGGTACCCGACGCGGTGCCAGCCGGTGTGCTTGTTCCACGCGTGGGTGCGGCGGCTGCGCACCGTGTCGTTCACGGACACGCCGAAGGTCCAGCGCAGGCCGGGCAGCGCGTCCCAGCGCTTGCGCCCGCCGAGCGCTTCCATCACGCGGTCGGCGACGCGGACGGCGCGGGGGTCGGCGACCGCCGACGTGGAATCGGAGGCGGCCGCCGCACGCGGCGCCGGCCCCGCGCCGAGCGGCAGCGCCGCGAGCGCCGCGAGCAGGAACGCGGCGCCGGGACGCGCCCACGCGCGGCGTGTCGCCGGGGTCACGGGAGGCATCGCCGGCTCAGTGCCCGGACTTCCGGGCAAGGTCGAACTCCTTCGAGCAGTTGAAGCACTTCCAGTGGTAGGTGGCCGCGCCGCGCGGCCAGCTCACCACGTCCTTGCGCCCGCAGCCGGGGCACGAGATGGACACGCGCTCGGCGGGCCCGTGACTGGTTTCCTGGCTCATCGTTTCGCCTTTCGTGGGGTGGCGGAACCTCCGGAACGCCGCGCAGTATAGCCGCGCGCGGCCGCTCGCGCCGCCGCCGGGGGGAACTTCGCCGCGAGCTTCCGGAGCGTGGAGATCCCCCGGAGCGTGGCGGGCATCCCGAGCGCCCGTTCCAGCGCGGCGTTCGAGAACCTGGACCCGCTCTGGCGACCGGCGCACCGCCAGTAGACCTCGCGCCCCGCGATGCGGAAGTCGTCGGTCGCGCTGCGATGGGCCGCGAGGGCGCGTCGCGCGGCCGGACCCGGCGCCGCGTGCAGGAACGCCACGTTGAGCGCGCCCTCCGCGCCCGGGCCGGGCGCCGGGAGCGCCGGCCGGGCCGCGATCGCGGCCACCTCGGCGTCGGTTCGCAGGAACGTCGCCACTTCGTAGCCGAGATCCGCCGCGAGGCTCGCCTCGATGCGGCGCTCGAGGGCCGCGGGCGGCCCCGGGCTCGCGAAGATCACGTTGCCGCTGGCGATGAAGGTCTCGACCGCGGCGAACCCGAGCGATTCGAACCGGGCGCGCAGCCGCTCCATGGGCACCACGCGGCCGCCCACGTTGATGGCGCGCAGGAAGGCGATGTAGCGGGGCATCGCGAACTCCGGGATCTCAGGCGCCGGCGAGCAGCGCGGGCAGGCGCGCCACGAAGGCCGAGCGCGGCAGCACGGGATCCACGCCGGCCCCGATCGCCGCGTCACGGAGCGCCGCGTCCACGTGCGGGTAGAAGCCGACGAGGCGGAGCCCGGCGGGCGCGCCCGCGCGCAGCGAGCGCGCGAGTTCGAGCGCGGCCGGGCCGGCCCCGAGGTCCACGATCACCAGCGGCGCCGGGGCCGGTGCGGGTGCCTCGCCGGCGCAGCGCCGCAGGATCGCGCCGGCGTCGAGGATCTCGAGGGGCGTGCCCGCGGCCTCGGCGACCGCGGCGATCTTGGCCGCGAAGAACAGGTCGGGGGCGAACGCCAGCACGGGGCGCGGTGCGGTCGGGGTGGTCACGAGCGGAAGCCTAGCGGGGAAGCGGCCCCCAACGAAACCGCCCGGGTTCCGAGGGGAACCCGGGCGGCGCCGATGCGATCGGGACTAGCGATAGAGCTGCTTGAGCGAGCCCCAGGTGGAGCGGGTCACCGCGGTGGTCGGCGGCGTGTCCCACTTGCCGTTCGGGTGCGCGCTGTACGTGTCGGGCGTGCAGCCCGCCGGCTTGCGCGTCACGCACCAGTTGCCCTGGAACTTGGCGGAGCCGCCGCCCACGGCGCCGTAGTACGAGCCGCCGGTCGCCACGTAGTCGGCGATGAACGATCCGTTCACGGTCGTGTTCGGCCCGCTCACGGTCTTGGTGACCGAGGTGTGGAAGTTCGAGAACGTGCCCGACAGGATCACCGGGCCGTCCGTGAACGTCGAAGGCACCAGCACGCTCGGCAGCGCGGGCATGCCGCCCGCGTCCGTCGGCGCGTTCTCCGGGCTGCCCTCGTGGATCTCCCACGTGCCGCCCGCGTAGTCGGTCTCGTAGAACGTCGAGCCGCCGAAGGGACCGAACGTCATGGTGCCCGCCGACGTGAGGCTCGTGATGTAGAACGTGTACTCCTTGGTCGGGTCGGCCGGGTTGAGGCCCGCGAGCGGCGAACAGAACAGGCTCACGTGTCCCACCATGCTCAGGATGCTTCCCGACGAGGAGATGTAGGTCGTGGGGCTGTACGCGGTTTCGTAGGCGAACCCGTCGGCGTCGAACTTGATCATCACGCCGGTTCCGCACTGCGCGGAAGCCGAGGCCGCCAGTCCGCCCGACAGGAGTGCCAGGACCGCCGCCACCCCGAAGATCTTCTTCATGGTGCTTCCTCCACTGGGGACGCGGCCCGTGAGGGCCGCGGTTCGGAGTCCGAGGTTAGCGGTAGAGGGCCTTCACGGCGCCCCACGACTTGTGCGTCGTCGGCGTCGCGTCCGGGATGCGGCACTCGCCAGAGACCTGGTTGGCGTAGCCATCGGGAACCGTCGGGTTGCCGGGACGACCGGCGAGTCCGCCGAGCACCCAGCCGCCGCGCTGGTCGGGCGGGATGTAGATGAGGTCCGGGCCGCCATCCTGCGTCATCTGGCCCGAGAAGTTGCCCTGGTTGGTCCCGAAGTTGAAGGTCAGGACGAAATTGTCGATGTCTCCCGTGATCCGCATCGAGCCGTCGATGAAGGTCGAGGGCGACGTCGCGTTGGGCGGGAAGGTGCCGTACGTGCCGGGCGTTCCGCCGGAAAGCGGGTCGGCGTAGTAGCTGCCGCGCCCGTCGTTCGCGAAGCCGCACGACAGGAACGGGCCGAACGCCGCACGCGAGATCACCGTGAGGTCCCGCACGTAGATCGTGTACTCGTTGACCGAGAAGTCCACCCACGGATCGAGCAGCGGGCCGACCGAGGTCACGAAGCCCACCATCTTGTAGCCCTCGCCGATCGCGAGGTACGTGCCGGGGTTCGTGTTCGGGTCTTCGTAGTCGTAGCCCGTGAAGCCGAGCAGGAACTCATCGGACTTCGCGGGTGCAGCCACAGCGAGTAGCGCGGTGCAAACGAGTAGCAAGGCCTTAGACTTCATCGGCCACCTCCAAGGGGTTTAGCTGCAGAGCTAGAGGCTCAAACCTTGATGCGGCTGGTGCCGCCGGAATCGCTCCATCCACCTTTCTAGGGTCACTCGCGCGAGCGACAACCGACCCCTCTCACGGTGCTCCACCTGCGCGTGCGACGCGACACGCGCGGGCTGGAGGGAATTCCGAATCTCGGACCGGAGTTCTCGCGAGACCGCGCGCATCACGACACAGCGAACCTTCAGGCGCGCGTCAAATTCGGGCCGCGCGCCCCTCGATGGCCGCCAGTATAGGCTCGCACCACCCGGCGGAAGCAAGGGCTATTTGCGTCGGAACACCCAATCCCGATTGGGTTTAGTGGCGCGAATCGCTACGCCCGAGCGCTCCGGCGGCTGCCCGAACGGGCAGGGCCGCGACGAGGAAGGCGATCGCGGGGGGCAGGAGCCACGCGGGCCAGCCACCCACGCGGAGCGGCCCGTGCTCCATCAGCACGAGCAGTCCGAGCCATCCCGCGAGCTGGACCAGCACCAGCACCGAAGCCACGAGCCGTCCCCCGAACCTCAGCATGGCCCTCGGGTTGACCCATGCCGGGTCCCCGAAAACCGCGCCCGCCCACACGCCGGTCGCCTGGGAGAGCGCGAGGGCCCCGGCGGCGAGACCCGCGAGGCCCGGCACGTCCGCGGGCCGGGCCGACCCCGTGGCGATGGCCACGATCATCGCCGCCCCGACGATGGGGGCCGAGACCGCCGCGCACCCCACCAGCTTGGCCGCGAGGTAGCGACCCGGGGGGATCGGGGCCAGGGAGGTCCAGTGCCGGAAGTGCCGCTCGAAGGGGAGCGAGCGCGCCGCCACCTCGTAGCCGAGGCCGACCGAGAGCGAGAGCACGACGAGCCGCGCGAGATCCCGCCCTTCGAGGGCTCCCCCGGCGAGCCCCGCGAGCGGGAGCAGGATCCAGAGCACCGAGGCGACCGCGAGGTCGCCGAGGATCGTCCAGCTGCGCGCCAGCATGCGGCCGTCGCGCCGGACGATCGCCGCCACCGGCCCGGAGGCGCGCCAGCGGAAGCCGCGTCGCCGCGCGGCGGCCGAGGAGCCGCCCGCGCGCGCGCCGGAGACCCGCTCGAGCACGGTGGCCAGCGCGGCGCGTCCCGCGAGCAGGGCGGCGAGCGTCGCCAGCGCCGCGATCGCGGCGAGCCCGGCGAGGCCGGCGAGGGCGCGGGGCCAC
>CAZIVR010000138.1:0-8034 GCA_964542745.1 uncultured bacterium
ACGCCGGGGGGCGCGAGCACGTCGCGCCCGCCCGCGACGCCCCGCAGCGGCGCCGCCGGCGCCGACGCCAGCACCGTGCCCGGCGGGAGCGTGAGCGAGGTCCACACCGGGACCGGGGTCCAGCGCCAGCGCGCCGTCGCGCCCTCGCGCGCGAAGCCGAGGTTCGCCGGGCCCCAGCGGGTCGGGGCGCGCTCCACGGTCGCGCCCTTCCACCAGCGCTCGCGCGCCCCGAGCGTGAGGCGCAGCGTGTCGGCGTCGTCGTCGTAGATCAGCGCGTGGCGGACCAGCAGCACCAGCGCCGCGGCCGACGTGGGGTGCGGCGGCAGGTTGCCCCCGAAGCGGCCCTCGCGATCGAAGATCTCGCCCGCGGTGCCGGAGGCGGTGCGCCAGTGGAGGTGCGCTCCGAGGATGCTGTCGGCCTCGGCGCGCAGGCCCCGCAGCATCGCCCACACCGCGAGATCGGCCCCGAGGTAGCCGTGCAGCGAGTCGGGCGTCGCGTAGAACGTGAGCCCCGCGCCGCCGCCCGCGGCCCACACGCGCCGCGCGAACGCCTCGGCGCGCGGGTCGCGGTCGGGGACGGCGCGGCACGGCCACGCCGCGGCGAAGTTGCCCCAGTCGCGGCCCACGCCCTGCCACGAGGGCGGCAGGTCGGGCTGCCCGCAGCGCGCCAGCGCGTCCGCGAAGCTGTCGAGCCACGCGCGCAGGCCTTCCGCGGCGTCGCGCGCCTCGGCCTCGCGCCCGGCCGCGCGCAGCAGGCGCTGCGCCGAACGCAGGCCCGCGATGGCCCACGCGTCGTTGCCGAGGAGCTGCGCCCGCACCAGCTCGCCGTCGCGCGGCTCGGCGTAGGGAAGCAGGCGCGGGTAGTCGGTCTCGATGCGCTGGCCGAGGCTGCCCTGGAGCTGGAACCAGCGCACGGCGGAAACCGCGGCGTCGGCGAGCGGGGCGAGTTCCCGCGCGGGCGCCGGGGGACGGAGCCACGCCTGGTCGAAGGCCCACAGGGCCTGCCCGGTGCCGTCGAGCTGGCCGCGCTGGCTCAGGAACGCGCCGTTCGGCCACTGGAGCAGCAGGAAGCCCGTGGCCAGCTCGCGCGCCTCCCGGGTATGGCCCGCGACCGCGAGCGCGGCGATGGCGCGGGCGCCGTCCCGGAGCCACACGTCGCGGTACTGGAACGGGCCCCCGATCGGGACCCAGCGCTCGCCGCGCCGTTCGCGCAGATCGAGCAGCACCGTGGTGGCGGCGCGCAGCGCGTTCTCGACCTCGGGGTCGCCGAGTTCGAAGCGGGCCCCGCGCGCGAGGTCGCGGCGCCGGCGGTTGCGGACGTCGGCGAGCACGGCGCGGTGCGGGCGCGCGGCGAAGCGGTGGAGCGCGCGCTCGGGGGCGGCGTAGGCGGGGAGCGCCACGCGCACCGCGCGGGTCTCGCCCGGCGCGAGCCGCCACGCGGGCCGGTGGGAGGCTTCCCCGGTCGGGGCGCCCTCGCTCCAGGCGTGGGCGCGCGCCCCCGAGGATCCGCCGCCCCAGCGCGGGGTCTCGTCGTCGCCGTCCCACGCCACCCACGAAGCACCCGGCTCGCGGGGCTCGAGCGCGAGGTCGAGGCGGGCCTCGGCCGGGGCCGGGCCCTCGTTGCGGGCGACGATCTCGAGCGAGACCACCAGTTCGGAGTCGGCCGGGGCGCGCCGCGCGAGCGCCGCCGCCGAGAAGTCCCAGCGCACGGCGCCCGAACGCCTCGTCCAGTGCAGCACCGGGAGCCAGCGGTCCTCGGCGGCGACCCGGCGCGGGGGACCGGCGCTGTCGGCGCCCGAGGCCGCGCCGATCCGCAGCCGCCAGTCGCCGTTGTAGAGGTTGCCCGCGGGAGTCACCTGCCAGGCCCGCGTCGAGCCCGGGGTGAGGAGCGCGCCGGTCGCCACGGCGTAGGCGTCGGGCACGGTGTCGGGATCGAAGGCCGGCCCCTCGTCGCGGCCGCAGCCCGCGGCGAGCGCGGCGGCGAAGAGGGCGGCGAGCCACGCCCCCGGGGCGTGAATGCGGTGGCGGAACATGGCGCGCGACTCTAGCACCGCTCCGGCGCCGGGGTTTGTGCCGGGCCGAGCGGCGGCGCTACCCTGCCGGCCTGACCGATCGGGAGGCCGTCTGTTCATCGAGGAGCACCTTCAGGACCTGCGCCGCGACCGGTTCTCGCCGGCCGCGCTGGTCCGCTACGCCCGCGCCGTGGCCGCCGGGGTCCGCTCGAGCTGGGACGCCAACCCCGGCGCCGTGCGCTCGGTGTGGAGCGTGGCGCTGCTGTTCTTCGCCGCGGACTTCGCGGCCGCGGCCGCGCTCGCGATGCGCTTCGGTCCCCGCTTCGGCGTGGACTACTTCCTCGCCACCGGCCTCGGCATCCTGCCCGCGTTCGCGCTGGTGAGCTTCTCGGTGGACCTGCTGCGCGACCGCGACGGCTTCCGGCTCTCGTCGCTCAACGCCGCCACCATCCTGACCCTGCTCCGGCCGGCGCTCCTGCCGGGCATCGTGCTGTTCCTGGTGGACGGGCACGTGACGCTCGCCCTCGCGGCGTTCGCGGCCGCGGCGCTCTCCGACGTGCTCGACGGCTGGGTCGCGCGCCGCTGGGACCAGTGCACGCCCCTCGGCCGCGTGCTCGACCCGATCGTGGACATCGCCTTCAACCTCGGGGTGTTCGCCGCGCTGTTCGTGTCGGACATGCTGCCCGGGTGGGTGTTCGGCTTCGCGGCCCTGCGCTACGGGATCCTGCTGGTCGGGGGCGCCGGGCTCTACCTGTTCGTGGGCCCGGTGCGGATCCAGCCCACCGGCTTCGGCCGCTGGACCGGCGTGGTGATGAGCGGCCTGATCGGCCTGCTCGCGATGCTGCACGTGCTCCACCGGCCCTTCGCCGAACGCCTCGAGCCGCTCACCGAGACCGCGCTCGGCGTGCTGATGGCCGCCACCGTGATTCACGCCGTCGTGCTCGGCTGGTACAACCTGCGGGTGATGCGCGGCAAGACCGAATCGGAGGGGCGCGTGGTGGGCGACGTGCGCTGGGGCGGGCGTTGAGCGCGCTCGAGGGCGAGCTCCAGCACTTCTTCCCGACCGAAGTGTTCCAGCTCCTGCAGCTGGCGCAGGCCAACGGCCGGCTCGAACTCGCGCGCGGCAAGGAGTCGGTGGAACTCTATTTCGAGCGCGGGCGCCCCGTGTTCGCCCGCACCTCGGGCGCCTCGGTGCGCGCCGGCGAGGTGCTGGTCCACCGCGGGCTGCTCACGCAGGACGCGCTGGTGCGCGCCCTCGCCGAGCAGGCCAACCACCCCGGCGAGCGGCTCGGCGCGCTGCTGGTGGCGAGCGGCGCGATCACGCCGGAGCACCTGCAGGGCGCCGTGCGCGAGGTGCTGCGCCGCATCGTCTACGGCGTGCTGCTGTGGCGCGAGGGCCGCTTCCGCTTCCACCCCGGCGAGCGCGTCACCGAGGAGGACATCCAGCTCGACCTCGACCTCGACCGCCTGATCCTCGAAGGCCTCCGCCTCGCCGACCAGCAGCGCGCCGCCGGAGGCTGAGCCCGTCCACGCAGGCCGGTGAGGTGCGGGGTTCGGCGCCGCCGCCCGAGGCCACGCGCAGGCCGGTGAGGCGCGAGGTTCGGATGCGGGGCCGCCCGAGGCCACGCGCGGGCCGGTGAGGCGCGGGGTTCGGCGCCGGGGCTGCACGAGGCCACGCGCGGGCCGGTGAGGCGCGGGGTTCGGATGCGGGGCCGCCCGAGGCCGTGCGGAGCCAGGAAGGCGGAGCGCGGCCTCGGCAGAGCGAGCCGAAGCGGGACGCGCAGGCGAGCGTGCCCCGCATCCGAACCCCGCGCCTCACCGGCCCGCAACGCACGGCCCCACGCCTCACCGGCCCGCAACGCACGGCCCCACGCCTCACCGGCCCGCAACGCACGGCCCCACGCCTCACCGACCCGCAACGCACGGCCCCACGCCTCACCGGCCCGCGTTGACGTCCCGGAGCGCCCAATGGGACGCTCCGCGGCCTGCCATGTTCGACCTCGCCCTCCATCTCGCCCCCAACGCCCCGTGGATCCCGCTCGTCCTCGCGAGCCTCGCGCTGCTCGCGCTCGCCGCCTGGGCCTACCGCTTCCGCGTGCCCCCGCTCTCGCCCCCGGCGAAGGCGCTGCTGCCCGCCCTGCGCGGTGTCGCGCTCCTCGCGCTCGTGTGGCTGCTCGCCCAGCCGGTGCTCGAGCGCGCGAGCGGCGACGCGGCGCGCGTCGTGGTGCTGCGCGACCGCTCGCGCAGCATGGCGCTCCCCGTGGCCCCCGGGGCCGGGCCGCGGTCCGAGGCCGCCGGGCGGGCCGTCGAGGAGCTGCGCCGGGCGTGGCGTGGGCGCGCGCGCGTCGAGGTGCTGGACTTCGCGAGCCGGCTCGCCTCCGACTCGGCCGGCGCCGGGGCCGACGGCGCGACCGCCCTCGGGGACGCGCTCGCCTCGCTCGGCCGGTCCCCGGAGGGCGAGCGCGCCGGGGCGGTCGTGGTGGTGAGCGACGGGGTCGTGAACCGCGGCGCGGACCCGGTCGAGGCGGCTCGCGCGCTCGGCGTCCCCGTGCACGCCGTGGTGGTGGGGGCGCCGCGACCGCGCGACCGCGTGCTCGCGGGCCTCGAGACCTCGGCGAGCGCGCGGGTCGGCGAGCCGACCCCGGTGCGCGTGCGGGTCACCTCGAGCGAGCCCGCGGGGGCGGGCCTGCAGGTCACGCTCGGGGAGGACGGCCGCGTGCTCGCGCGCGCCACGGTGGCGGCGCCCGGCCCCGGCGCGGAGACGGTCGCCGAGCTGCGCGTCACGCCGTCCCGCCCGGGGCTCGCCGTGTGGACCGCGAGCGTGGATTCGCTGCCCGGCGAGCTCACGGTGCTCAACAACGCGCGGCAGGCGGCGGTGCAGGTGGCCCCGGGCCGCGTCGGCGTCCTGGTGATCGGCGGCGGGCCCAACTGGGACCTCGGGTTCCTGCGCCGCGCGCTCGCGGGGGACTCGAGCCTCGCGCTCGTCACGCTCACGCGCGAACGCGCGGGCTGGCGCGAGCTGGAGACCGGCCGCCGCCGCGACGGACCCGTGCCCGCCGACCTGCGCGGGGTCGCGCTGGTGGTGCTCGACGCGATCGGCCCGCCGGAGCTCGGCACGACGATGGACCGCGCCCTCGCGGACTTCGTGCGCGCGGGCGGAGGGATGCTCGCGATCGGCGGGCCGCCGCCCGGGCTCGCGCGCTACGGGGCGGGCGCGCTCGGCGAGGTGCTCGGCGTGCGCCCCGGGCCCGCGCCGGCCGCCGCGTCCGCCTCCCCGGTCCCGAGCCCCGAGGGGACGGAGCTGGTGCAGTGGGACCCGGACCCGGCGCGCTCCGACGCCGCGTGGCGGGCCGCGGCGCCGCTCGGCGACCTGGTCGCGTTCGAGCCGGGGCCCGGGGATCGCGTGCTGATCGGGACCGCGCGGGGCGGCCCCCCGATCCTCGTGGCGCGGCGCGCCGGCCGCGGGCCCGCGCTGCTCCTCAACGGCACCGGCGTGTGGCGGTGGACGCTCGCTCCCCACGACGACGGCGGCCCGGCCCGCGCCCGCGCGCTGTGGCGGCGGCTGGTCCGCTGGCTCGCCGAGCCGGTGCAGGGCGAGGCGCTCCGGGTGCGGCCCGACCGGTGGCTGTCGGCCGCCGGCGAGCCGGTGCGCCTGCTGGCCACGCTGCAGGACGCTTCGTTCCGTCCCGTGAGCGGGGCCGAGATCCTCGCGGAGGTGGCGGGCCCGGGCGGCGCGCGCCGCGAGGTCCGCTTCACGGGCCGCGGCGCCGGGAGCTACGAGGCCTCGCTCGAGGACCTGCCGCCCGGGCGCTACCGGGTGTCGGCGCGCGCGGTGCGCGGGCCGGCCGAACTGGGACGCGCCGCCACCGAGCTCGCCGTGGACCGCTGGAGCCTCGAGGAGGCGACCACCTCGCCCGACAGCGCGGGCCTCGCGCTGCTCGCGGCCGCGAGCGGCGGGCGCGTGACCGGCTCCGGCGACCTCGGCCGCTGGGCCGCCGGCCTTGGCACCCGCGAACTGGCCCGCGGCCGGCGCGAGACGCGCCGCCTGTGGGAGTCGCCGTGGGTGTTCGGGGCGATCGTGGGCGCGCTCGGCATCGAGTGGGCGTGGCGGAGGCGGCGGGGACTTCCCTGAGCCGCGACATTCCCGCGGCGGCATCCGGATTGCGAAGCACGCGTGCGCGGGCGCCCGCGCCCTGACCCTCGCCGTGCCCGCCCCCGCGGGGAAGCCTCGTGCTGCATGGAGCCGTCGCCCTCGCGATCGCCGCCGCCGCGTGCGCGCCGCCCGGCCGGGCGATCGTCGCCGAGGTTCACTACGACGCCGCCGGCGACGACACCGGCCGCGAGTTCGTCGAGCTGTTCAACCCCGGCGCCGCGCCGGTGCCGCTCGCCGGGGTCCGCCTCGAGGCGGGCGACGGGGCGGGACCGGGGCGCTGGACGCTGCGCTGGACGGGGGGCGCGCGCGACACCATCGCCCCGGGGGGGCGCTTCGTGGTCGGCGGGGCGCTGGTCGAGCCCGCGCCCCAGGCGATCGTGGCGCTCGACCTCCAGAACGGTCCCGACGCGATCCGGCTGGTGTGGCCGGACGGCGCGGTGGAGGTCGTGGGCTACGGCGCGCTCGCCCACGCCGAGTATTTCTGCGGGGCGCCCGCGCCCGACGCGGCCTCGGGATTCTCGATCGCCCGGATCCCGGACGCCTCGGACCTGGGATCCAACGCCGCCGATTTCCGCGCCGCGGCACCCTCGCCCGGGAGGGCCAACCAGTCGCGCCGCAACCTCGCGGTGCCGCGCGGGGCCCTGAGCGTCGCGCCCGAGCGCCCGGCGCCGGGTGTTGCCGCGACCCTGAGCGGACGGCTCGCCAACGCGGGCGCCGACACGCTCCGGGTCGGCGATCTCACCCTCCGGGTCGAGGTGGAAGCGATCCCCGGTGACGCGTCGCCGCGCGCCGCCGCGGCGCCCGCCGCCCTCGTGCCCCCGGTGCTCGGTCCGCTGGTGCTGCCGCCCGGCGACACGCTGCGGTTCGAGCAGGCGCTCGAACCGCTCGCGGCGGGCCGGCACCGGCTGTGGCTGCGCGTCTCCACCCCCGGCGACGAGAACCCGGACGACGATCGCGACTCGCTCCGCTTCCTGGTCGGCCCGGGTCCGCTCGCCGTGACCGAGATCCAGTTCCATCCCGCCGACGGCGAGGGCGAGTGGGTCGAGGTCGCGAACCGGGCGGGGCGCCCGGTGGAGCTCGAGCGGTTCACGCTCTCGGACCGCGGCAGCGCCCGCGGCGTGCCGCGCGACGGCGCGGGCGCGCTCGCGCCCGAGAGCCTCGCGGTGCTCGCGCAGGACCGGGGCGCGCTGCTCGCGGCCTACCCCGGGCTGGATCCCGCGCGCGTATGGCAGGTGAGCCCATGGCCGGCGCTCAACAACAGCGACGACTCCGCGGGGGTCGCCGACGAAGTCGTGATCCGCGACGCCGACGGGCTGGTCGGGGAGCGGCTCGCCTACCGGGCGCGTGGCGTGCCGGCCGGGGTCCCGATCGAGTGGCGGGAGGGAGCGTGGCAGGCGGCGCTCGACCCCCGCGGCACGCCGCTCGCCCCGCCGCGGGCGCCGCCTCCGGCCGCGCGCCGCTTCGACCTCGCGCCCGCCCGCGTGGCCGGGAGCGGGGGCCGGGTGACGCTGGCGTGGGCGCTGCCGTGGCCGCGCGCGAGGGTGCGTGCCGACCTCTACGACCTCGACGGACGCCGCGTCGCCGAGCTGCTGCCCGAGTCGGGTTCGGCCGGCCGCGCCACCCGCGAGCTCGCGCTCTCGGGCGTGGCGGCGGGCGTCTACTGGGTGGTGCTCGAAGCGCGCTCGGATCCGGGCGGCGCGCGGCTCGCCGAGTCGCGCGCGCTGCGCGTGACGGGGCGGCCGTGAGGCGCGCGCACCGGCGGGGCGCCCCGGTGCCCGCGCGAAGCGCCTCCCGCGCCGCGCTGGCCGGGAGCGCCTGGACGCTCGCGATCCTCGCGGTGCTCGCCCCGGCCGCCGCCGGGCCGGCCCG
>CAZIVR010000139.1:0-7767 GCA_964542745.1 uncultured bacterium
CGCGCCGCCGGCGCCCGCTCCGCGACGCGGGCGGCCGCGCCCGCCGCGGCCAGCGTGAGGAACGCGAGCGGCACGTACGAGTAGGGCTCGGTCGCGGCGTGCATGAAGGGGAACCGCGACATCAGGTTGAGGGCGAGCCCGGGGAGCGCCGCCAGCACCGCGGCGTCGAGCGCCGGCGGGAGCAGCAGCAGGGGCAGCAGGAGCGTGTAGGCGTACTGGAGGATCTCGCGGCGCGCGAGCCAGCGCGCCACGCCGGCGGGATCCCCGAGCACGCCCCGCACCGCTTCGAGGGGCGTGGCGCCCCAGTGCCCGAAGGCGGCGGCGAAGAAGCGCTCGGGGTCGGCGATGATCCCGGGCGAGGCGAAGGCGGGAATCACGAACCGCGTCGCCACCGCGAACCAGCCGAGGCCCGCCGCCGCCAGCGCCAGGGCCACGCGCCCGCCGTGGCCGCGGAGCGCGGCGACGGCGCCCAGGGCCGCGACCGCCAGGCCCGCGTCCTCGCGCACGCCGAGCGCGAGCAGCACGAAGGCCGCGAGCCAGCGCCGGCGGCGCGTCTCGAGCGCCCACGCCGCCCCGAGCAGCGGCGCCGGCAGGAAGCAGCTGTCGTGGAAGTCGCCGTCGCCCGCGCGCGCGAACAGCGGGAGCGCGAAGAGCGTGAGCGCGAGCGGCAGCGCCCCGGCGGCCCCGATCCGCCTCCGCAGCAGCGCGAACAGCGGCACCGGCGCCAGCGCCAGCGCCACCGCCTGCGCGGCCATCAGCGTGCGCGGACCCGGAGCCAGCGCGTAGAAGGGCGTGACCAGCAGGAGCGTGGGCGAGAAGTGGACGCCAAAGTGGCTGACCAGCGTGCCGTTCACCGACTCCTGCGAGTTCGCGAACGGCAGGCCGCGGAGCAGCGTCCAGAACGACTGGCCGAACAGCCCGGCGATCGCGTACTCGCCGAACCGGTCGAGGCCGGCGAACGAGCGGAAGGCGGCCTGCCACGCGAAGCCGGCGACCGCGCCCGCGAGCAGCGCCGGAGCGGTCCGCTCCAGCGCGAGGGCGGCGCGATCGAGCGTCCCGCCCGCGGCGAGCAGGCGCACGAGCGCGAGCGCGGCCACCGTCGCGGCGGCCGCGGTCAGGGCGAGCCGCGCGTCGAAGCCGGAGCCGACCAGCGCCGCCGGCGCGTAGGCCACCGCGATGCCCAGCGCCCAGAGGACCAGCGGGCGCACGGGAAGCGATCCCGCGGCCTGCGGCCGGGAGGGGGACGGCTCGGCGCGCGGTTCGCTCATGCGGCGAAAAGTCTAGCCGCCGCGGGGGGCCCCCTCAAGGCCGGGCCCGCGGGCGCGGATCCTGACATCCCGCTGACCCGGGGCGCGCGAACGGTGTGATACCGTCCTTGCCCATGTTTCGCGCCCCTCGACTCGCGGCTCCGGCCGCCGCCTGCCTCCTCTTCGCCCTGGCTTCGGTCCCGCACGCGGCCGTCCGGATCGATCCGCTTCAGGACGAAGGCGGCACCTACAAGGTGTATTTCCGGGACCGCCTCCTCGGCACGGAGATCTTCTCCCTGACCCCGCACGGGGACTCGGTCACGGTCTACGCGAAGGCCGAACAGGTGCTGCCGATGCCGGACGGGGACACTCACCTCGAGAAGAAGGTGTTCATGGCGATCCGGGCCCTCGACTACGGGCTGCTCTCCTACCAGTCGGAGCAGGATCTCGGGGGCCGGCGCGTGCTGCGCGGCATCAACGTGCACGACACCACGATCGTCACCTTCCGGGAGCTCGGGGACATGGGCACGGCGGAGACCTACGTGCGGCCCCCCGGGCGGCTGTTCGTGGTGGACAGCCAGATGTTCGTGCTCTTCGACGTCATGCTCCGCAGCCTGCACGGCAAGATGGTCGGCGACCGCCCGCTGCCGGTCGTGGTCCTCAGCGAGCCGCGCGATTCGGTGTTCGAGATCCAGTTCCGGCCGGGCGCGACCGAGACGGTGCGCATCGGCGGGAAGGACCGGACCGCGCGCCGCGTGGTCTTCAGCGACGGCACCCTCGAGTTCGTGGCCTGGATCTCCCCGCGGGGCTCGATGCTCCGGCTCGAGCAGCCCACGGTGGGGCTGCGCGTGGACCGGGTGCCGGACCCGCCCGCGGCCGGCAAGTCCGCGCCCGCCTCCTCGACGCCTAAGCCCGCGGCTCCGCCTCCCGGGCGCTGAGCCACTCGAGCAGCAGCCGCGCGCCGAAGCCGGTCGGCCCGCGCCCCTCGTGCGGCCGCTCGGCCGGCGACCAGGCGGTGCTCGCGATGTCGAGGTGGGCCCAGCGCATCCCGCGCGCGAAGCGCTTGAGGAACGCCGCGGCCACGTTGGCCCCGCCCTCGCGCTGGCCCGAGGAGTTCACGAGGTCGGCGGTGTCGCTCCTCAGGTCGAGCGCGTACTCGTCCCACAGCGGCATGCGCCACAGGCGCTCCCCCGAGCGCTCCGCGGCGGCCGACAGCTCGGCGGCGAGGCCGTCGTCCTCGCAGTAGAGCCCGGCCGCGAGGTGGCCGAGCGCGATCGAGATCGCCCCGGTCAGCGTGGCGAGGTCCACCACCGCGTCGGGCTCGTAGCGGCGCGCGAAGGCGAGGGCGTCGGCCAGCACCAGCCGCCCCTCGGCATCGGTGTTGGTGATCTCGATCGAGGTGCCGTCCATCGCGCGCACCACGTCGCCCGGCTTGAAGGCGCGCCCGCCCGGCATGTTCTCGGCGCTCGCGACCAGCCCGATCACCCGCGCGTCGAGCGCGAGCGTGGGGAGCGCGGAGAAAGCGCCGATCACGGCGGCCGCGCCCGCCATGTCGTACTTCATCTTGTGCATGTTCTCGCGCGGCTTGAGCGAGATGCCCCCGGTGTCGAAGGTGATGCCCTTGCCGATCAGCACGAGGGTGGGACGGCGCGCCGCGGGCGCCGCCGCGCGGGACGGCGCCCGGCGCGCGCGCGCCCTCGCCGCCGCGGCCGGCGCCGCGCCCTTCCGGGCGGGATCGTGGTCCATCACGATGAAGCGCGGCGGATGGACGCTCCCGCGCCCCACCGCGAGCAGCGCGCCCATGCCGAGCCGCTCGAGCTGCGGGACGCCGAGCACCTCGACGCTCGCCCCCGAGGCGCGGCCGATCTCCACCGCGCGGCCGGCGAGGTCCTCGGGCACGAGATCCTGCCCGGGCGTGCTCGCGAGGTCCCGGGCGACGCAGGTGGCCTCGGCCCAGCGCGCGCCGCGCGCCACGGACGGGGCGAGTGATCGGGCCAGCGCGGGGTCGAACTCGACGATCTCGACGCGCGCGAGCGGCGCGGGTCCGGGATCGGTGCGGTAGGCGTTGAAGCGCCAGTGCCCGAGGACCGCGCCTTCCGCCACGGCCTTCGCCGCGCGGGCCGGGTCGAGCCCGCCGCGGCCCGCGCCGTGCGCGACCGTGGCCAGGGTGCGCGCGCCCAGCTCGCGCGCGCGGCGCGCGGCGACCGCGGCGACCTGGCGCGCGCGGTGCGGCGTGAACGAGGCGGGCTTCCCCATGCCGATCACCAGCACGCGGCGCGCGCGGCTTCCCTTCGGGTGGAGCAGCGCCGTCTCGAGCCACCGGCCGCGAAAGTCCTCGCTCTTCAGGAGCGCGCCGACCATGCCGCCGGAGGCGCGGTCCACCGCGGCCGCCGCGCCGGTGAGGCGCTTCTCGCCCTCGAAGATGCCGATGGCCACGAGGCCCGCGGCGCGGGCGGACAGGTCTCCACGTCGAAGCGCGACTTCCATGAGGGTCTCCGGGGAAGGCGGGAGGCGGAGCGGCGCCCGAACCCGGCGCCGCGGGGCCGCCTACGGTAGGGGAAGCGGTCCGGCCCGCCAACCCCAACCGGCAGAGGGGAATATCCCCGGCCGCGAGGCGTAGGGATCATGGCCCCGGGACGCTTGATCCTTGAGGAAACGGGGCAAGTCGTGTTATTTCGGTTCCCGCGGACAGGAGGTCCGCGCGGCGCCGGGGCACGGAACCACCGTGCCGGAGGCCGCAAGAGGGGACTGAACGCCCCGAGCTCCCCAGCTCAAGGCCCCACATCCTTCGTCTCGTCGTTTCAGGGCCACCCGCCGGTACAGTCCCGGCACCAAGGAGGCAATTCCCGATGCGCGAACTTCGAATTCTGATCGGTGCGGTCCTCGTGCTCGCCTTCGCGGCGACCGGCTGTGGCCAGAAGGCCGAGCAGGCCGCCGAGTCCGCGGGCGACAGCCTTCTCGCGGCGAGCCCGCTGGAGACGCCCGAGGGCAGCATGACCCCGACCGAGGAGTACCAGACTCCTCCGACCCCGACGCCGACCCCGCCGACGCCCGCCCCGGCCAAGCCCAAGCCGGCGACTCCGAAGCCGGCCGCCACGCCGCCCGCGGCGCCGGTCAATCCGGGCGTGACGGTGCCCGCCGGCACCAGCGTCAAGATCACGGTCGCGGCGCAGATCTCCAGCGAAACCGCGCAGCCCGGCGACGCGTGGGAAGGCACCGTAGTGGATCCGCTCGTGATCGGCACCGCCGCCCCGATCCCCGCCGGCAGCACCGTGCGCGGCGTGGTGAAGGCGGTGAAGCCGGCCGAGAAGGGTGATCGCGCCATGCTGCAGCTCGCGATCACGTCGGTCGTCGTGCAGGGCAAGTCGCACGCGCTGAGCGCGACCACCGAGGAGATGATCGCCGGCTCGACCCGCACCCGGAACGTGGGCGCGGTGGCGGGTGGCGCCGCGGCCGGCGCGCTGATCGGCAAGGCCGTCGGCGGCAGCAACAAGGGCGCGCTGATCGGCGGGCTGGTCGGGGGCGCGGCGACCGCGGGCGCGGTGGCCGGGACCAAGGGCTACCAGGTCGTCGTGAAGGAAGGCTCCGAGCTGGTGTTCACGACGGACCAGGCCATCACGATGAAGTGACCCGCGGCCCCGGCGGGGGGCGCGAGCGCGTCGAAGGCGGGCCCGGCCGGGCCCGCCTTCGGCGTTTGCGGCCCATCCCGGGCCGGGCAGGGCGTTCACGCGACTGCACCGGACGGTACAGGCCGCCGCGGCGACGGCCCGCGGCGCCGTTGGGGCCCAAGGGCTTGAACCCGCGTCCCGGTGGCATGGCCGCTGCATGAATCCCCCGCGCACCGGGCACATTCCCGCCCTGGATCTTCCGCCGGTCCGCCGGCGCGTACGTTTGGAGGAGGCAACCGTGCACAGGCTCAGCATCCGGATGACGCTCCCGCTCCTGCTCGCCGCCCTCGCCCTCGCGGGCTGCGGCAAGCAGCCCGGCGAGATCTCGCGCAGCGTCACCGCACCCGGTCCGTCCGGCGGCGGTGCGGGCGCGGAAGAGGCGGCCGTCGCCTCGACCATGTCCGAAGCACCCGAGATGGTCGAAGACGGACTCATGGAAAGCCCGATGGCGAGCGACCTCGGCTCCGGTCTCGTGGCGGGAGACGCCGCCAGCGCGCTGATCCGGCCGGTCCGGTTCTGGCGCAACATCGAGCGCGTCGAGCGCAACTTCGAGATCGCCTTCGCGGACACCGATTCGACCGGCCGCCCCACCACGGCGCACGTGGTCGTCCACAAGCGCCTGCTCGGCTCGTTCAACATCCTCGCCGGCGACCCGCCGTCGGACCCGGTGGTCACCGGTGAAGATCCGCGCTTCCCGCCGCGGGACACGACGCTGCGCCTCGTGCGCAAGCGCCTCGACGACCACTGGGTGCGCCGCGTGCTCCTCAAGCGGGTGCCGCCGCCTCCGCCTCCGTCGGGAGACGGCCTGGCCCACGACGGCGCGCACGCGCGCTGGCGCATCGCCGCCACCTCGGGCGTGAAGGTCACCTCGCGCGATGCCGAGACCCGCATCGAGAGCCTTCGCATCCAGAGCGGGCCGCTCGACACCACCGTGACCGACCCGCTGGCCCTGTTCCGGCTGCGCCGGCTGCTCCACTTCATCGCGGACGAGCCGGTGCTGCTCACGGTCACGACGCTGCGCAACGACGACGTGGTGCTCTTCCACCGCGGCGACGGCCGGCACCGCTTCGTGAACAACGGCGACAAGACCTACAGCGCGCGCTTCCGGCCCGGCCTGTGGCGCGGCGTCCAGCACCTGGGCGTCAACGCGCTGTCCAAGGGCACGCTGTTCGACGACGCCCTTCCCTACGACTCGCAGGCGTGGATCCTGCCCTTCGTGGTGGCGCCGACGCTGCTCGCGGAGTTCGTGCCCTAGGGCGGTTCGTGGCGAACGAAACGGGCGGCGCACCCTGCGGGGCGCGCCGCCCGTTCTGCTTCGGTGGAGGCGGAGGTGCTCAGCTGGAACCTAGAGCTGGTCGTAAACCAGCCCGCGCCACGAACCCGCCCGCCGCCGGAAGCACGGTCGTCTCGAATCTGGGCAGGATGCCTCGCGCCACGTGCGGCCTCCGTGGGGATGTCGTTTCTCAGGGCTCGGCGGAAGCGATCAGCGATACATCGCTTTCAACCGGCCCCAGGTCGTGTTCTTGGTCGCGGTGACCGGGCCGAACTTCATGATCCGGGAGTTGCCGTAGTCGAGCACGTAGACGTTTCCCGATGGATCCACGGCGACTCCGGTTGGAAAGGAGAGCGCACCGAGCCCGCTGTTCAAGCCATCAATGTTGGCGACGTACTCGCCCGTGTCGGTGAAGATCTGCACCCGATTGTTGCCGGCATCGGCCACGTAGATGTAGTCACCCGGACCGACCGCCAAGTACACCGGCGTCGAGAACTGCCCCGGCCCACTCCCCGGGGTGCCGAACGCCGAGATGAACGTGCCCCCGGTGGTGAAGCGTTGCACTCGAGCGACGCCGGGGCCCGAATCCACGAGGACCAGGTCTCCTCCCGAGGTTCGTGCGATCCCAAGGGGCCCGGCGAGCTGCCCCGGCGCCGGACCGGAAACTCCCCACTTCGCCAGAAACTGCCCCGACGAGGTGTACACCTGCACGCGCCCGCGATCACTGTCCGGGATGTAGACGTTGGCGCCGATCGTCGTGATCCCGAAAGCGCCGCTATAGGGCCCATCCACCGATATCACGTCCCCCCACCGCGTCACGAAGCCGCCCGTTCCGGTGAACTTCCGGATCCGGCCAACAGAGGCGGCGGTCGCGTACACAAAGCCCGAGTCGTCCACGGCGATTCCGTTGGGGGCCTGACTTTCGAACTGACTGTTCCCGGTGCCGTTGGTGCCCCACTTGAGCAAGAACCCCCCGGAAGAGGTGAATTTCTGAATACGATGATTCGCGGACTCTGTCACGAACACATTCCCGCCAATGTCCACCGTGACGGCCGCGGCACCGTCGAAGAAGAACTCGCCATTGCCGTTCCCGACAGTGCCCCACGACAGCAGGAATGGAGGCGCCTGAGCTGCTGCCTCCGTAACTGCCGACACCGTCAGACATGCCAGCAGCGAGAACGAGAGAAAGCATCGCCGGGACTCCCGCCTCCCCGGCAGCGGAGTGTGACGATCGTGGAACACCGGGTGCGTGAGGATCATTGGATGAGTGGAACCTCTCGCCATTGAGTTCCATCCCAGGTCACGAGTTGGTTTGTGTCCTTCCGCCACAGCAGCGCACCCGCGGTCACATCCTCATCCGATGGGACCAGTGGTGGCTCGTCAAAATCCGGGGCACTCGCCGAACGCCGGGACATTCCAATCAGCCGTAGTCCGGTTGCCTCCGCCCGGATCCTCGCCGGTGCCCCGAGGCTCGCCTGCTCCACTTCCGTGTTCCCGAACTCCACGCAGTCGAAAGAGCCCCCGTCCACCCACGCGAGGAAGTTCAGCAGCCGATAGCCCACGCAACTGCTGATGCGGC
>CAZIVR010000140.1:0-7709 GCA_964542745.1 uncultured bacterium
CAGGCGCGCGCGGCCGCGGCCGCGACCCGCGCGCCCGCGGCGGCCAGCGCCGGGCCCGCCGGAGCGGCGGAACGGCCGGACCTCGCGGGCCACGGCTCGGGCGCCGCGAGCAGGACCAGCACCAGTCCCAGCGCCATCCCCATCGCGCGCGGGTTCACGCGGCCTCCCGCGCGCGCATCGCCGTGCGTAGCCGCTGCAGCGCGCGGGTGCGGATCTGCGAGACGCGCGACTCGGTGATGTGGAGCAGCTCGCCGATCTGCCGCAGGCTCATGTCCTCGTAGTAGGAGAGCGTGACCACCATCCGGTCGCGCTCGCCGAGGCCTTCGAACGCCTCGCGCAGCCCGTCCAGCGTTTCGCGCTCGAGCAGGTCCGCGTCCAGCGGCAGCGCGCGCGGATCGGCGATCGCGTCGTGCAGCGATCCCTCGCCCGAGTCGCCGCCCGCCCCCGAATCCAGCGCCACCCACGAGCGCTCGCGGGCGTCGGCCGACCAGCGGCGGCAGGTTTCGACGTCCACCTCGAGCGCCGCGGCCAGCTCGCGCTCGTCCGGCTCGCGGCCGAGCCGATGCGCGAGCGCCGAGCGGGCCTGCTCGAGGCGGCGGGTGCGCGTGCGCACCGTGCGCGGGGTCCAGTCGCGCTTGCGCAGTTCGTCGAGCATCGCGCCCCGGATGCGGGGCATCGCGTAGGTGCTGAAGGCCAGCCCGCGCTCGGGCTCGAAACCCTCGAGCGCGTGGACCAGGCCGATGGTCCCGGCGCTCACCAGCTCGTCCAGTTCGAGGTCGCGCGTGCGGCGCGACACCTCGATGGCGTGGTGGTGCACGAGACCGATGTAGCGCTCCAGCAGCTCGCGGCGCACCGAGGGGTCGCCGTCGGCGCGATAGATCGCCCACAGCCGCTCGGCCGTCTCGGTCTTGAGCTTCGCGAGCGGGATCACGAGCGGCCTCCCGCGGCCGCGGCCGCCGGGGCGCCGAGGCGGTCGGCCAGCGCGCCCACCGCGTCCCGCACGGCGGGATCCGCGGGACCGAGGAGCCCGCCCGCGAGCCGCGCCGACCGGCGGATCGCGCCCGACTCGGGGATCGCGCCCAGCAGGTCGAGCCCGCGGCCCAGGAAGCGGCGCGCGGCGAGGTCGAGCCGGGCGTGGACCTCGGCCGCCTCCCCGGGGTGCTCGGCGCGGTTCACCACCAGGCCGTCGCGCAGGTGCGGGGCCTGGAGCCGGGCCAGCTTGATCATGGCGTAGGCCTCGTGGAGCGCCGCCGGCTCGGGCGTCGCGACCACCGCGATCCCGGTGGCGCGCAGGCTCGCCGCCCGCAGCGAGCCCGAGCGTCCGGAGCCCGCGTCCACCACCACCGCCCCGAAGCCGTCGAAGGCCGCGGTCAGCCGGTGGTGCAGCCGCGCCCGGTCGAGCGGGGACGGCGAGGGCGGGAGCGCGTCGTCGGCGGCCGCGGGCAAGAGCCCGAGCCGCGGGGCGATCTCCTGCACCAGCGCGCGGGCCGGAGCGCCGCGCAGCACGCCCGCGACGCCGCGCGAGGGGGAGCGGCCGAGCAGCAGGTGCAGGTGGCCCTCGTTCTGGGCCCCGTCGAACAGCAACGTCTCCACGCCGCGCGACGCCCACTCGGCGGCGAGCAGCACGGCCAGCGCGGACTTGCCCACCCCGCCCTTGCCGCTGGCGATCACCCACACCGGGGCGCCCTCGGTCGCGGCGGCGGGCGGCGCGGCGGTCCGCGGCATCTCGAGCACGCCGGAGGTGGATCGCGCGGCGTTCATCGCGCCCCCGCGAACGCCGGCGCCCGGAAGCCGGCCGGCGCGGCGGACGCGCCGGCGAAGCGCGCGCGCGCAGGCGCGGCGGAACCCGCGGGCCGCGCCCCGCCGCCGACGCGCCAGTCGGAGGCCGGACCGAGCCCGCCCGCGAGGTCCTGCCCGTGCGCCACCCAGCGCTGCGCGACCTGCGCCTCGGCCGCCAGCTCGAACCACACGGTCTCCTCGGGGTGCTCGTCGAGCTTGGTGACCAGCAGGTGGGTGATGCCGCGCGCGCGGTAGTCGCGCAGCAGGCGGCGGGCGCGCGCGGGGTGGAGCCCCGCCGGCACGACGAGATGGATCTCGCCCGGGCGCAGCGCCTCGACCAGGTTCCAGCACTCGCGGTCGTCGGCGGCGCGGCCGGGGCCGCGGCCCGGGGTGTCCACGAACAGCGTGCCGCAGCGGCGCAGCGCCCGCAGCGCCTTCGCGAGGTCCGCGTCGTCGTGGGCGACCGCGAGCGGCGCGCGCTCGAGGCGCGCGAGTGCGCGCAGCTGCGCTTCGGCGCCGGCGCGGTAGGTGTCGAGGCCGAGGACCCCGGCGCGCACGCCGGTGCGGCGCGACAGCGCCAGCAGCTTGGCCACGGTCGTGGTCTTGCCGGCGCCGCTCGGTCCCACCAGCGCGATGCGGGCGGGTCCGGCGAGCGCGAGATCGGCGTGGCCCGGGGACGGCAGGATCGCCGCGGGCGCGGGCGGGCGGCCCGGGCGCGCGGGCGCGGCGGAGGCGCCCCCGGCGTCCATCGCCACCAGCTCGAAGCCGTGACGCGCGCGGCGCAGCTCCACGATCACCGCGTCGTCGCCGAGCGCGGCGCGCGCGCGGCTCAGGATGTCCCGGGGGTCGGCTCCGTGAAAGGTCTCAAGCGGCATGGATCAGCTCCCAGGTGTCGAGGGTCTCGATGGGCGTCTGCGGCGGAAGTTCGTTGAGCGCCACCACCGGCATGCGGGGCAGCAGCGGTTCGACGAGGCGGCGGATCCCGACCCTCAGGCCGGGCGGGGTGACGAGGGCGGGCGGGGCGCCGTGGCCCTGCACGCGGCGCACCACCTCGGCGAGGCCCTGCAGGGCCTGCGTGAGCACGCCGGGGTCGGGCGGCGGCACGCCGTCGCGGCGCGGACCGAACCACTGCATGAGCGCCACCTCGAGCCGCGGGCCGACCGTGAGCGCCCGCACCGGCCCGGACCCGGCGCCCAGCAGCTCGGCGATGCGCGGCGCGAGCGCGCGGCGCACGTGCTCGGTGAGCGCCTCGGGATCCTTGGTCTGGTCGGCGGCGTCGGAAAGCGTCTCGAGGATGGTCACGAGGTCGCGGATCGGCAGGCCCTCGCGCAGCAGGCGCTGCAGGACGCGCTGCACGGTGCCCGCGGAGAGCTTGTTCGGCACCACGTCGTCCACCAGCGCCGGGTGCGCCTCCTTGAGGCCGTCGAGCAGCTCGCGCACCGCCTGCCGGCTGAGCAGCTCGGGCGCGTGCATCCGGACGGTCTCGACCAGGTGCGTGGTGAGCACGGTGGCCGGCTCCACCACGCTCCACCCCTGCCCCTCGGCCGCCGCGCGGCGCTCGGGGGCGATCCACACCGCGGGCATCTGGAAGCTCGGGTCGCGGGTCGGCGTCCCCTCGAGCTCGCCACGCGCGCCCCCGGTGTCGATCGCGAGCAGGGCGCGCGTGAAGATCTCGGCGCCCGCCACCTTCACGCCGCGGACCTTGATGACGTACTCGCCCGCCGCGAGCTGGATGTTGTCGCGCACCCGCACCGGCGGGGCGAGCAGCCCGAGCTCGAGCGCGAGCTGCTTGCGGAGCACCGCGATCCGCTGCAGCAGGTCGCCGCCCTGCCCCTCGTCCACCAGCGGCACCAGCGCGTAGCCCACCTCGACCTCGAGCGGGTCGAGGCTCACGATCTCGCGGGGCGCGGGCGGCGCCGAGGGCGACGCCTCGGCCGGGGCGGGCTCGGCGGCCTCGGCCGGACGGGGGCGCCCGGCGCGCCACGCGAGACCCGCGGCACCCGCGGCCAGCGCGAGGAACGGCGCGATCGGCAGCCCGGGCACCAGCGCGAAGGCGGCGAGGATGCCGGACGTCGTCCACAGCGCCCGCGGGGCGCGGGTGAGCTGGCGCGCGATCGAGGGCGCCACCGCCGTGCCTCCCGATCCGTAGGTCACGAGGATGCCGGCGGCGGTGCTCACGATCAGCGCCGGGATCTGCGTGACGAGCCCGTCCCCGACGGTCAGGGCGCTGAAGGTGTGGAGCGAATCCCCGGCCGACATGCCCAGCTGGGTCATGCCGATCACGAAGCCGCCCACCAGGTTGATGGCGGTGATGACGAGCCCCGCGACCGCGTCGCCGCGCACGAACTTCGCGGCGCCGTCCATGCTGCCGTAGAAGTCCGCGTAGCGGCTGACCTCCTCGCGGCGCCGGCGCGCCTCGTGCTCGTCGATGAGGCCCGCGCTCAGGTCGGCGTCGATGCTCATCTGACGTCCCGGCATCGCGTCGAGGGTGAAGCGCGCCGCCACCTCGGCGATGCGCCCGGCGCCCTTGGTGATCACCATGAAGTTGATCACCACCAGGATCAGGAAGATGACGAGCCCCACGACCGGGTTGCCGCCGATCACGAAGTCGCCGAAGGCCGCGACCACCTGCCCGCCGTGGCCGGTGCCCAGGATCAGCCGGGTGGTGCTGACGTTGAGGCCGAGCCGGAGCAGCGTGATGAGGAGCAGCAGGCTCGGGAAGATGCTGAACTCGAGCGGGTCGCGCGACGAGAGGGTGACGAGCATCACGACCAGCGACAGCGCGAGGCTGAGCGCGAGGCACGCGTCGAGCACGAAGGGCGGCAGGGGCACGACCAGCAGCCCGACGACCGCCACCACGCCGATGGCGAGCGCGGTCTCGGCGCCCGCCGAGAAGCGGCTCGGCGCGCGGGCGGGGGCGCCGGCCGGCGACTGGCCGCCGGCGCCGCGCGCCGCGGGCTGCGCGGAGACGGGACGCGTGGCGGTGGACGCCGCGGGCAGGGTCACGGCGCTCACGCGGCCCTCCCGGCGCCGGCGTGACGCAGGCCGTGGCGGCGGTGCACCCAGGCCAGGATCTCGGCGACCGCGATGTAGAGCGCGGGCGGGATCGGGCGGCCCACGGCGCCGGTGGCGAGCAGGGCGCGGGCGACCGCGATGTTCTGCACCACCGGCACCCCGGCCTTCTCCGCCAGCGCGCGGATGCGCTCGGCGATGCGGCGCTCGCCCATCGCCACCACCACCGGCGCGGGCACCTCACCCGGGTCGTAGCGCAGCGCCACCGCCACGTGGGTGGGGTTCACGACCACGACGTCGGCGGTGGGCACGTCCTGCATCATCCGGCGGCGGGCCAGCGACCGGGCGAACGAGCGCACGCGCGCCTTGAGGATCGGGTCGCCCTCGGTCTCGCGGTGCTCGCGCGTCACCTCGTCGCGGGTCATGCGCAGGCTGCGGCGGTGCTTGAACCACTGGAAGGCGTAGTCGAACAGCGCCACCGCGAGGAACGCGATCCCGGCCGTGAGCGCGAGACGGGCGGCGAGGGCGCGCAGCACCTCGGCGGTGACGCCGGGGCCGCTGCGCGAGAGCGCGAGCACCTCGGGCGTGTGGGCCGAGAGCGCGCCGCCGATCACCAGCGCCAGCAGGGCCAGCCGCGCCAGCGACTTGAGCGCGGTGAGCAGGCCGTCGAACCCGAAGAGGCGCTTGAGTCCGGCCGCCGGCGAAAGGCGCGACAGGTCCGGGGTGAGGGGTTTCCAGGTGATGGCACCCTGCGTCTGCGCGAGCTGCACGGCGACGCCGACCGCCGCCACGCCCAGCGCGAAGGGCAGCCACGCGATCAGCGCGATCCAGCCGGCCTGGCGGGTGAGCGTCACGAGGGTCAGCGGAGAGTCGCCGCCGAGCGCGAGCGCGGCCCCGGCCTGGCGCAGCACCTGAGTCGCGGCTCCGGCCAGCGAGCCGCCGGCGACGCCGCCGAGCAGCAGCGCCCCGGCCACCAGCACCGCGGCCGCGGCCACCTCGGGGCTGCGCGCCACGCGGCCCTCGTCGCGCGCCTGCTGCAGGCGCCGCGCGGTGGGCTGCTCGGTGCGCTCGCGGCCGTCGTTCGGGGCGTCGGCCACGGTCAGCGCCCTCCCGCCGGCGCGAACATGCCGAGCGCGGCCTGCGACGAGGCGGGCAGCGACTCGACCCAGCCCCCGATGACGCCGGTCAGCACCGGGACGCTCGCGCCCAGCACCAGCAGGCCCACGGCGATGGTGAGCGGGAACGACACCATCATCGCGTTGAGCTGGGGCACGGCGCGCCCGAGCAGGGCCACCGCGACGTGGGTGAGCAGCAGCGCCACCATCACCGGGGCCGCCGCGCGCACCGCGCAGCCGAACATCGTCCCGAGCAGCGCCACGACCGGGGCGACGCCGGGGCCGGGCGCGAAGCCCGAGCCGGGCGGCAGCGCGCGCAGGCTGTCGGCGAGCGACTGCAGCAGCATCAGGTGGCCCCCGATCGAGGTGTAGATGAGGAGCCCGAGGATGGTCTGGAGCTGGGCCACGCCCGAGACCTGGACGTCGGGCGTGGGCGCGAGCGCCGGCCCGAGCGAGAGCCCCATCTGCAGCGCGATCACCTCCCCGGCGAGGGAGAGGCCCTGGATGAGCACGGCGGCCGAGAGCCCGATGGCGAGCCCGACCATCGCCTCCATCGCGAGCGGCACCGGGAGCGCCAGCGTCTCCTCGGGCAGGCGGGGCACGCCGGCCGCGGGCAGGATCGCGAGCGTGAGCACCACGGTGAGCGCGGCGCGCAGGGTGCGCGGCACCGCGCTCATGGACCACAGGGGCGCAATCATCATGAGCCCGCCGACGCGCGCCGAGACGAACACGAAGGCCCCCCAGCGCGAGGGGTCGAAGACCGGGGCGAGTTCCTGGATCACGCCGCCACCGTCGGCAGGGTGCGCAGCACCTGGACCAGGTACTCGACCAGCTGCGAGAGCGCCCACGGCAGGGTGGCGATGAACACCACCGAGATCAGGACCAGCTTGGGGATGAAGGTCAGCGTCTGCTCCTGGAGCTGGGTCACGGCCTGCACCAGGCTGACCAGCACGCCGACCACCAGCGTGGTGAGCAGCAGCGGCGCCGCCACCCACAGCGCGATCGCCACCGCGTGGCGGATCAGCTCGGCCGCGAACCCGGGGGACACGGCGCGCCTACCGGAAGCTCGCCACGAGGTTCTGGACCACCAGCGTCCAGCCGTCGGCGAGCACGAAGAGCAGCAGCTTGAAGGGCAGCGAGACCATCACCGGCGGCAGCATGAACATCCCGAGGCTCATGAGCACCGAGGCGACGATCACGTCCACCACGATGAAGGGCAGGAAGATGAGGAAGCCCATCTGGAACGAGGTGCGCAGCTCGCTGGTGACGAAGGCCGACACGACGGTCACCGTGGGCAGGCCCTCGAGCGAATCCGCGGGCGCGGCCCCCGACAGCTCCGCGAACATCTGGAGGTCCTGCGCGCGGGTGTTCTGCAGCATGAACTCGCGGAACGGCCGCACGCCGGTCTGGTACGCCTCGACCTGGGTCATGCGCCCCTCGAGGTAGGGCTGGAGCGCCTTCTGGTGGGATTCCTGCAGCACCGGGTTCATGACCACGCCGGTGAGCAGCACCGCGAAGGCCACCAGCAGCTGGGTCGGGGGCACGGCCTGGGTGCCGAGCGCCGAGCGCAGGAAGTGCAGCACGATCAGGATGCGCGTGAAGCTGGTCATCAGCAGGAACAGGGCGGGCAGCAGCGTGAGCGCGCCGAGGAAGACCACCAGCCCGACCGCGCCGCTCAGCTGGAGCGCCTCGCCGCCGTCCCCGATGCGCAGGTCGATCTGCGGCGCCGCCGGGCCGCGCACCGCGAAGCCGGGCACGGCGCGGGCCGGCGCGGCGGCGGGCGGCGCGACGCGCGGCGCGGTG
>CAZIVR010000141.1:0-7685 GCA_964542745.1 uncultured bacterium
AGCACGTCACTCGTAATGACGGGGTCACCGGTTCGATTCCGGTCACCAGCTCCATTTCAACTCGAAGCCGCGGGCCCAGTTGGCTCGCGGCTTCGAGCACAAAATGACAGGCCACTTTGCAACTGGGTACTAAGGAGTCGGCCATCAATGACCGGGTCTCCGGTCGAACCGGGCGCACGCCGGGCGCGCGGTTGTGAACCACCCGGAGCCCGGCGCCTCGGGCTACTGCGAAGAATCGTCCGCGGGCCGACGTGGTCCGTTCCGGCCGGGCTGCGGCGCTCCGGGGCCCGGTGTCCGCCGCAGGTCCTGAGCTCCGTACCCCATGAACTCCGCCACCGCCCCGGCGGCCTGCGCGAGGAGTTCTTCGTCCACGATCAGGTATCGCCGGAAGATCGAGTCCGTCTTGTGCCCGGTGATCTTCATCGCGATCGCCTGCGGGACTCCGGCGCGGATCAGGTTGCGCACGGCGGTGCGGCGAAAGTCGTGGAGCAACCGCCCGCGAAGCCCCGCGGCCGCGCACGCGCCTTGCCAGGAGCGCCGCAGCTTCTTGATCGGGCGGCCGCCCCAGTGGAACACCGAAGGGCAGATCGTTCCGTGGCGCTTTTCCCAGCGAGAGACCTCCGCTCGCTGACTGCGGAGAAGCCGCTCGATCCCGGCGTGGTAGCGGAACGGAAAGATGCGGGGCTCCCGACTCTTGGAAGTCCTGAGCCAGACGAGCTGGTTCTTCCAGTCAATGTCGCTCCACTGGAACTGGAAGGCTTCGCTCGACCGCCAACCGGTCAGGTACAGGAACTCGACCAGGTGGCGCGCGTGGGGCGGCAACTTCTGAAGGACTCGCTCCACCTGCTCGCTCTCGAAAAGGATTCGGCGAGACGCCGGACGTGGCGGCTCGGGTCGGTTCGGTTGCGCTTGAACCGGTAGTTCGCGAGCAGGAGATCGCGCATCTCCTCGAACGTGATGCGCTGTTCGTGGGCCAGCAACCGCCCACTCCGCGCCTCCTGAATGCGCCGCTGCAGGTGGGCGAGGGCCCGCTCGCGATCGTCGGTTCCGGTGGACTCGCGATGGACCCGGTAGTCGACGTGGAGCTTGATGAACCAGTGGGGGCTGTCGGGACGGCGAAACAGTGCACCTTTGCTGACCGTGGGCATCGCACGACTCCGCGGGGGCGGACCTTGCGGGGGCGAAGCCTCGCGGCGCTCGAGGGCAAGCGCGTGCGACCGAGCGAGCATGCTACGCGAGGCCCCGAGTGGGGTCGAGGGAATTTCCGTATCGTGGATGATTCGGGTTCGGCGTTGGGGGGAGAGGAGCGAGTGCGCTGTCGTCGCCATGGTCGGCGTGCCCACTCAGGAACTCGGCCTTCGCAGGAGACGAACCGTCACCTGAGCAACCAACTTCCCCGCGTTCTCCTGGCTCGCGCCGGGGCAGGCGGCGATGCCTTGGAGTATCCTCCCGCGCGCCACCGTCACTTCCACCTGCGGGACTCCCCATGACCCTCGCGCCGCATTCCAGGCTCGGTCCCTACGAGATCGTCGCGCCGCTCGGCGCGGGCGGGATGGGGGAGGTGTATCGCGCGCGCGACTCGCGTCTCGGGCGCGAGGTGGCGGTCAAGGTGCTGCCGGAGAGCGTGTCGCGGAACCCCGAGCTGCGCGCGCGCTTCGAGCGCGAAGCGAAGACCGTTTCGTCGCTCAACCACCCGCACATCTGCGTGCTCCACGACGTGGGCCGCGAGGGCGACACCGACTTCCTCGTGATGGAGCTGGTGGAGGGCGAAACGCTCGCCCAGCGCCTCTCGCGCGGCGCGCTCCCGCTGCCGGAGGTGGTGCGCCTCGGCGGCCAGATCGCCGACGCGCTCGACCGCGCGCACCGCGCGGGGGTGGTGCACCGCGACCTCAAGCCCGGCAACGTCATGGTCACGAAGAGCGGGGTCAAGCTCATGGATTTCGGCCTCGCGCGCGTGGCCGGGGTCGCGGGCGGCGCCGCGGGCGGCGGGTCGCTCACGCATTCGCCGACCGTGGCCCAGGCGCTCACGGCCGAGGGCACGCTGGTCGGCACCTTCCAGTACATGGGCCCGGAGCAGCTCGAGGGCAAGGAGGCCGACGCGCGCAGCGACCTGTGGGCGCTGGGCTGCGTGCTCTACGAGATGGCCACCGGGCGCCGCGCGTTCGAGGGCAAGAGCCAGGCGAGCCTGATCTCGGCGATCATGACCAGCGAGCCGCCGCCGATCGCGACCAGCGGGACGCGCGCCTCCGGCGAGGCGCCGCCCGCGGCGCTCGACCAGCTGGTGCGGGCCCTGCTCGCCAAGGATCCGGACGATCGCGTGCAGACCGCCCACGACGCGAAGCTCCAGCTCGGCTGGATCGCGGCGGGCGGATCGCAGGCGGGCGCGGCACCGGTCGCGCTCAGGCGGCCGCGGCGCTGGCTGCCGCTCGCGGGGGTCGTCGCGGTGGCCGCGGCGTTCGCGGGCGGCGCGCTGCTCGCTCCGCGCGTGCTCCCGCAGCGCCCGGCGGGAGCCTCGATGATCCTCGACGCGCGATCGCCCGACGGCGTGGGCATCAGCGGCCGGGGCGGCGACTTCGCGTTCTCCCCGGACGGCCGCGCGTTCGCGTTCGTGGGCAGCGACTCGACCGGCGAGGAGGCGCTGTGGATCCGTCCGCTCGACGGAACACCGGCGCGCCGGCTGTCGGGGACGGCGGGCGCCCAGATGCCCTTCTGGTCGCCCGACGGGCGTTCGCTCGGTTTCTTCGCGGGAGGCCGCCTGCGCACCGTGGCGCGGGACGGCGGCACGCCGGCCGATCTCTGCCCCGCGCCCGCGCCGCGCGGGGGCTCGTGGGGGAAGGGCGGCGCGATCCTCTTCGCCGCGACCGGTGACGGCCCGCTCCTGAAGGTGCCGGCCGAGGGCGGCGTCCCGTCTCCGGCGACGGTGCTCGACACGGCCAAGCGCGAGGTCGGCCACCGCTTCCCGCGCTTCCTGCCGGGGGGCACGCAGTTCTTCTACGCCACGACGCCGGTGATCGGCTCGGAGCACGAGATCTACCTCGCGAGCCTGGGCTCGCCGGGTCGCCGTTTCGTGCTCCGCTGCGACGGAGTCCCGGAGTTCACGCCCGAGGGCTGGCTCGTCTACCGGAAGAACGGGCTCCTCCACGCGCAGCGCTTCGATCCGCGCGCGTGCCGCCTGTCGGGCCCGGCGCAGCCGATGGTCGCGGCCTCGCAGGGAGTCGGGCTCATGGCTTCGCCGGCGGCGTGGTCCGCGCCCGGGGGCCTGCTCGCCTTCTTCGCCGAACTGCCGCGGAACGAGCGGCTCGCCTGGGTGGACCGCGAGGGTCGCGAGCGCTACCTCGAGGGACTCGAGCCGGGCGGGTGGATCGAACCCCGCGTCTCGCCCGACGGCACGCGCGCCGTCGCGACCCGCTACGCGATCGGGGCCAATTCGTCGTCGGGGCTCGATCTCTGGATGGTGGATCTGGTTCGCGAGCGGGCGACGCGCTTCACGTTCGACCCCGAGATCGAGGAGTCGCCGATCTGGTCGGGTGACGGCCGGCACGTGATCTTCGACTCCAACCGGTCCGGGAGCTACGAGTTGTTCCGGCAGCCCGCCGCGGCGGGCGCGGACCCCGAGCGTCTCGCGACCGGCGCCGGATTCGTGATGACCGCGCGCTCGGCCACGCGGGACGGGCGCTGGCTGGTCTACGAGGCCGAGGACGCGAAGACTTCGCGCGACGTCTGGCTTCTCTCCCTGGACTCCAGCCGGGAGATGAAGGTGCTGCTCGGCTCCTCGGCGTCGGAGACCGAGCCGGAGATCGCGCCCGATGGCCGAACCCTCGCCTACGTGTCGGACGAGAGCGGCCGGCCCGAGATCTACGCGCAGGCGTTCCCGGGGCTCGGCCGCAAGGTGCAGGTCTCCTTCGGCGGCGGTCTCGCCCCGCGGTGGCGCGCGGACGGCCGGGAGCTCTACTACCGGGGACTCGAGCGATCGGTCTACGCGGTGGCGGTGACGCCCGGGCCCGAGCCCACCTTCGGCGCGCCGGTCCGCCTGTTCCGGCCGCGCTACCTCGACGCCGAGTACGACGTGGCGCCCGACGGGCAGCGGTTCCTGTTCGCCCTCACCGGCGTCGAGGGTCCGGGACTGGAGCCGCAGGTGATGGTGAACTGGCCCGCCCGGCTCCGGTAGGGCGGAACCGCACGGGCGGCGGCGCACCGTGAGCGGGGATCTCGAGCGGGTCGGCGCTATCGCGCCGGGCGAGGCGTCGGCCGACGAGGCCGCGGCGGTCCTCGCCGACGCGTTCCGGGACTATCCGGTGATGCGCTTCGTGCTCGGCCCCTCGGGGGACTACCGGGCGCGGCTCGCCCGCCTGATCGGGCTGTTCGTGCGTGCGCGCTTCGCGCGCGGGGGCCCGGTGCTCGGGCTCCGGGATCGGGAGGGGCGGCTGGTGGGCGTCGCGGCGATGACGCGGCCCGCTGAGCCCGCGGCGTCCGCGGCCTTCGCGGACTGGCGCGAGCGGCTCTGGGAGGAACTGGGGGCGGCGGCCCGCGCGCGCTACGAGGCTTTCTCGGCCGCCGCGCGCGCCTTCGAGCCCGCGCCGCCGCACCACCACCTCAACATGATCGGCGTGTCCCGCGGCTGGCAGGGACGCGGCATCGCACGCGCGCTGCTCGAGGCGGTGCACGAGGTCGCCGCCAGCGATCCGGAGTCGGCGGGCGTCGGCCTCACGACCGAGCACCCGCCCAACGTGGCGCTCTACGAACGGTTCGGCTACCGCGTGATCGGCCACGCCCGCGTGGCGGCCGAGCTCGAGACGTGGGTGATGTTCCGCGAGAGGAACCGCTGAGGCCGATCGAAGCGGAGGCGGCCGAGCTTCTTTTCGAACGGGGTCTCCTCGACGAACACCAGCGCCACCACCGCGAGCGCGAGCAGGTGCAGCACCCCGCCCAGCGTCCAGCCCGCCACCATGCCCGCCATCCACAGCGTCGTCATCGAGAGCTTGAGGATCCACATCGCAGGGCTCCTTTCCGCGCTCGGGAGCGAGGGGACCGGCGGATTCCCGCCGGCGGGCGCGCCCGACGGAGGGAGCGAGGCTGCATCGGCCGTGCCACGGGGCGGGCGGATGTCAACCGCCGAAACGGCATGGTCCTGGCGGCGCGTGGGTCGAGGCCGGCCGCCGGCGCGCCGGGCAGAGTCTGGCCGCCGGGGTGGCCGGGATCGCCCCGGGGGACCGCGGGCCCGGCGCCCGGTTCGCCCGCCCGGCGCGCGTTGTCCGCGCCCGCGCGGCTCGCGTATGGTGCCGCGCGATGAGCGACTCCCGATCCGCACCTCTCATGATCAGCGTGGCCGGCATCCGCGGCATCGTCGGCCGGTCGCTGACCCCGCCGATGATCGCGCGCTTCTCGGCCGCGTTCGCGCGCGAGATGGCGCCGGGCCCGATCGTGGTCGGGCGGGACGCGCGCGTTTCGGGACCCATGGTGCTGCGCGCGGTGGCGGCCGGCGTCACGGCCGCGGGACGCGACGTGGTGGACCTCGGGCTCGCGACGACCCCGGCGACCCAACTCGCGGTCGAACACCTCGGCGCCTCGGGAGGGATCATCCTCACCGCGAGCCACAATCCGGCGCCGTGGAACGCGCTCAAGTTCCTGTCGGCCCGCGGCGAGTTCCTCGGGCCCGAGGAGGGCCAGGCGGTGCGCCGGCGCTTCGAGGAGGAACGCGACCTGTGGGCGGCCTTCGACTCGCTCGGCGGCGTGCGCGAGGAACCGGGGGCGCTCGACTGGCACCTCGAGCGCGTGCTCGGCCTGCGGCATCTCGAGCCGGAGCGGATCCGCGCGCGCAGGCTGCGGGCGGTGGTGGACGGCTGCGCGAGCGTGGGAGGCGTCGCGGTGCCGCGCCTGCTGCGGGCGCTCGGGGCCACGGTGGTCGAGCTCGACTGCGAGCCGAACGGCGCGTTCACGCGCGAGCTCGAGCCGCTGCCCGAGCACCTCGGCGCGCTCGGCGCGGCGGTGCGCGAGGCGGGCGCCGACTTCGGGGTCGCGCTCGACCCGGACGCCGACCGCGCCGCGTTCGTGGACGCGGACGGCGTGCCGCTCGGCGAGGAGTACACGGTGGCGCTCGGGACCCGGGTGGCGCTCCAGGCGGAGCGGGGCCCGGTGGTGACAAACCTTTCGACCTCCCGTATCCTCGACGCCGTTTGCGACACTTTCGGGGTGCCCCTGCACCGGACGCCGGTCGGGGAGGCCCATGTGGTGGCCCGCATGCGCGCGCTGGGCGCGGTGGCGGGCGGAGAGGGCAACGGCGGCATGATCTTGCCGGCGGCCCACTTCGGGCGCGACGGGCTGGTCGCCGTGGCGCTGGTGTCGCAGGCGATGGCCGCGAGCGGGCGCTCCCTCCGCGCGCTGGCCGGGGAATTGCCTTCGTACCGCATGGTGAAGGTGAAGCTCGAGCGTTCCGAGGAGCCGTGGGAGACCGCCGCCGGCAGGCTGCGGGCCGCCTTCGGCTCGCACCGGCTCGACGAGGCCGACGGCCTGAGGTTCGACCGCGGCGACGAGTGGGTGCACGTGAGGGCGTCGGGCACCGAACCGGTGGTACGGGTGATCGCGGAGTCCCCGACCGAGGCGCGGACGAACGAACTGGTGGATGCGGCGCGGCGAGCGGTGAGCGCCTCGCGCGCGGAGGTCTGAGCCAATGTGCGGCATCGTGGGTTACGTCGGCACGCGGTCCTGCCTGCCGATCCTGATCGAGGGCCTCAAGCGCCTCGAGTACCGCGGCTACGATTCGGCCGGCGTGGCGATCCAGCAGAACGGCGGGCTGCAGGTGGTGAAGGCCGCCGGCAAGATCCGCGAACTCGAGCGCCGGCTCGGCACGAAGCCCCCGTCGGGAACCGCGGGGATCGCCCACACGCGCTGGGCCACCCACGGCGAGCCCAACGACGTGAACGCGCACCCGCACAGCGACACCCACGGGCGGCTCGCGCTGGTGCACAACGGCATCATCGAGAACTACCGCGCGATCAAGCGCGCGCTGGAGTCCGAAGGCCACCGCTTCCGCACCGAGACCGACACCGAGGTGCTGACCCACCTGGTGGAGAAGTACATCGCCAAGGGGCTGAACCTGGAGCGCGCGGTGGGTGAGGCGCTCCGGCAGGTGGAAGGCACCTACGGCATCGCGGTCATGTATGACGGCGAGCCGGGCACGGTGGTGGGGGCTCGCAAGGGCAGCCCGATGGTGGTCGGGATCGCCGACGGCGAGTACTTCCTGGCCTCCGACGTGTCGCCCATCGTCGAGCACACCCGGCAGGTGGTGTACCTCGACGACGGCGAGATGGCCGTGCTGTCGCCCGACGGGTTCCACACCGCCACCATCGAGCACCAGAAGGTGGACAAGGCGGTGCACGAGGTGGACTGGGACCTCGCCCAGATCGAAAAGGGCGGCTACGACCACTTCATGCTCAAGGAGATCTGCGAGCAGCCGGAGTCGGTGCGCAATTCGCTGCGCGGCCACCTCGACCTGTCGGAGGGACTGGCGCGGCTCGGCGGGCTCAACATGACGCCCGAGGAGATGCTCGCGATCCAGCGGGTGATCATCCTCGGCTGCGGCACCTCGTGGCACTCGGCGCTGATCGGCGAGTACATGATCGAGGAGCACGCCCGCATCCCGGTCGAGGTCGAGTACGCCTCGGAGTTCCGCTACCGCAACCCGATCA
>CAZIVR010000142.1:0-7604 GCA_964542745.1 uncultured bacterium
GTGGCGAACGCCCACTCGGGCTCCATCATCCAGAACTCGATCAGGTGCCGGCGGGTCTTGCTCTTCTCGGCCCGGAACGCGGGGCCGAAGCAGTAGACCCTCCCGAACGCCATCGCCGCGGCCTCCTCGTAGAGCTGGCCGCTCTGCGTCAGGTAGGCCTTGTCGTCGAAGTACTGCGTCTCGAACAGGGTGGTGGTGCCCTCGCAGGCGCTCGGCGTGAAGATCGGGGCGTCCACCAGCAGGAATCCCTCGCCGTCCATGAAGTCGCGGAAGGCGCGGATCACCTCGGCCCTCACCCGCAGCGCGGCCTGCTGGCGCGTCGAGCGCAGCCACAGGTGCCGGTGGTCCATCAGGAACTCGGTGCCGTGCTCCTTGGGCGTGATCGGGTAGTCCTCGGTGCGGTGCACCACCTCGACCGACGCGAGTCCCAGTTCCACGCCGCCCGGGGCTCGGGCGTCGGCGCGCAGTTCCCCACGCACCCGCACCGCGGACTCCTGCCCGAGTTGCGAGCAGGCCTCCCACTGCTCGGGGGGGAGATCCCGCACCCCGGCCACGCACTGCAGGACCCCGGAGCCGTCCCGGACCACCAGGAACTGCACCTTGCCGCTCGAGCGGCGATGGGAGATCCAGCCGCGGACCTCGACCTGCCGGCCGGCGAAACCGGGGGCATCGGCGACGCGAATCCACGGCGCTTCGGCGGGCGGAGCGCTGGGTTCCATGCGGGAGTTCTCCGAGCGGATCGGGGTGGGGTCCGGCGGCCGCGCCGGGCCGGAACGTGGCCCGCGCCCGCCGATCGAGGCATCAAGTCGGGCCGGGGCGGGGCCGATAACGACCGCGAACCCGCTGCACGCTAGGTTGGCCCTCGGACACTGTCAAGGGATGGCACGGCATGCACATGCGCCAGGGACGAGCCCGGGCCCGAATGGCTGATTCGCGACCGATGCCGCAGGCCCCGCCGCCGCGGAATCGCCGCGCGTTCCGCTGGCCGCGCACGGCCGCGGCGCTCTGCTTCGCGCTCGGACTCGCCGCCGCTCCCGCGCACGCCGAGCCCGAGCCCCCCACGAACGAGGCCGTGCCCGCCGAAGCGGCGGCGCCCGAGCCGCCGCCCTCCGCGGCGACGGCGGTCCTCCCCGAGACGCCCGAACCGCGCGCGGAGTCCCACGCGCCGCCGCAGGCCGCGGCCGCCGCGCCCGACAACCTCGCCGACCTCCCCGCGTGGCTCGACTACAAGAACCGCAGGCACATCGCCGCGCTCCCGCTCGAGGCCCGCGTCTTCCACCGTCGCGGCGTGCTGCTTCGCGAGTCCGGCAACGCCGCCGAGGCCGTGCGCATGGTGCGCGGGGCCGCCGAGCTCGATCCCGGCTATCTCGCGCCGCACCTCACCCTCGCGGAGTGGAGCCTCCTCTCCGAACCGAGCCAGGCGCTGCTCCGCTACGCCACGGTGCTCGACCTCGCCCGCCGGAACTTCATGCTCCAACTCTCGCTCGCGGCCAACGGGCTCTACGCGCTGCTCCAGGCCCTGTTCCTCGGACTCCTCGCGACCGCGCTGCTGATCCTCGTGACGCGCCAGGAGCAGCTCCGCCACGGATGGAGCGAGGCGCTGTCCCGATTCGTGAGCCGCCGCAGCGCGCGACTGTGGTCGTGGGCGCTGCTGGTGCTGCCCTTCACCGTCGGCTTCGGCTTCACCCTCCCCGCGCTCGGCCTGCTCGGCTGGTGCTGGCCCCAGCTGCGCGCCCGCGAGCGCTTCGTGCTCGTGTCGCTGGCGGTGGCGGCCGTTTCCTTTCCGCTCCTCGGCGGGGTCCTCGACCGGCTGACGCTGCCGCTCGACCCGAGCCGCCCGCCCCTGCACGGGGTGGCGCTCGTGGAGTCCGAGCCCCTCACCGCCGAGCGCGCCGCGGAGCTCTCGGACCTGGCCCGCCGGGAGCCCGGCAATCCCTACCTGCAGTTCGCGGCCGGCTGGGCGGCCCGCCGCACCGGCCGGCTCGACCTGGCCGAGGCCCATTACCGCAAGGCGCTGGCGCTGTGGCCCGGCGACGACCGCGTCCTCAACAATCTGGGATGCACGCTGCTGATGCTCGGCCGGCACGACGAGGCGCTCGCCCGCTTCGTGGAGGCCACCGCCGCGCGCCCCGACAACGCCGCCGCGTGGTTCAACCAGGCCCAGGTCCACACCCAGCGCTTCGACTACCGGGCCGCGACCGACGCGCTCTCGCGCGCCTCGGCGCTCGACTTCGAGATGGTGAAGGGCACGCAGGCCCAGGCCACCGAGGACGGCACCCTGCCGCTGGTGGAAGGCTGGATCGCCCCCGCCCGGCTCTGGAACGCGGTGGCCAGCGCCCGCACGGACCGTTCGGGACGCGGCGCCCTGCCCCCCGCGTGGCGGCAGCGCCTCGAGACCCGTGGATGGCTCTTCAGCGCCGCGGCCCTGCTGGCGCTCGCCGGCGGGCTGGTCGCGGGCCTGCGCCTGCACGCCGCGCTGCCGCTGCGGGCGTGCAGCAACTGCGATCGCGTGGTGTGCCGGCGCTGCGCCGAGCGCCGCCGCGAGCGCGCGCTGTGCCCCGAGTGCGTCGCCGCCGAGGCGCGGGCCGAGAGCCCCGACTTCGCCCGCCTGCTGCTGGTCCAGCGCCGCCGCCGGCTCGAGCGCCTCGACGACGGGGTGCGCGCCGCGCAGGCCGCGCTCGTCCCGGGGCTCGGGCTGCTCCACATGCGGCGCGTGTTCTCGCCGCTGCTGCTCCTCACCGCCACCATGGCCCTGCTCGCGCCCGCGTTCGGGGAGCTCCAGGCCTTCGCCTTCGAGCCCCGACTGGCCGTCGCCCCCGCCGGGCTGCCGTGGCAGCTCCAGGCCACCGGCTGGATCGTGATCTACGCGTGGTCGGTGCTCGGCTACTTCCGCGTGCTCGCCCGCCGCAAGGCCCAGGCGGCGGGGCTCGCCGCCCCGGTCCGCAGCCGGGTCACCCAGTCCACCAGCCGCGCTCCCTTCTCGGAAGCCGCGTAGGAGCGACCATGGCGCTGCAGGGCAACCTCCGCGACTTTTCGGCCACCGAGATCCTCCAGCTGGTGGGAAGCCAGAAGAAAACCGGCTGCCTCACCATGGAGTGGAACACCGAGCGCGCCGTCCTCTACACCCTCGAGGGCCGGATCATCTCGACCCGGAATCCGGGGCTCCAGAAGGACGACCCGCTCCTCCTGTTCCTCCGCAAGGTGCACCGCCTCTCCGAGGAACAGTACCGCGGCATCCTCACCATCCAGCGCGAGTCGCAGCGCGAGCTCGAGGACCTGCTCCTCAACGGGCGCTACCTCGAGGCCGACGAGCTGGCGGGGTACGTCGAGCGGCAGATCCTCGACGACCTGACGCGCCTCGTGCGCTGGGAGGACGGCACCTACCGCTTCGACCCGCACACCCGCTGGAACGCCCCGCCGATCGTCCGCCTCAGCATCGAGGGCGCCATGATCGAAGCCGCCCGGCGCGTGGACGAGCAGAAGCGCTTCGTGCAGGTCTTCCGCGACCCCTACCAGCTGCTCGGCGTCCGCGACCTTCCCGATCCCAACGAGCCGCTCTCCGAGGAGGAGCGCGAACTGTTCGGGATCATCGACGGCCAGCACACCGTGCAGGAGATCGTCGAGGCCGCTCCGCTGTCCGAGTACGAGGCCTACGAGGCCCTGTTCCGGATGCTGGACGAGAAGTGGATCGAGGTCACCGGGCGCCGGGATCCGGGCGTCGCTCCCGCGGCCCCGGCCGCCGAGCACGCCGACCGACGCGTTCCGGCCGCGGGCCAGCTGGCACGCGAGCTGGCGCTGGCGGCGGCGATCGCGGCGAGCGCGCTCGGCCTCCGCTTCGCGGGCGACCGCGTCGCGTCCTCCCCGCCGGCGCTCCCGAGCCACGACGTGTTCGCCGCGGCGCAGGAACGCGATCTCCGCTTCGCGCTCGACCTCTACCGGAGGGAGCACGGCAGCTATCCCCCGCGGCTCGAGGATCTGGTGGAGGCGCGCTGGATCTCCGACGGGCAGCGGCGCTTCCCGGGCTATCGCCTCCTCTACCGGGCCGGCGCCGACGGCGCCTCCTACACGCTGGCCCTGGAACGCTGATTCAGGCGCGCTCCGGCGCCTCCAGCAGCCACGCCGCCGCGGCGCCCAGGTCGTCGGCGATCCAGTCCGGCCCCGCGCCCGGCGCCGCGCCGCCGAGTTCCCGCTCCTCCTCGCGCCCGTAGCCGGTCCGCACCAGCACCGCGCGGCATCCCGCGCGGCGGCCGGCCTCCACGTCGAGGCGCTTGTCCCCGATCATGGCCGAGGCGCGCAGCGCGAGGCCATGATCCTCCGCGGCGCGCTCCAGCAGCTCGGTTCCCGGCTTTCGGCAGGCGCAGCCCGCGTCCGGCGCGTGCGGGCAGAAGTAGATCCCGTCCGGCTCCACGCCCCGCTCGCGCAGCAGCCGGCGCAGGCGGGCCATGACCGCGTGGGCCCGGGCGATCGGATAGTAGCCGCGGCCCACGCCCGCCTGGTTCGAGATCACGACCAGCGCGAACCCGGCGGCCTTGAGCCGCGCGAGCGCCGCCGGCACGCCTTCCAGCAGGCGAACCCCGTCGGGATCCGACAGGTAGCCGGCCTCGTGGATCAGCGTGCCGTCGCGGTCGAGAAACACCGCGGGCCGGGGCGCCGCGCTGCGCCGCCGGGCCCGGATCCGCTCGCAGGCGCGCTCGAGGATCTCGCAGTCGGGGTGCTCGGCCGCCGGGGCCGCGGGCGGCGGATCGTCGGACCACAGTCCCACGCGATCGAGCGCGAGCGGCCCCGGCCGTTCCCCGAGATCCGCCGCGCGCCCGGGTTCGGCGAGGGCGAAGCCGGCGAGCGACTGCCAGGCCCAGCGGTCGAGAGCGCTCCAGTCGTGCGGCCCCCGCTCGTCCAGCGCGAGCACCAGGCTCCCGGCGCCGGCCAGCCAGCCGCGCCGCACCGCCGGCAGCGGCCGCCCGGCGCCGATCGCCACCTCGAAGGGTCCGCCCGCGTCGCCCCGTCCCGGCGCGCGCACCGGCGCCTCCGCCGCGGCCGCCTCGAGACCCGGCCCCATCCACGCCACGTCGTGCCCGCGCAGGGCGAGCCCGAGCGCCGCCGCCCGCAGCCGCGGGTGGGCCCGTGCGCTCGCGCCCTCGACCAGCAGCCTCACGCCGCCAGTTCCCGGGCCGCGCCCAGCACCGCCGCGGCCGGGACCCCGGCGAGGCATCCGTAGCCGATCGCGCAGGTCCTGCGGAAGCACGGAGAGCACGCCGGCGCCCGCTGCACCACCTTCACGCGCGCACCGAGCGGCGCGCTCCACGCGCTGCTGGTCGAGCCGAACACCACCACGGTCGGTGCTCCGACCGCCGCCGCGACGTGCGCCAGCCCCGAATCGTTGCTGACCACCACGCGCGCCGCGGCGCACAGGGCCGCCAGCGCCCCCGTCGAGGTGCGGCCCCACAGGCGCAGGACCGGAGCGCGAAGCCGCCGCGCGGTTTCCTCGCAGGCCGCCGCGTCCGCGGCCCCGCCGCACAGCGCCAGCGCGTGGCCGCGCGCGGCGAGCGCGTCGCCCACCTCGGCGAATCGCTCCGCCGGCCAGCGCTTGGCCGGACCGTAGGCGGCCCCCGGCGCGAGCACCGCGAAGCCTCCGCCCTCCGGGACGCCGTTCCCGAGCAGGGCGAGCGCCCGCTCGCGCCACTCCGGCGCCACCGCGAGCGGCGGGAGCGCCCGCGTCCCGCGCACCACCTCCGCCGCCTCGCCGAGCGCGAGGTACTCCTCGCTGAGGTGCCGATCGCCCCGGGGGCCCCGGCGCACGGCCCGGGTGAGGAGCGGCGAGCGCCCCTCGGAGGCGAAGCCCACCCGCTCGCGGGCGCGCGCGAGGAAGGCGAACCACGCGCTCGAGAACGAGGGCGGCAGCACCAGCGCGAGATCCGCGGCCGCGCCGCGCAGTTCGCGAAGCAGCGCGGCGCGCCCGGCGCGCTCGCGCGGCCACGGGCGCGTCTCGAGCCCCGGGTGATCGGCGCGCACCAGCTCGAGCAACCCTTCCGGGCCGATCGCCAGCACGCGCGCCGCCGGAACTCCGGCGAGCAGCGCGTGGAGCAGCGGCCTCGCCATGAGGCCGTCGCCGAGCCAGTTGGGAAGCCGGATCAGGATCCGTTCCATCGAACGCCGTGCGCTCCCCGGTCCGTCCCGCGCCGGGCGACGGCCGCCTCGGGGCCGGGAACCGGGAGGCCGATCAGTAGGCGCGCGCGAACAGCGCCCACGGCCGTCCGCCGGCGGCGTCGCGGAAGCGGGACTGGTCGAGCGGCACGCAGCGGAGCGTGGCCATCGTGCGGTTCTTCATCTCGGCCTCGAGGGCCGCGTCGCCGTCCCACGCCATCGCCACGTACCCGCGGCGGGACGCGAAGTGGGCTTCGGCCTCCGCGACGCTCGCGGCCCACGCGGTGTTCTCGTCGCGGAACCGGGAGGCCGCGTCGAAGAGCGAGGCCTGCACCTCGGCGAGCAGCCGCGGCAGGCGGTCGGCGAGGTTCGCGAGCGGGATGGACTCCTTGGCGCGGTCGGTGCGGCGCACGCTCATGACCGCGGCGTTCGCCACGTCGCGCGGGCCCACCTCGAGGCGGACCGGCACGCCGCGCAGCTCGTACTCGTTGTACTTCCAACCCGGCGTGTACTGGTCGCGCGCGTCCACGTGCAGCCGGACGCGGCCCTTCAGCGCCTCGCGCACCTTCTCCACGAACTCGAGCACCGACGCGCGCTCCTCCGGCTTCCGCCAGATCGGCACGAGCACGGCCTGGATCGGCGCCACGTTCGGGGGCAGCTTGAGGCCCTGGTCGTCCCCGTGCGTCATCACCAGCCCGCCGATCAGCCGCGTCGAGACGCCCCACGAGGTCTGGTGAACGTGCTGGCGCGCCCCCTGCTCGTCCTGGAACGTGATGTCGAAGACCTTCGCGAAGTGCTGGCCGAGGTGGTGCGAGGTGCCGGCCTGCAGCGCCTTCCCGTCCCGCATCAGCGCCTCGATCGAGTAGGTGGCGGACGCGCCCGCGAACTTCTCCGCGTCGCTCTTCTTCCCCGGCCACACCGGCATCGCCAGCTCGGTCTCGACGAAGTCGCGGTAGACCTCGAGCATGCGCAGCACTTCCTCCTGCGCCTCGGCGTCGGTGGCGTGGGCGGTGTGCCCCTCCTGCCACAGGAACTCCGCGGTGCGCAGGAAGAGCCGCGTCACCTTCTCCCAGCGCATCACGTTCGCCCACTGGTTGATGAGCACCGGAAGGTCCCGGTACGACTCGATCCAGCGCGAGTACATGTGGCCGATGATGGCCTCGCTGGTGGGCCGGATGCAGTAGCGCTCCTCGAGCTTGTCGTTGCCGCCGTGGGTCACCCACGCCACCTGCGGGGCGAACCCCTCGACGTGCTCGGCCTCGAGCGCCAGCAGGCTCTCCGGGATCAGCAGCGGGAAGTAGGCGTTCTGGTGCCCGGTGGCCTTGATGCGGTCGTCCAGCAGGCGCTGCATGTTCTCCCACAGCGCGAAGCCGTACGGGCGGATGACCATCGAGCCGCGCACCGGCGTGTAGTCGGCGAGCTGCGCCTTGCGCACCACCTCGTTGTACCAGCGCGAGAAGTCG
>CAZIVR010000143.1:0-7560 GCA_964542745.1 uncultured bacterium
CCGCTCCCCCCACGGGCCCCACACCGCGAACGTGATGCCGGGGTCCTGCACGTTGACGAACAGCGTCGCGCCGTCCGGCGAGAAGCACGCGCCCGCGAACTCGACCGGGCCGGTGGCGTTCCGCGCGAGCCGGTAGAGCCTGCCGGCGGGCGTGATGCCCACCACGTAGTCGTCGTCGGTGCCGTCCTCGCACACGATCAGGTCGCCGTTCGGGGCCACCACCAGGTTGTCGGGGCCGTCGAGGATCGTGGCGTCGTCGGGCTCCACGACCAGCGACAGCTCGCCGCGCGCGGGATCGAGCTTCCAGACCTGCCCGGCGCCCGCCGGGCCGCCGTTGGTGCAGCACCAGTAGAGCGCCCCCGCCCCGTAGGCGATGCCCTCGACCCGCGCGAACTGCGCGGCACCCGCCGCGAACGCCTGCCCGCGCACCGAGCCCGACGCGGTGCGCGCGCGCCGCTTCAGCGGGTCGTGCTCCTCGTCGCGCGGGTCGCGCTCCATGTCCATGTCGGGGTCCACGTTGGGGACCGGCACCCACGCGACCCGCCAGCGCCGGCCGGGGGTGAACGCGGTCGGGTCGTCCCAGTTCTGGGTGCGCGCCTGCGGGGTGCCGAGGATGCGCAGCGCCTCGAGCGCGCCGCCCTTCGCGAGGTCGCCGGGGCGCATTTCCGCCGGCGTTCGCTTCCCGCCCTCCAGCACCGCGGGCCGGAATCGGTAGAGCGCGCCGTCGTTGCGGTCCTCGGTCAGGTACACGAAGCCGGTCGCGGGATCCACGGCGCACGCCTCGTGGTAGAAGCGGCCCATCGCCACGAGCGGCTTCGGGTCCACGAGGCCCTCGGCGCGGGCGTCCACCTCGAACACGTAGCCGTGGCGCTTCGACACGAGCGGCGTGCGGTCGTGGTTGACGGGGTCCGGCTCCCCCGGCAGGTAGGTGCACTCCTCGCAGGTGAGCCAGGTGCCCCACGGCGTGACCCCGCCCGCGCAGTTGCGCGACGTGCCCGAGAGGCTCGCGAACGAGCGCGTCACGTTGCGGTCCCGGTCCACCCACAGCGTGGTGGTGCCGCCGCCGGTGAGCCGGTCGTAGGGGCGCGCGCGCTTCGGGTCCACGCCCGGCGCGTGCTTCAGGTCCACCTCGTGGTTTCGCACGAGCACGGTGATCCCCGGGGGGCCCGCGAAGGCGCCCATGCCGTCGTGCATGCAGGGCACCGGGTCGCCATTCGCGAGCTTCCGGCTGAAGCGCTCGTCCGACGTGGTGCCGCGCTTCGCGGTCGAGAACGCGCGGTAACGGAAGCCCGCCGGCAGGTCGAGCAGGCCGGCGGGGTCGGCGACGAGCGGGCCGTAGCCCCCGGCCCGCCAGCTTCGGCCGTCCGCCACGCCGCGGGCCCGGGCGCCCTGCGCGCGGGCCGCGCGGGCGAACAGCGCTTCGAGCGCGCCGGACGAGAGCGCGCCGGCCGAGGCCGCGGCCGCGGCGCTCAGGAACCGGCGGCGGGAGAGGGACATGACGCGAGACTAGCGGGCGGCGGGGCTCCCGCCCAGCGCGCGGCCCCCTGCCCTCAGGGCCAGACGAGGAACGGCTGGAGGTCGTCCTGCGGGCTGATCTCGCCGGCCGGCTGCGAGAACACGGCGGCGATCCGGTTCAGGTTCCAGAGATCCATCCCGCCCGCGCCGTTCGGGCGGTCCGAGACGAAAATGAGGATGCTGCCGTCGCTGCTCACCGTGGGATCGCGTTCCACCGACGACGTGTTGGTGCTCCCGGGGAGCGTCACGAGCAGCCCGTTGCTGAGATCGAAGAGGTAGAGGTCGTAGCCGCCCGCGCCCGGGCGGTTCGAGGCGAAGGCCACGTAGCGTCCGTCCGACGAGACCGCGGGCTCCACGTCGCTCTCCGGGGACTGGAGCGCCGAGGCGCCGTCCACCGCCAGCGTGTTGAGCCGGTACACCATCACGTCGTCGTGGCCGTTGCGGTTGGTCGTGAAGGCGATCACGCGGCCGAGCGCGTCCACCGCGGGCTCCCAGTCGCTGAAGCCGGGTGCCGCGAGGTCGGGGAGCGGGATCAGGCGCCGGGCGACGAGGTCGTAGAACCGCACGTACTTGATGCCGAGGGAGTCGCGGGTGAACACCACCTTGGTGCCGTCGAGCGAGATCTGGGGATCGATCTCGTCGAAGTCGGTGTTGAGTTCGTCGTCGTCCCGCAGGCTGTTGTTCGAGCGGTTGAAGATCAGCACGTCCTGGCTGCCGGCGCGCCCCGGGCCCGACTGGTAGCAGAGCAGGCGCCCGTCCTGCGAGATGCTCGGGTGGCGGTCCACCAGCCCCGCGCCGGAGCGCGGCGCGATCTGCGAGGCGCCGGCGCCGTCGAGCGTGGCGAAGTAGATCCGGGTGCTGCCCGTGGCGCGTCCGCGATCGCTCGCGAACACCACGAAACGGGTCGGGCCGGGCACCGTGGGCGCCGAGGGGCGCTTCGAGCAGGCCGGGGCCGCGAGCGCCAGCAGCAGGGCCAGCGCGAACGCCCGGCGCGCGGCGGGGCGGTGCAGCGGGAACGTCATGGGAGCTCCGGAGGGTTCGTGCCCGGTCGGGCCGATCGGGGAAGCGCGCGAAGTCTAGCCGAGACCGGCCCCGCCGGGCTATGCTTCCCGGGCCCGGAACCGCCGGAACCCGCATTCGCGCAGCCCCGGCGCGGCGCCCCTTCGACCCCGAGGACCCGCATCATGACGCCCGTTCGAACCCTGGTGACGCCGCCCCGCCCCCTGCCCCGCCTCCCCTCCGGGGCGCGCGCATCTTCCCGGTTCGCGCGATTCGCGGGACGCGGCGCCGCCCTCGGGCTGGCGGCGCTCGCCGCCGCGGCGCTGCTGGCCGGCTCCGCCACGGCCGTGCCGGTCACCCGGAACCTCGATTTCAAGTCGAACATGAACGAGTTCCCGCCGGTCCCCTCCACCGGCAACGGCTACTCGGCCTGCTGGTCCTACATCCACGGCGACGGGCGGGAATACGCGATCATCGGCACGTACTCGAACGGGACCGCGATCTACAACGTCACCAATCCCGCCGCGCCCTACCGCGTGGGACTGATTCCCGGGCCCACCTCGCTGTGGCGCGAGATGAAGTCGTACCGCAACTGGATCTACGTGGTGAGCGAGGGCAGCGGCACGGGCGCGGGGCTCCAGATCATCAGCATGGTCAACCCCGAGGCGCCGGCGCTGGTGGCGACCTACACCACGAACTTCATGCGCTCGCACACGGTCTCGGTGGACACCGCCCGCGCGCTCCTCATCTGCAACGGCACCAACAACTCGAGCGGGCAGGCGACCGGCATGCGCGTCCTCTCGCTCGCCAATCCCGTGGCGCCCGTGCAGCTGAGCTGGTGGCCGGGCGGCTCCATCCCGGTGTCGAGCACCAACTACGTGCACGACTGCGTGCCGATCGGGAACCGCCTCTACGCGTCGTCCATCAACGCCGGCATCCAGCGCGTCCTCGACTTCACCAATCCGGCCGCACCCACCCAGATCCACTCGTGGACCTACGCGGGCGCGTTCTCGCACAACGCGTGGCCGAGCGGCGACGGCAACACGCTCTACGTCACCGACGAAACCGGCGGGGAGCCCCTCAAGATCTTCGACATCACGACGCTCACGAGCCCGGTGCTGAAGAACGGGATCACCTCGAACCCCAAAGCGATCGTGCACAACGCGCACGTGATGGGGAGCGAGCTGTACCTCTCCAACTACACGGAGGGCATCCGCGTCCTCGACATCGCCGACCCGCTCCACCCGGCCGAGTTCGCGAGCGCCGACTCGTACGCCGGGCTCTCGGGCGGGTTCTTCGGGGTGTGGGAGGTGTGCCCCTACTTCCCTTCGGGCACGGTGATCGCGAGCGACATGCAGACCGGCCTCTACGTGTATCGCACGGTTCGCGACTACGGCGTGATCCGCGCGAAGGTCGAATACGCGGGCGGCGCGCCCGCGGCCGGGGTGACGGTCTACCTCACCACCCAGGGCGACTCGCTCACCACCCCGGCCGACGGCATCATCCAGTTCGCCCCCAATCCCGGTTCGCACACGGTGATGGCGAAGAAGTTCGGCTACTACGACGCGAGCGCGACGCGGCTCGTGAGCGCGGGGCTCCGCGACACGATCGTGCTCACGCTCAACCCCAGGCCCACCGTGAACTGGGCGGGCCGGGTGAAGGACGCGGGAACGTCGGCCGGGCTGCTCGACGCGCAGGTGGACATCGAATACACGGAGCTGCACGGCCACACCGACGCCCTCGGGGACTACGACTTCGGCGCCGTGCCGCACGACACCTACGCGATCGGCGTGCGCCGCCCGGGCTACGCCCCGATCGAGGCGGTCGTGAACATCGGGCCCGGGTTCCCGGGCGAGGACTTCCACCTGGTGCCGGCCGACGACTACGACGACCTCGAGGCCAACAGCGGCTGGACGGTGGGGGCGCCGGGAGACAACGCCACCAGCGGCATCTGGGTCCGGGTCGAGCCGATGGGCACGGGCGCGCCGCAGCCGGGGCCCGCGATGATGCGGCGCCTCGCCCGCGCCGAGGCGCTCGCCGGCGGCGGGCCGTCGCTCGAGCACGAAGGGCACGAGGAGGACGGCGCGATCCCCGGCGACGTGCAGCCGGAATTCGACCGCACCCCGGCCCCCGGGCAGATGTGCTTCGTGACCGGGCAGGGCACCACCCCGGGAAGCATCGGCGAGCAGGACGTGGACAACGGCCGCACCACGCTCACCTCGCGCGCCTTCGACATGACCGGCATGGCCGAGCCGACCTTCGGCTACTGGCGCTGGTTCTACTCGAACGGCCAGACCGACGACTACTTCCGCGTCTGGATCAGCAACGACAACGGCACGAACTGGGTGATGGTGAGCAACCTGTGGGGCGGCTACTACAACCACTGGGAAGAGGTGACGGTGCGCGTCGCGGATTTCGTCACGCCCACGAGCCAGATGAAGATCCGCTTCGCCGCCGCCGACAGCACGCCCGGCAACATCGTCGAGGCGGCGGTGGACGACGTGATCGCCTACGACGCCGCGACCTCGTTCGTCGGGGTGCCGCGCGGGTCTTCGCCGGCGGCCGTTCGCCTCGGCGCCCCGCGTCCCAATCCCACGCACGGCGACGTGACGGTGGAGCTGGCGCTGCCGCTCGCGGGGTCGTTCGCCGCCGACGTGTTCGACGTCCACGGGCGCCGGGTGCGCACGCTGGAGCGCGGCTTCGCCGCCGCGGGCACCCGCACCCTGCGCTGGGACGGCCGCGACGAGCGCGGCGCTCCGGCCGCGGCCGGGCTCTACTTCATCCGGGCGCGCGCGTCCGGCGGGGAGGCCGAGGCGCGCGTCGTCCGCATGCCGTGAGCGGCACGGTCCCCGGAGCCGCGGCCGGGAATCGCCCCGCGTCCTTTCCCTTCGCAGCGCGCCGGCTCGAGACCTCGGCCGGCGCGCTTTCGTACCTGGACGAGGGCGACGGCGAGCCCGTGCTGTTCGTTCACGGCACGCCGACCTGGTCGTTCGACTGGCGCCACCTGGTGCGCGCGCTGTCCCCGTCGCGCCGCTGCGTCGCCCCCGACCTGCTCGGCTTCGGGTTCTCGGATCGCCCTCCCGGTTTCGCCTACACGCCCGAGGCGCACGCCCAGGTGCTGGCCGAGTTCGTGGAGCGGCTCGGGCTTGGCCGCTTCACGCTCGTGGTCCACGATTTCGGCGGACCGATCGCGCTGCCGCTCGCGCTGCGCGACGCGAGCCCGGTGGCGCGGCTGGTGGTGATCAACACCTGGATGTGGAGCCTCGCCGAGGATCCCTTCTACGCGCGCGGCGGCCGCCTGCTCGGGAGCGCCCTCGGGAGATTCCTCTACCGGCGCGCCAACCTTTCGCTGCGCGTGATCGTGCCGTCCGCCTACGGCGAGCGGCGCAGGCTCACGCCCGAAATCCACCGCGCGCTGCTCGAGCGCTTCCCGGACCCGGCCTCGCGCGGCCTCGTGCTCTGGCCGCTGGCGCGCGCGCTCACCGGTTCGAGCGCGCACTACGAATCCCTGTGGCGGCGGCGCGACCGTCTGCGCGACCGGCCCGCGCTGGTGGTGTGGGGCATGCGCGATCCGGCGTTTCCGGTCCGGCAACTCGCCCGCTGGCGGGAAGCGCTGCCGCATGCCCGGGTGGTGGAGCTCGAGGGGTCCGGCCACTGGCCGCACGAGGAGGAGCCGGAGCGGGTGGCGGAGTTATTGAAGGGCTTCCTCGACGGGACGCCGGCCCGATGAGCGGGGCAGGGCCGCCCGCTATCTCGCGCGAAAACTGCTCAATTGATGCTGCAGGGCGTGGCCTGCTCGCCGATGCCATAGACCGTAGCGGCATGTCCGCTCGAGCGGCGCATCGCACCGCTCGCGTCGCACGCACGACGCGCCTACCTGGCCGGGGAAGATCGGGTGACCGCCATGCACCTGGTGGAGGCTCTCCAGTATCGAGCATGTGAATCACGCCGGCGCATTCCCTGAGTCAACGTGCCGGAACAACCTCCACCCTCACCTCGAGCCAGTCATCAACGGGTTGGCCCCTCTTCGTCGTCGCCGGAGTGAAAGTCCAGCGTTGCAGAGCTTCCCTGGCCAGTCGTTCAATTTGAATGTTCCGGCTCCCACCGCGAAGTCGGGCGTCCCGCAGGCGACCCTCGCGGTCGATGAAGACGACGAAAGGAATCCTCACAGCGGAGGTCGAGCGGCTCAGGCTGTCCACCGCGGACTGGCGTTGCAGGATCCTCGGCTTGCTCGCGACATCGCCCTGCATGATGTACTCGGGGCCGTCGATCGGGACCAGGTACTCGCCACCGTATCGGTAGCGCTGCGCTCCACGAACATGCTCCGTTCGGATGGTCTGCGAGCCGCCGACGAGGACGGTGTCCGCCTTCACTTCCAAAGGCAGAATGAACTCTCCCTCGTCCACCGGCCCTCCGAGATCAACGATTCTCAGATACGCGCGGATCTCATGGCGGCCGATCGCCAGCGGCTGGATCACGAGTTCCCACTCCGCTTCTGGGAGAGCTGGCCGGGCGCGATGGACCGTATCGCCGGCTACCAGCACAATCCCCGAAGGGATCACGATCCGGGTCTCTCCTCTGACGCTGTCCGAGTAGCCCCCGCGCATGGAAACCCGAAGGGTTCCAGACTGGCCGGGCTTTGCTGGGGCCTTCGTGAACCACGCGAAAAACTCGAATCGCTCCGCCCCTTCCATCCCGACGCTGCCTCTCGCTGCCAGTGCAAAGGAAAGAAGGAGGATCAGCGCCAACAGGACGACACGCATGCCCAACCTCACCTCAGCAAGACCATTCGTACCGACTCGATCCGGCCGCCAGCTCGGATTCGAGCGAAGTAGACGCCGGGGCCGACTCGCCGGCCATCGTCGTCCGACCCGTCCCAGTATACGCGACCATCGCCGGGCTCTTGAGCGTGAGCCAGAGTTCGGACCTGCTTCCCGGCCACGTCAAAGACCGCGATCTCGAGGTCGGCGCGGGCCGGCCCGGCCAGGACGAGGCGTAAGCTTCCCCTCTCCGTAGACACATGGAGCTAGACTCTCCGACGGCATC
>CAZIVR010000144.1:0-7444 GCA_964542745.1 uncultured bacterium
GGGCGGCGAGGCGCGCGGCGCCGAGGGACGCCGCTCGCGCCGCTCGCGCGACGACGGCGGCCGCCGCGACCGGGACCGCGAGGCGCGCGACTGGGACGAGGGTGGAGAGCGCGGCGGGGAGTCCCGCCGCTCGCGCGAGTCCAACAAGGTGATCACGGTCTCGACGCGGCCGGCCAGCGAGGAACTGACGCCGATGGCCCTCGCGCTGCGCAAGGCCATGGAAAAGGCCGGCAAGAAGCCCGCGTCCGGATCCTAGTTCCCGGCGGCGGGATCCGAATCCCGCCCGCCCCGAAGTTCCCGCGGGAAGCGCGCCGACGGCACCCAGCCGAGCGACGCCAGGCGATACTCGAGCCCCGTGCCCAGGCAGCCGAACCCGTAGCGCACCGCGCGGCCGAACCCGATGGACGAGGCCTCCGCGAAGTAGCGCGTCGGGCACGAGATCTCGGCGACGGTGGCCCCGCTCCACAGGACCTGCGCCAGCACCTGGTTGTCGAACACGAAGTCGTCCGAGTTCCGCTCGAGCGGCAGCCTCGCCAGCAGCTCGGCCGCGAAGGCGCGGTAGCCGGTGTGGAACTCCGAGAGCTTGGAGCCGAGCAGCAGGTTCTCGGCCGCGGTGAGCGCCCGGTTCGAGACCAGCCGCCACCACGGCATGCCGCCGCGCAACGCGCTGCCCCCGAGGATGCGCGAGCCCAGCACGCAGGGGTAGAGCCCGCTCCCGATCAGGCTCACCATCGCCGGGATCAGCTTCGGCGTGTACTGGTAGTCGGGGTGCACCATGATGACGATGCCCGCCCCGCGTTCCAGCGCGATGCGGTAGCAGGTCTTCTGGTTGGCGCCGTAGCCGCGGTTGCGCGGGTGCGTCTCGACGTGCGTGCGCGGCAGCGAGCGGGCGATCGCCACGGTGTCGTCGCGGCTCGCGTCGTCCACCACGACCACCTCGTCCACGCACTCCTGCGCCATCACCTCGTCCCAGGTGCGGCGCAGGGTGAGGCCCGAGTTGTAGGCGGGCATGATGACGATCACCTTGCGGTCCCGGTACATGGGCCTCCTCGCTCGCGTCGCTCCGCCCGGCCGCCCGTGCGGGGACGCGCGGCGGGGGAGTATAGCCGCCGCGCCTCGTGCTATGCTCCCGGCCGCTCGAGCGGGGAAACCCCTTCCGTCCCCAAGGCCCCTCACACCACACCATCCGCGGAGCGCCCGTGTCCCGACCGATTCCCGTGCTGTTGCTGCTCTCCACGCTGCTCGCCGTCCCCGCCCTCGCCCAGCCGGTTCCCGCCCTCGACCACGTGATCGTGGTGGTGATGGAGAACAAGAGCTACAGCCAGGTCGCGAATCTTCCCTACACCGCGGCCTTCCGCGGTCAGGGCGCCACGCTCGCCAACTCCTACGCGGTCGTGCGCCCGTCCCAGCCCAACTACTTCGCGCTGTGGGCCGGCAACACCTACGTGACCAACAACAACTGCCCGGCGGCCGGGAGCCCTTGGGGATTCGCGAACCTCGGCAACGCCTGCGAGACCGCCGGCAAGACGTGGCGGGCCTACTCCGAGAACCTCGCGGTGGTGGGCGGCACGGCGTGCTCGTACGACGGCAACGCCACCAGCGGGCTCTACACGCGCAAGCACGCGCCGTGGACCTACTTCACCAACCTGAACCACCAGAACGAGCGGCCCTACACCGACCTCGCCGTGGACATCGCCAACAACCAGCTCCCGAACCTCGCGTTCGTGGTGCCCAACAACTGCCACAATTCGCACAACAGCACGACGCCGGGCTGCGGGATCGTCGAGGCCGACCAGTGGCTCTCGCAGAACGTGCCCGCGATGCTCTCGGCGGTGGGACCGAACGGCGTGGTGGTGATCACCTACGACGAGGACGACAGCAACAACGAGGGGAACCGCATCCTCACCGCGATCGTGGGTTCGCGGGTGATCCCCGGCGTGGTCTCCAACCAGCGCGTCTACCACTACACGCTGTTGCGGACGATCTGCGACGCGCTCGGCCTCCCGGCGGTGGGGGCGGCCTTCAGCGAGGTGCCCATCACCGGGATCTGGCAGGAGCCCGTTCCGGTGCGCGGCGCGAGCTGGGGAAGGCTCAAGACCCTGTACCGGTAGGGGAGGCGGCTGCTCCCCCGGCGGGTGCTTCCCAACGAAAATCAGGGATGTTGAGCCGCCCCCCCGGACGGGTCTAGGATGGCCTCCGCCGTCCGACCCGCCCCGGGAGATCGCCGCGATGTCCCCGTCAGAATCCGAAACGCCGCGCGCCGCGGGAGAAGCGCGCCGCGGCGAGCAGGGGCCGCGGCCCCCGCGCGTGCACGCCGACGTGGACGCCCGCAGCCACCGCGGGCTGGTGCGCGAGTCGAACGAGGACTCGTTCGTCGTGTTCCGGCTGGTGCGCTACCTCGAGCGCGTGCTCAGCAACATTCCCGAGAGCGAGCTCCCCACGCGCAGCGAGGACACGGGCTACCTCATGGTGGTGGCCGACGGCATGGGCGGCCACCTGGCGGGCGAGGTGGCGAGCCGCTCGGCGCTCGTCAACGCCATCCGCCTGATCCTGCGCTCCCCGCGCTGGGCCCTGAACCTCGACGATCCCGTGACGCGCGAGCAGGAGATCACGAGCCTGCTGGCCCGTTCGCGGACCTACCTGGCGGCGGTCCACTCGGCGCTGCGGGCGCAGGCCGACGGCGACGCGCGGCTCGAGGGCATGGGAACCACGCTGACGGGCGCCTACACGGTGGGAGCCGACCTGTTCGTGCTGCACGTCGGCGACTCCAAGGCGTTCCTGCTGCGGGGCGACCGGCTGCAGCGGATCACGCGGGACCACACGGTGGCGCAGCAATACGCCGACCTCGGGGTCATCCCGCAGGAGGCGGTGCCCGGCCATCACGCGAGCCACGTGCTCACCCGCGCGATCGGCGCGCCCACCGACGAACTCTCGGGCGACATGCACCACCTGCGCCTCGAGCACGGCGACCGGCTGCTGCTGTGCTCGGACGGGCTCACCGACACGGCGAGCGACGCGCAGATCCTCACCGTGATGAAGTCGAGGCCGGGGTGCGCCGAGGCCTGCCAGGCGCTCGTGGACCTCGCGCTCGCGGGGGGCGGGCGCGACAACATCACGGTGATCGTCGCGAACTACCGCCTCGAGTAGCCGGCGTCCGCGGCGGCGGGCGTGCGCTCGGCGTCGAGCCCGAGCCCGCGGTGGAGCAGGCGCACCACGCGGTCGGACTCCTCCTCCCGCACCACGAACGACAGGTTCACGCGCGAGGCGCCCTGCGAGATCATCTCGATCGCGACGCCGACGCCCCCCACCAGCGTGAAGACGTGGCCGGCCAGCCCGACGCGCTGCGGCGCGCCCTCGCCGACCACGGCCACGACGGCGAGCCCGCGCCGCACCTCGACGCGGCCCACGCCTTCGAGCTCGGCCACCGCGGCCGCGAGCCGCGCGTCGTCGTCCACGGTGACCGAGATCGAGACCTCGGAGGTGGTGACGAGGTCCACGACCACGTGATGCCGCCCGAACACTTCGAAGACGCGCGCGAGGAATCCGTGGGCGAGCAGCATGCGGCTCGACACCACGGTGACCGCGGTGATGCCCTTCTTGCTCGCGATGGACTTGACCCCCCACGCGTCCCCGGCGGGTTCCGCGGCGGCCGCCACCAGGGAGCCGGGATCCTCGGGCGCGCCGGTGTTGAGGATGCGCACCGGGATGTCGCGTTCGATCGCGGGCAGCAGGGTCTTGGGGTGCAGCACGCGGGCGCCGAAGTAGGCGAGCTCGCTGGCCTCCGCGAAGGAGAGCCGCGGCACCGGGCGCGCCTCGGGGACGATGCGCGGGTCGGCCGACAGCATGCCGCTGGTGTCGGTCCAGATCTGGATCTCCTCGGCCCCGAGCGCCGCGCCGATCAGCGCCGCGCTGTAGTCGGAACCGCCGCGCCCGAGCGTGGTGATCCTCCCGTCGAGCGTGCGGCCGAGGAAGCCCGTGACCACGTGGACCCGCGCGCGGGAGGCGAGCCCCGCCCGCAGCCGGGCCGCGGACTCGGGGAGCGGGTGCGCGGCCCCGAACGCCTCGTCGGTGACGAGGCCGGCGAGCCCGGCCTCGACCGCGACCGCGTCCACGCCGCGGGCCCGCAGGCCGCCCGCGAAGATCTCCGCCGCGAGCCGCTCGCCGTGGGAGAGCACGCGGTCGCGCGCCTCGCCCGCGAGCGGCGCGGGGTTCGCGCGGTGCGCGGCGTCCTCGGCGTGCCACGCCGCGAGCCCCTCCGCGCCGCACGCGGCCGGGAGCCCGGCGTCGAGCGTGAAGCCGAGGTGCCGGTCCGCGATCTCCCGCGCCAGCCGCTCGCGCGCGCCGGGCTCGCGGCAATACTCGACGAGCAGGTTCGTGACCCCGGACAGCGCGCTCACCACCACCACGGGGCCCTCGGCCGCGCGCTCGGCCACCAGCCGCGTCGCGATCGCGAAGTTGGCGGGAAGGCCCACCGAGGTGCCGCCGAACTTGAGGACCCGCATCGAGGACGCGCTCCGGGAGGCGCCGCCGCGGGGTCCGAGGCCGCGTGCCCGGGCCGCCGGCGGGGCGGGCATCGTAGCCGGTTTGCGCGCGCGCGTCCCGCCCGGGCCGCCGCTCCCGTTGTGTCCGGGCCGGCGGCTGTCCTACCGTGCGCGCGGAGGAATTTCCCATGACCGTGAACCGCCGAGGCTTCCTCGCCGCCGGGGGCGCGCTGGCCGCCGCCGCCTTCGCCCCGGGACGGCTGCTCGCCGCGCTCGAAGGTCGTCCGCGCGCCGCGCGCACGCCGGCCCCCGATCTCTCGAACTGGGCCGCCGTTCGCGCGCTGTTCCCGCTCGCGCCGGGATGGACGCACCTGTCGGCGTTCTTCCTGGTCTCGCACCCGCGGCCGGTGCGCGAGGCGATCGAGCGCTACCGGCGCGCCCTCGACGAGAACCCGCTGCTGTGCGTCGAGCACTCGCTCTTCGATCCGGAGCGCGCGAGCGTGGAGGTGGAGGTGCGCCGCAGCGCCGGCGAATATTGCGGGGGAGGGCCGGACAACGTGGCGCTGGTGCCGAACACCACGCACGGGCTGGCGCTGGTCCACGCGGGGCTGTCGCTGCGGGCCGGGGACGAGATCCTGCTCACCACCCACGACCACTTCGTGCACCACGAGGCGGCGCGGCTCGCCGCCGAGCGCGCCGGCGCCACGACGCGCCGGATCACGCTCTACGACCGGGCGGCCGAAGCCGATCGCGCCGAGATCGTGGACCGGGTGCGCCGCGCGATCCGCCCTTCGACGCGGGTGCTGGGAATCACCTGGGTGCACTCCTGCACGGGCGTGCGGCTTCCGGTCCGCGCCATCGCCGACGTGGTCGAGGAGGCGAACCGCGGGCGCGCCGACGCCCGGCGCCTGGTGCTGGTGGTGGACGGCGTCCACGGTTTCGGCTGCAGCGACGAGCCCGTCGCGGGCCTCGGCGCCGATTTCTTCTGCGCCGGGACCCACAAGTGGATCTTCGCGCCGCGCGGGACCGGAATCCTGTTCGCGCGCGCCGATCGGTGGCGGCTGGTCCGCCCGGTGGTCCCGAACTTCTCCGACCTCGAGTCCTACGGGAGCATCCTCGCCCAGCGCCCGCTGCCGCCGGTCAACGCCGCCCAGATGACGCCGGGAGGCTTCCACGCGTTCGAACACCAGTGGGGCATGCGCGCCGCCTTCGAGCTGCACCGGGCGATCGGGCCGTCCCGGGTGGCGGCCCGGATCCGCGAGCTCAACGCGCGCTGCCGCGCCGGCCTGGCCGCGATCCCCGGAGTCACCGTGCACACGCCGTCCGACCCCGCGCTCTCGGCCGGCATCCAGTGCTTCGAGATCCGCGGTCTCGCGCCGGAGGCGGCCGCCGCGAAGCTCGTCGAGCGCCGGGTGGTGGCGAGCTCCAGCCCCTACGCCGTGAGCTACGTCCGGCTCGCGCCGAGCCTCGTCAACGACGAGCGCGACGTGGACCGGGCGCTCGAGGCCGTCGCGGCGCTGGCCCGGGGCTAGGCTCTCCAGGACGGCCGGCCCGCCCCCCGCGGACGTGGCGCGAAACGGGGCCAGCGGGATAGGATGCGGGCGCCTGTCACTCCCGTCCCGAGCATCCACCGGAGGTCCCGTGCCTTTTGCCCGTCTCGGCCTGCCCGCGCCCATCGTCAAGGGTGTGCGCGCGGCCGGCTATTCCGAGCCCACGCCGATCCAGCAGCGCGCCATCCCCATCGTCCTCGCCGGCCACGACCTCGTGGCCGCGGCGCAGACCGGCACCGGCAAGACCGCCGCGTTCGTGCTGCCGATCCTGGCCCGGCTGCTCGAGGGACGGGAGGCGCTCCGGGCGCTGGTGCTGGTGCCGACCCGCGAGCTCGCGGCCCAGGTCGAGACCAACGCCCGCGACTACGCCCGGTTCACCGGGATCCGCCCCGGGGTGGTGTACGGAGGGGTGCCGATCGGCCCGCAGGAGCGGATGCTGCGCTACGAGGGCGTGGAACTGCTGGTCGCGACCCCGGGCCGCCTGCTCGACCTGCACGGCCGCCAGAGCGTGAGCCTCGAGGACGTCGAGATCCTGGTGCTCGACGAGGCCGACCGCATGGTGGACATGGGCTTCGCCCCCGACCTGCGCCGGATCCTGAAGCTGCTGCCCACCCGGCGCCAGACCCTGATGTTCTCCGCGACCATGCCGCCCGAGCTGAACCGCGTGGCCAGCGAGGCGCTCAAGGACCCGCAGCGCCTCGACCTCGCGCCGCCGTCGCGCCCCGCCGCCGGCATCACGCAGGCCATCTACCCGGTGCCGCGCCACCTCAAGACCGAACTGCTCGACGAGATCGTGGAACGCTCCGACGTGGGGAGCGCCATCGTGTTCACGCGCACCAAGCACGGCGCCGAGCGCCTCATGCGCCAGCTCGAGCGGCGCGGCCACAGCGTCGCGGCCCTGCACGGCGACCGCTCGCAGAGCCAGCGCGAGCGGGCGCTCGCCGCGCTCAAGCGCGGGCGCATCCAGATCCTGGTCGCCACCGACATCGCCTCGCGCGGCATCGACGTGGACGACATCTCGCACGTCATCAACTACGACGTGCCGCACACCCCGGAGGACTACGTGCACCGCATCGGCCGCACCGGCCGGGTGCAGGCGGTGGGGGACGCCTTCACGCTGATGAGCCCGGAGGAAGAGAAGGACGTGGCGCAGATCGAGCGCTTCCTCGGGCGCTCGATCCCGCGCGTGACGCTGCCCGACTTCGACTACAAGAAGCGCCCCGAGCCCGGCTCGGGACGCGGCCGCGAGGGCGGCGACCGCGACCGCGGGCGCGGCGGACCGCGTGGCGGGCGGGGCGGCGAGTCGCGGCCCCGCGGTGTCGTGACGCGGCGCGAGTGGGGCGGGCGCGTGCTCGAGCCCTCGGACGGCGATCCGGGGGCGCGTGCGGGCGACCGCGCCGCGAGCGGCGCATC